>JAEUHH010000048.1 GCA_016795505.1 Verrucomicrobiales bacterium | reverse complement strand
CGGATCGTCCCAGCGCACTCCAGGCTCATCGTAATACGGCATGATTTCCGGGGAAGTTGTTCCCGGCCATCTCAGAAAAAAATCCGCCGTCTGCCAAGCCTTTTTTTCAAAAAAACGCGACCGCTCATCATTTTTTTCCACCCCCGGCGCCCCGCCCCTCCAACCGGCGATCAGGAACTGGCTTGTTTCCAGTAATTACGAAAAATAAAGAAAAATGCCGTTTTCCGGTGAAAAATCGACGATTCGCTTTCCGGAAACGGCATTTCCGGAAAGGGAAACGCCGTTTCCGCTCCCGGAAAGCTCGTTTCCGGCGACGGAATCCACCTTTCCGTTTCCGGGAACCGCGTTTCCGGAAACGGAAAATGCGATTCCCCAAACGGAAATCCCGTTTCCGTGATCGGAAACGCCATTCCGGTCAGTCGAATTCGGCTTTCCGTCCCCGGAAGCGCCCTTTCCGGGGACGGAATTGTCGTGTCTGGAAGTGGAAACGCCCTTTCCGGCCGGCGCCCATCCGGCGGGTGGTGCGGGAGTGATCCGAAAGAGGGGTAAAAGTCCGATCGCGCGATCTGGGGTCTATCCGTCCCGGATCGGACCTCTCCGCCCTCGTCGAGGCGGCGTGGATGACAACATCGAGCCGGGGGCGATCTGCCGGCCTCTGCGACGGCGAGTGGTTCGAGAACTGTCGAGGAAGGTGGGCAGTTTATGAGCGAGCGTCGAGCGCTGGCGGCCTGCTGCCGGGATTGCCGCGTCGCAACAGGGTTAAGTGTCGGATTCAACTGGGTTATGTGTCGGATGCAACTGGTTCATGTCAACTCACGGCGGGGTAACGGGTTGCTCAGACGCGTCTTGTTCGCTTTTCTGTATTGGGATCAGCGCCAAGAGTTGAAGGAGTACCAAAAATCCCAGTGTTGCGCCTTTCTTGTTGAACAACTCCACTGGAGCTACTCCGTGGGCAACAGTATGACGAGATAGGCAATCGGGATCGTTCGGATCGAAGCCACGAAAATAGTGATCGACCAAGAATCTTCGGAAACGCTCCGGCAGCAAAAGGCTTCCTTCATGGGGAGGCAGTTCCGCATGATCAATCGCCGCAGAAACGAGATTTCCCTGCGTTGCTCGACCGGAAGGCGCAACTTCAAGGAAGTTCGATCGCAGAACACCTTCTATCCGCGGGAAAAGCAAGCCTGTCGCACTGATGAAATCATCTTCGCAAAACTCTTCATAGGCTTTCTCAAAGATTTTGAAATGTTTCTCAAGAATTGGGTTCGCCTTCCATTCTCCCAGTCGTTCTCCAACCAATTTTCTAGTCTCCTCCGCAATCTCATCCAACATATCATCCACGGTTCTTCCTTCACTAGCATATTGGATGATGCGCTGGACCAGATCATGCGGCAGGTGGATGAACGGGAACCAATCCTGATTACGCAACTCCTCCCAAGTTGCTTCTGGTATCGCGAGAAGATTCTGGAACAGGATATAGGCATAGTATTGTCCAAGCGTTGCCTCGACGTCGAAATCCCGTTCTACAAAATCTGGCGGACAAATAGGGTTTAAATCGTAAAAAAGCCCCTTCCGCCAACCGGATGACAGAACGACAACGATTCCGACATCCTTTGCAATACCAATACCCTCATACGTCAGGCGCTGAACATCCAGTATATCGTCAAGGGTTACGAAGCTTCCCTTCTTGATCGCTCTCTTCGCTCGCATGGAAATCTGCGGCAGAAGTTCGTTGATATAAACGGTCGCTGAACCATCCGCATTGATGAGCGCGACCAAGTGATCAATTGTCGACTCAAGGGGACGCTTTTCGAAAGGGATGTGCCCCAAAATTGTCCGCGAAATTCCCTCGAGACGATCAATAAACAGAGTTCCAGCTTCGTAGGAAATGAATTCTCTGGTAATTGCCCTAAGCTGCTCTCCTTCCTTGGCGCTATGAGCCGCGTAACCGTGCGGCACTCGCTCAAACTGGATGTTGAAGGGCATTTCTTGAAGCGAACAGTGTGTTATCCGATTTCGCGATCGGTCGCTTTGTTCAGCGAGCGGCGGAGCCGATTCGCTGCAACGAGCGAGAGTTTACCGTCCGCGCTAAACTTCGGTCAAGGCAGGAATCGGCTTTTTCCTCCGGTGGGGGCAGTGCGGCCGTGGCGCTCCTCAATCGCCGGCCCCTGACTGGGATGGGGGCGGCATCGTGTCGCCGCGGGGCGGCGGCGGCGGTATCAGCGTGTGAGGTGGTGGTCGCCATCTCAGGCGGTTATCCGATGATACCCTCTTCGATCGGCGATGAGACAGGGGCGGATCGGGAAGGGCGATATGCGATCGGGGATACGTGATCGGGCGGGGCGATCTCTTTTCCTTCAATTTTTACAACTCCCTGACAAACCAACCTGCCGCCGGTGATAGCCTGTCGGCATGAAAAGAATCCTCGCTGTTTCCTTGTCCGCCATCGGGTCGCTGGGTGTCTCTTTTGGAGAAGATGCGGTGAAACCAAATCTGGAGTCCCTGTCACTGTTCAAAAATGGGCTGGCTGTCGTGAGAATGACCGGAAAGATCCCGGCAACCGGGAAATGGGTCGTGGATGCGCCGGTCGATGTCGTCCATGGCACTCTCTGGGTCGCGGGTCAAAAGCCGGTGACTGTTTCGGTGGAAACCATCCGTGAGCCGTTGCCGCTGGCGGAATGGACCCAACCGCGACTCTTGCGGCAACTCGCCGGTCGCCGGGTGACGCTGCATCTGGAGGAGGACACGGTGACGGGAGTCCTCCTGGGCGAACCGGGAGAGCCGGAGAAAAAGACGTGGAGCCGTGACTACCCGACGATCCTTGGGGACCGGTCTTCGTCATCGCTGTTTCTGCGTGGTGATGCCGTCCAGCCGGCCGAGACCGGCACCATCCTGCTCAAGACGGAGGAGGGTCGCTGGTTGTCGTTGCGAGAGGGAGAGGTGCGCCGGGTGGCTTTTGACGAATGGCCGGCGCTGGAACGGGAGCGGCCGGGTCTGGCCATCTCGGGTCAGGCGGGTGACAGGGTGGCCATCGAGTTCATCACGAGGGGCCTGTCGTGGGCGCCGGCCTATCGCATCGATCTGAGTCAGCCGAAGCGGCTGTCAGTCTCCCAGACAGCGGCGATCCGAAATGAGTGGGCCGAACTCCCGGACACGGAGTTGCGGCTGATCTCCGGCTTTCCCAGCGTCCGCTTTGCCTCGGTCGATTCTCCCCTCGCCCTTCAGAGCACGTGGCGGCAGTTTTTCCAACAGGTGATCCAGAGTCGTCAGGCGGGAATCCCGGGTTTTGACAATGGACTCACGCAACAGATCGACCTCGCTTCGAATCGAGTGGCGCCAAACGGGTTCTTTCCAGCGGCACCCGAGGCGGGTGAGGGCGTGGATCTCCACTATCGATCGATCGGCAAGCACCGTCTTGCGGTCGGGGAAGCCAGGCAGGTGACCGTCGAGACGGCCGAAGCCGACTACCGGAGGGCGGTGTGGTGGCGTATTCCGGATCTGCGCGATGCCCAGGGCAGGCCGGTCACCGAGTACGACCGCCGGTCGCAGGAAGGCGATGATGAGGAGGCGGCGTGGGATGTGGTGGTCTTTCGAAATCCGTTTGGCTTCCCGATGACGACGGGACCGGCGGCCCTGGTCGAAAAAGGCCAGTTCATTGGCCAACAACTTTCCTCCTGGGCGAATCCCGGTGCCGAGACCCAGGTCAGGATCAATCGGGCACTGAGTGTGAGCAAGCGGGCGGTCGAAAATGAAGTGCCGGAAAGCCGGGAGGACCTTCGGCTCGGCGGCCGGGATGGCTATCGGACCCGCGTGTCGGGATCGGTGACAGTGGGCAATCACCGGGCGGCTGCGATATCGATGCTCGTGGTGAAGGCATTCTCCGGCAGGCTGGTGTCGGCAGAGGGCGACCCCGCATCGGAGCTGTTGGAGTCGGGCGTCTATTCGATCAATCCACGCCGGGAACTCCGCTGGACGGTCGATGTGCCTGCCGGAGGGGAAGTGACTCTGAAATACGAGTATGAGGTGCTGGTTCTCTGATCCTGGCGGCGGCCGTTCCGATCAGACCGGGTCTGATCGGCGATGAAAGAGGGTCTGATCGGAAGGGCAGAGCACGGAGGGAAGGCGGTGGGACGAAGCGCCCGCCGGGGCGGGGTTTCAGGGCATCCAGTCACCGCCCGGCGACGGCGGCTACTTCGCCACGGGTCCGACGCCGCTGGCGAGGAGTTGATACCAGCGGACGGGGTGGCTTTCCTCGCCGGGCTGGGTGGGGCGGTTGCGCTGCCACTCGATCGCGAAGCCGGTGTCGCGCAGGATGGCAGGGTAGTTGTGGGAAAAGGCAAACTCGCGGCCGTAGGCGATGGAGTGGGGCTCGGCGTCGAGGTCGTGATCGTCGGCGATGGACTCGGTGACGGCGACGAGGCAGGGGGAGCAGGAGTGGCGCAGTTCGGCAAAGAGGGCACGCAACTCATCCTCGAGGAGATACTCGAAGACACCGCCGTTGGTGACGAGGATGGTCCGGGGCGCGGGATTCGCCAGCAGCCAGGCGTGGAGGTCGCCGGCATGGAAGTGAATGCGCGGGGAATCGCGATGGCGCTGGCGGCATTTCTCGATCTCGCGTTCGTTGAGATCGACGCCGTGCAGGGTGTCAATCCCGGGCAACTGGGCGGCGAGCCACTCGAGGACTTTCCCATCGCCGGAGCCGACTTCGACGAGGCGGACCGGCCCCTCGCCGAGCATCGGCAGGAGCCCGGCGAGGTGGGTGGCGATCACGGCGTGGTGCCGCAGGAACAGCTCCTCAAAGCGAAAGCCGAATACGTCGAAGAACTCTCCCGATGTGGCGGAGGACCAGTAGTGGGTGAAATAGCGTCGCAGCTTCGCATGATCGCGCCGCTCCACCGCCTCGGCGAGGTGGGCATTCCGGATCAGCTTGGCGGTCGCGCCCCACGCGGGATCGAAGGGCGCGGCGTCGACCGCCGCCGACAGTCGCGGCTGGAGTCGCCGGAGCAGGCTGCCCAGCAGGGCTTTGAGACGGCGACCCGGCGGCAGGTCGGACACGCGGCGGTAGGCTTTCATGAAGGCGGCAAAGGGGGAGGCGGAAGCGATGGACGGCGAGACGGGAGGGAGAGCGCGGCTTACTTTTTCTTTTCCTCACCGACGTGCTCGTGGTCGCAGATGCAGGCATACTCCCGGTAGTCGCAGGTGGGGCAGTCGGCGAGGTTCAGGTTGAAGCGCTCCGTCACGGTCTTGCCGTCGGCGCCGGCTTTGATCTGGACGACGGTGGGGAGGAGATCGCCGGCGGGGATGGTCTGGTCGCTGACGAGCTTGTCGCCCTGTTGGGCAAAGGCGAGCCTGGTCGGTTTGGACCGGTCGCCCATGATGACGCTGACGGTCTGGCCGGCGGGGGCGAGGACTTTGTTGTCATCGTCGACGAAGCGGATCTCGATCTTGTTGTCCCGGGTGACAAAGAATTCGGCGTGGGGCTCGACCTTGGTGATAAGCCGGCCGCCGGTGGGGCCGGCTTTGGCGGCGTGGTCGTGGTCATCCTTTTCCTTGTCGGCGGCGGTGGCGCAGATGGCGGTCAGGGCGAGGGTGAGGAGGGTGGCGAGTGTGGTTGGCTTCATGGTGTGGATGTGGGTGGGTTGGTTTCTTGGGATGTTGGATTTCAGTGAGCGGCGGGAGCGTCGAGAGCGAGGGCGCGCTCGGCGGATTTCCGGCCGAAATGGTAAAAAACGGCGGGGGTGACGAGCAGGTCGAGCAGGGTCGAGCTGACGAGTCCGCCGACGATGACGACGGCGACGGGGTGGAGGATTTCCTTGCCCGGCTCGCCGGCGGCGAGGAGCAGCGGGACGAGGGCGATGCCGGCGCTGAGGGCGGTCATGAGCACGGGCACGAGGCGCTCGAGCGTGCCGCGCTCGACCATGGCACGGGTGAAGGCCTCGCCCTCGTGTTTCATGAGGTGGAGGTAGTGGCTGAGCATCATGATGCAATTCCGCGCGGCGACGCCGGCGACGGCGATGAAGCCGACGAGGGTGGCGATGGAGATGTTGTCGATGAGCAGCCAGGTGAGGCCGAGTCCGCCCATGATGGCGAGGGGGATGTTGACGAGCACCTGCAGCACCATGATGCCGCTGCGGAAGTAGCCGTAGAGCAGGAAGCTGACCACGAGCAGGATCATCACGGAGAACCAGGCGATGCGCCGCGCGGCCTCCTGCCGGGCCTGGAACTCGCCTTCGAAGGAGAGGAAGTAGCCCTCGGGCAGTCTCACCTCCGCACGGATGCGATCCTGCAACTGCCCGACGAGCGACTCAAGATCGCGCTCGGTGGTGTTGGCTCCGATGATGATGCGGCGGGTGCCGTCCTCGCGATTGATGACGTTCGGTCCGGTCGAGGCGCGGACATCGGCGACGAGCCGCAGGGGAATGCGCTGGCCGGTGCCGGTCTCGATGAGGAGGTCGCCGAGCTTCTCGGGCGCGTCGCGTTCGGCCTCGGGCAGACGCAGGACGAGATCGATGGTGCGTTCGCCTTCGCGGAGTTCGGCAAGGGTTTCGCCGCCGATCAGGGTGGAAAGCTGGTGATTGAGTTCCGCGGCGCGCAGGCCGTGTATCTTCGCCCGCTCGCGGTTCACCACGATCTGGAGCTGCGGGATGGGCATCTGTTTTTCGAGAAAGACATCGGTGAGACCAGGGATGCCTTTGGCGATGGCTTCGATCTCGGCGCCTTTGGATCGCAGCACCTCGAGATCGGGTCCGTAAAGTTTCACCGCGATCTTCGCGCTGACGCCGCTGAGCATGTGGGCGAGGCGGTGACCGATGGGCTGGCCGATGTTGATGAAGATGCCGGGGATGGTATTGAGTCGCGCACGGATGTCGGCGAAGACCTCGTCGCGGGGGCGTCCGTCGCGGTGAAATTCAATGTCGAGCTCGTTCACGTTCACCGGCACGACATGGTCGTCACGCTCGGCGCGTCCGGCGCGGCGGCCGATGCTTTTGATCTCGGGGATGTCCTGAAGCAGGCGCACGGCGACTTCGCCGATCTCGTTCGACTGCGCGAGCGAGGTGCCGGGGCTGGAGGCGATGGAGATGGTGGCGCTGCCCTCGTTGAAAGAGGGGAGAAACTCCTTGCCCATGATCGGCCAAAGCGCGAGCGAGGCGGCGAGCAGCACGGAGGTGGCGGTGAGGACGAGGAAAGGCCGCGCCAGGGCGAGACGAACGAAGCTGTGTCTCACGACCGCTTTCATCATTCGCACCACGAAGCCGTCGCCGTGTTCCTTCCCTGTCTTCGGATGCAGCAGCAGGGAGCAGAGCACGGGAATGACGGTGAGCGAGACGAGGAACGACGCGGCCATGCTCGTGATCGTGGCGATGGCGATGGGCGGGAAGAGGCGGCCCTCGATGCCCTCCAGTCCGAAGAGCGGCAGGAAGACGAGAATGATGAGCACGGTGGCGTAGAGGATGGAATTCCGCACCTCGCCTGAGGCGGTGGCGATGACCTCCAGCCGCGGTCGTGGCAGCGAAGCGGTGGCATTCTGGCGGAGGCGGCGAAAGACATTTTCCACATCGACGATGGCATCATCGACGACCATGCCGATGGCGACGGCGAGGCCGCCGAGGGTCATGGAATTGACGCTGATATCGAAGCCGCGGAAGACGAGCAGGGTCACGGCGAAGGAAAGCGGCATCGCCATCAGGGTGATGAAGGTTGTTCTCGCGCTCATGAGAAAGAGCAGCAGGACGAGGGTGACCATGATGGCTCCGTCGCGGATCGCTTCCTTGAGGTTGTCGATCGAGTTCTGGATGAAGTCGCCCTGGCGGAAAAGGATTTCGGCTTCGACGCCCTCGGGCAGGGAGGGTTTCAAATCCTCCAGCGCCTGCTCGACCGCGGCGGTGAGGCGCAGGGTGTCGAAGCCGGGGGCCTTGTCGATGCTGAGGATCACACCCGGCGTGCCGTTGATGCTGGCATCGCCGCGCATGAGCTGCACGCCGTAGTCGACCGTGGCGAGGTCGCTGACGAGGATGGGCCGGTCGCCGACGGTTTTGACGACGGTGTCGCGCAAGTCGTCGAGGTCGGTGGTCATGCCGAGATTGCGCACCATGATCTCGCGCGTCGGCGTGAGCAGGTAGCCGCTG
>JAEUHH010000045.1 GCA_016795505.1 Verrucomicrobiales bacterium | reverse complement strand
TCACCGCCTGATTGGCTCCGTGAGATCGCCAGATTGGGAGCAAGCAATCAACCCGAAGCGAACAAGCCGTGAGATGCAACCGGCGACAACGTCCCTAGTTGAATTCAGGCTCGCCACCGCCGGTGCATCCACTCTAACGTTAGCCAAAGAATAGTGCGATCATGGAACCGCCGTCAAAAGCCCTCGCTCACCTTACCGGAGACGACTACGAACGCGGACTCTTAGGATACCTCAGGAAACTATTCCATTTTCTTGAGGCCGATTTCGACTTTAAAGAAGTCCCCCCAACTCAGCAGAGCGAACTCCGATTTACGAATGGCTCAACGCTGGTCGTGATTAGAAGCGAGTGGGAGGGACCGCTGGTCGCACTGGACCGAGCTCAGAATCCACGGGACGCTAACTACGGCGCGCTCCCCTTGTGGGCAATTATGACAGTTCGCGATTCCCCCAATTTGTATTCCGAGTCGATGCCGATGATCGACAAGTTCGTTAAATGGGCCGAGGTTATGCCGAAGTGCGCCTCGGATATTCTACGGGGAGACTTCTCAATTGAGCCTGAAGTCGACCGTTTACTAGCGGAGAGAAAAGCGGCAGGCGAAGAATGGGAGCGACGGCTACACTTGGATTCAGCAATTAGTCGAGCAAGTGAGGCGTTCCAGCGACAGGACTACGAGACAGTCGTAAGACATTTGGTCCCTCTCATTGATCAGCTACCGAGAGCGCAGGCAGCAAAGCTCGAATACGCAAAAAAACAACTGGCTAATCGGGTCCCCGCGACTGACTGAGCTTTCACCCAGCCAGCCACGGGTCCCACAAAGGCTCCGCCGACCGCGGGTCGTCGCAGCTACCTGCTTCGCATCCCTGTGTACGGCTCCGTACAGGGCGGTTCCAATCAGACTCGGGCTTTTGGCCCGTAGTACCGCACGATCCAGATCGCTTTGACTCCGCTGCGCTCCGTCCATGCATCCCGTGCCACTCGGGTGGCATCGCCTTCACGGCGGTCGGTATGAGGCGGATCAAAGTCGCTCCGCCCTTTGACGGGTGCATTGCCAGCCCCTCACCCATTCAGTCGCCGACCCGATGACAAACGCCCGCCGGCTCATGGCGCCTGCTTTCCCCCTCCCGCGCGGCGCAGGGGGGCAAAGATCATTTCGGCGCCATCGGCCTTGGTGTGGTAAACGAAGGCCATCAGCTCGCCGAGCCGGCCGGTCGGAAAGCCGCCACGCTGGTCGATGAACCACCGCAGATACTCCAAGGGCAGATCGTGGATTGCCGCCCCTTTGTAACGCCCGAAGGGCATGCGGTAGCGCGTGAGATCGGCCAGATAGTCGGCCAGATCGGCCCGAAAATCGTCGATCCGAAAGCCGGCGGACTCGTCGCTCATCCGGGAAAATCGTGCAGGCAACCGGCCGCGACCCGACCGTCGGCTTCGAACGCGACGCCCTCGGCCCGGAGCATCCGGATCTTGCGCTCGATCTCTCCACCGTCGGTCTGGCCGGCAAAGCCGCCGATGCCACGGTCGCCCCGCACCACGCGATGGCAGGGCACCTCGGGCGCAAAGGGATTGCGCCGCAGGGCCTGACCGATGGCCTGAGCCGATCCGCAACCGAGATGGCGACCGAGCCGGCCGTAGGTGGTCACCTTGCCCACGGGCACCCGACACAGGGCCTCGTAGACGCGGGTCTCGAACGCGGTGGGCGGGCGGTGGTTGGCAGTCGGCATCGGTCGGGGTATGATCGTCCTTCACCAAAGGCCGGTCCTGCCGCGATGCAAGCGGGATCACCTCCTCTCCGTGCGGCTCTCCGTCGCTGTCCCCGATCCGTTTTTCTTTCCCTTGATCGATCTGCTTCAATCCTGGTTCCCCGCCGTCGATGTCGCCCCCATCGCCGTCCTGTTGCTGCTGGTCGGGGTGACGGTGGCCTTTCTCCGGGAATGGGGATCTCCCGATGTGGTGGCCCTGGTGGCGATGGGCTTGCTCCTCGGGACCGGCCTGCTGCCGGTGACCGACACGGCGGGTGAGGGCGGCGAAATCCATCGCGGCCTGCTCAGTGTGTTCAGCAATGGTGCGCCGATCACCATCGCGGCGATGTTCGTGCTCAGTGCGGGACTGGAGCGGGCGGGCGCCATCGACGCGATGGGGCGGATCTTCACGCGCATCGCCGGCCGGTCGGAGCTGCGGGTGCTGCTGGTGCTGGTGACGATGGCGGTGGGGCTGTCGGCTTTCATCAACAACACGCCGGTGGTGGTGGTCTTCCTGCCCATCGTGCTGGCCCATGCGCGGGCGACGGGCCTGCGGGCGTCGAAGCTGCTGATCCCGCTGTCGTTCGCCTCCATCCTCGGCGGCACCTGCACGCTGGTCGGCACCTCGACGAATCTGGTCGTCGCCGGGGTGGCACAGGACTACGGGCAGCCCGCGTTCGGGATGTTCGAGATCACGAAGCTGGGCTGGATCTATGCGGTGATCGGCTCCGCCTATTTGTTCACCATCGGCCGCCGCCTGCTGCCGGCGCGGAGTTCCCTGGCGGAATTGCTCGAGCCGCAGTCGGAGCGCCACTTTCTGTCGCAATTTGTGGTCGATCCCGGCTCGACGCTGGCGGGCAAGCCGGTCACCGAGACGCTGCTGAAGCAATTCCCCGGCACTCAGGTGCTGGAGGTGCGGCGTCTGGGCGAGCCGGTGCACGCCCCGCTGGACCGGCTGGAGATCCAGGAAGGCGACCGCCTGCTCGTGACGCTGCCCAGCTCATTTGCGCGGAAGGTCAACGAGACCGACGGCATCCGCTTCCTCGCCCAAGCCAGCCTGCGCGAGGTGGAGACGCGGGAGCTGAAGATGGTCGAGGGCATCGTCGGCCCGCGCTCCGACCTGGCCGGTCAGACGCTGGCGGAGATCGACTTCCGCCGCCGGCACGGGCTCCAGGTGCTGGCCGTGCACCGGCAGGGAGCCAATCTCGGCCGTGACATGCGATCGGTGCGGCTGGACTTCGGCGATACGCTGCTGATGGAGGGGACGGCCGAGGCGATCAACCGACTCCAGTCGGGACACGATTTCATCACCATCACCGAGCCCCCCGAGGTGCGGGTGGTGCCGGGAAAGATGTGGATCGCCGTCGCGATCGCCGTCGCCTTCGTCGCCGGGGCCTCGCTGGAGATCCTCCCCGTGCCCGGTCTGGCCATCCTCGTGGCGCTGACGATGGTGCTGAGCCGCTGTCTGACGATCCGGCAGGCCTACGACGCGATCCAGTGGAACCTGGTCTTTCTCATCCTCGGCATGTTGTCGCTGGGTCTGGCGATGGAGCAGTCGGGCGCGGCGAATCTGCTGGTCGATGGGGTGATGGGCGTCTTCGGGGACTTCTCGCCTTTCATCGTGCTGTCGGTGGTGTACCTGCTGGCCTCCGTGTTGACGGAAATGATCAGCAACAACGCCGTCGCCGCCCTGCTCACGCCGATCGTGATCGGCCTCGCCGGGCGCCTCGAATATGCCGGACAGATCGGGGTGGACCCGCGGCCGTTCATCATCGCGGTGATGTTCGGATGCAGCGCGAGTTTCGCCACGCCGATCGGCTACCAGACGAATACCTACGTCTATGGGGCGGGCGGCTATCAGTTCCGCGATTTCCCACGGGTCGGCGTGCCGCTGAACGTGATCCTCTGGATCGTGGCGAGCTTCTGCATTCCCTGGCTCTGGCCGTTTCGGTAGCGGCAAGCCGGGCGGCGATCAGGAGAGGATCTCGCGCACCCGATCCATGGGCAGGAAATGCCCCACCAGAGGCTGGCGGAGATCGGTCTGACTCTGCTGCCAGGTGGCGAGAATGCCGTCCTCGGTGACGAGAGTGGCCACATAGCGGGAGCAGCCCGTGCCGTGGGGCGACACAAAGATCGGTGACTCCACCGTGACGCTCTGCATCTCGGGAAAGGCGGCGTCGAAACCCGCGGCGATGCCGCCAATCTCCTCGCAGGACCATCCGCGCGGCCGGCTGACGGCGGCGGGGTTCTCGTCGAGCTGGCGCAGGCTTTCACAACTGTCATAGAAATAGATCGAGAGCGGCGGGAGATCGGCAAAGGCTCCCACGGCCGGCACCGGGAGGCGTTCCGTGACCCGAGCAGCGGCGATATCCCACACCGGTCCGCGGCGGAGCAGATCGTCGCCGACTTTTTCATAGATTCCCGTCCCGGATCGACGGATCAGCGCCGCCGTGCCGCTGCTGGACCAGGTGAACGGGTGGACACAGTAGATCAACAGCAGATCGCCGCCGGGCAGATCGGACACGACCGGGTCCTTGCAATGCAGATGCTCCGGCTGGTCCCATCCGCTCGGCACGATCTCCTCAATGCCCGCGGGATTGAGCGAGTCAATGTCGGCAGCCTGGATGCGATCAATGCTCCACACGCCGGTGCCGGGCTTTTGGTACGCAGCGAGTCGCTCGGGGTAGGCGGCATCCTTTTCGGTCGAGATGAACAACTCGACTCCACCGCCGTCGGGCAGCGCGTGGAGAGCCACGCCCTCGATCGAGACCACCGCGCGGCCCGCGCAGGTCAGGTCGGCTTTGGAGAAGCTCTTCACCTTCTCATACGGCCCCAGGGCCGACGCGGCGCGATAAATGGCCAGTTCCAGCCCGCGCTCACCGGCTCCGGTGCCGAGCCGCGAGTCGCCGCTGACCCGATGCCGGCCACAGATGAGGAAGGACCCGTCGCGATCGCGGATCACATTTCCGCCACCAAACCAAAATCCCTGAGCCTGACCGTAGGGTTCCACCAGTACCCGGGCAGCCCGCTGGTCGACGAGGGCCTCGGCAAGGGCGATCAATTTCTGGCGATGAAGGGGGGAAAGGGAATCTGTCATGATGCCGCTCATTCAAGCCGTCCCGGCCGCGGGGTGCAAGTGGGAAGCCACCTGTCACGTTTACCCACCCCGAGCCAACCGAACCAACGCGGCTTGCGCGATCCACCGCTCCCGCTCGTCGGGCACGGTCGCGGCGCCCATGGCGAGCCCGGCCCGGTAAAAACGCATCGGACTGGGCGTGATCTCGCGGGCCGACAGGTGGCATTCGGATGCGCCGGTGGCTGCCAACACGTCCGCCACCTTCGCGGCGGCGATACCCCCGCCTGGCAGGATGACGATGCGCTGGCCGGCTTGCCGGACCAGCGCCGCAAGGGTATCCAAGCCGCCCAGCGCCGTGGCGGCCCCGCCACTGGTGAGCACTCTCGGCACGCCCAACCGGATCAGGGTTTCCAGGGAGGCCGCCAGGTCACGGCTGGCATCGAATGCTCGATGAAAGGTGACATCCAGATCATCCGCCACTGCGATCAACCGCTCGGTCAGGCCGGCATCGATCTCACCATCGGCGGTCAGGCAACCGAAAACGACACCATCGGCTCCGCCATCACGGGCGCGACGGATATCCTCGATCATGATCTCGATCTCGCCGGGGCTGTAGAGAAAATCGCCTCCCCGGGGCCGGATCATCATCATGATTTTGCCCGGAAACAGCCGCCGGGCTTCGCGGAGAAAGCCGGCCGACGGCGTGGTGCCGCCCTCGACCAGACCGGCGCACAGCTCGATGCGGTCGGCACCGCCCGCGGCACAGGCCTCGACTGAGGCGAGGCAATCCACGCAGATTTCAATGGCAGCAGGCCTTTTCACGAGTCGTCCCGGTCGGTCAGCACATCCAAGGTGAAGCCACCGACGATGCCGCCCTCCTCACCGGGATAGATCCAGTCGTTGAGACGGTCCATCTCGATGGAAACCTGCATGCCGCGGTGATAGCCCTCAAGTTCGTGGGGATCGTTCATCAGGATGCCGCCGATGCGACCGCCGCCGATGTCATTGACGCAGATCCACATGAACTCCGAGCGGCCACTTTCACTGAACTCGGCCTTCACGATGTAGCGGTCGTCATCGGGATAACGCCGCTGGTGATAGGCGGCCACGAACTCGGGCCAGCGGCTCAGCGCCTCCTCGACGGCGGCCACCATCCGTGGGTCGCCTTCCTCGATCTCCAGCACGGGTTCGAAGGTCGGCTCGTCGAAGATGGCCAGCGGGGTGCCGGACGACAACCGCTCGATCAGAGCCGGGTCGAACTCGTTGCACCGCGCCAACTCCGGGGCATAGATGGCGAGGCAGTCGGGACCGGTCATGGCGGCGAGCAGCCTGCCGATGGTGTCGTAGGCCCGGTGCCGACCCTCGGTCTCCTCGGGCGTGGCGCTGACGAGATCGACTGAGAGCCAGGCGGCGTGGGATTCGACCGCTTTTCTCAGGCGCTTGTCCCGGATCGTCTCGCGGGCGAAGCGCTCGGGATCGGCGATGTAGGGCCGGGAGGAGAGAAAAATCCCATACACCCCGTGTGGCAGCCGGACGAGAAACTGGCGCAGGCTTTTCGCAGTGGCGACCGAGGGCGAGACGGCTTCCACGACAAAATCAACCGGCTCCCCATCGATGGCGAGGGCGTGGCGCACGCAGGACTGCACGGATTTCAGGTCGCCATTGCGGGGTCCGTCGAGCAGCAGCACCAGCGACAGGGGAGCCTGGATCTTGGTCAGGGTGCGCTCCAGCGCGGCGGCATAGGCAGCGCGGCGTCGACGGAGATTGTAGAGCCAGTCGATCAGCGACACCCCGAACCACGCGATGCCGACCCCGAGCCCGGCGGCCCCCTGCCAGGGCAGTCCCGCGGTGGCGAGCCGTCCCACCAGGACAGAGACCACCAGGCCCGGCACGATCGGGTTGCGGAAAAAAGTATCCCAATTCATGTCAACTGGGTCGGGGCGACGGGAAAAACAACGGGGGTGGTAAAAACGCGCCATGTTAACCCCGATCGGACCAAAAGAAAGCAGTAGAGGTCCCTCTGCGGATATTCGAAAAGCCAGCGGTCATTTTGCCGGAACCACCCGGTGGGCGCCAGCTTTGGCGGTGGAGCCGCTCACCTCGAACGAGATTTCCCCGTCGCTGACCGGATGTACGAACACTTTCCACACGCCTCCGCCGGCGGGGACATCACCGGGAGGCACGGCAAAGCGGAGGGCGAGCGGTCCGTCGCCAAAATCGACCAGCACGCGGCGCGGCGGCCCATCCACGGTGAAGCCGAGCGTGGACTTGGTCGTGGTCTTCTCAAACGTGATCCGGCGACAACTGGCCAGCACCGCGTCGGGTCCGAGCCGGCGCAGGATGGTGGCCTCGACCGGCACCCACTCGCGGGCGGCTTCGCGGGCAATGGCCTCGTACTCCGCCTGGCGGGCTTGCTCGGATTCGTAATTCTGGCGCTCCCAGAACAGCTTCCACTTCAGGTCGCGCTGCCGGTCCATCTCGGCCCGGGCATGCCGCATGGCGACCACGGGATCGAAGCCGTGCTCCCGCTGGATGGACTCCGGCAGATCGAAAAACGACAGCCTCGCCACGCCGCCCTGGTGTTTCACATGCAGGGCATCGGGCTCGCTGCGGATGACCTCGCAAGACCGAAAGACGCGGCCATCCTTCATCGCGATCTCCGCATAGGACGTGGGCGGTTTCACCCCTTTCGTCGGCTCCAGGCCGCGGGGCACCGGGCCGATGAGGACGGGCAGCGGAGCCTCGGAGGGTCGGGCCGGCGGCGGCCAGCCCAGCATCACGGCGCAGGCACCGCACACTGCCCATCGCGGCACCGGCCCAGAATGGCGGCCAGTTCGGCTTCGCGCAGCTCGATCCGCTCCGGCGTACCCTTTTCCCCTGTCCAGCGCACCAGACGGATGCGCCCCGAGGCGATCTCGATACCCGTGATAGAACCGTCGTAAAAGGAGCAACATCCGGTATTGAAATAACACGGCCGGGGCTCGGAGGGCAACGCCGATTTCATCTCGTCGAGGTCGGCTGCGACCCAATGCAGCTCGGCCTCGGTCATGGCGATCGTCTCCGGCGAGGCCCCGCTCTGGCGCAGTTGATCCAGCTCCCGCCGCAGGGCCTGCTCCCAGGCCGAGGACATGAAAACCGGGTGGTGCGTGTGTCCGCACACCAGCAGCAGATCATCCTGGCGCGCAGCCCAGTCGTAGAGAGCCAGCTCGTGGGTCAGCCGGATGGAATGGTCGGTCGACGGCGTGCCCACGGCGAGTCCGGTCAGCTTTTGGATCGGCACCCAGAAGCGTTTGACCACGAATTGATCGAACCACGAGTAGTTGATGCCCTGATGCCCGTGGACCAGCAGGATGTCGCCGAGCGTGGCGCCGCCGTCATCCGTGAGCCGCAGCACGAGGCTCTCGCGCAGAGGCGCGCTGTTCGTGTAGGAATCGATCAGCCGGCGATTCCACGCCCACAGCAGGGCCTCGTCGTGATTGCCCACGATCCTCACCCCGCGACCGCGCTCGAAGAAACGTTTCTCCAGATTCAGCGTGCCCTCATACTGGTCGATCACGCTGACGAGCAATCTCTCCCACAGCTCCTCCACGTCGCCCAGCAGGATCAGCCGGTAGTCCAGCGCCGCGTAGTAGCCGAGCGCGGCATGGTAGATCTTCCGGCACGGCCGGAAGTCATCCGCCCGGTCTCCCACTCCCCGGTGATGATCGGAAAAGATCACGAGGCGCTCGCCGTCCACCGGTACATGCTCGACCGCGGCCTCGCTGCGGGCCCGATCGAGACCCGCGGATACCCGCTCAATGTATTTCGTCCGGCTGCGCCACATGGTTGCCCAAAGCAGCGGTGAGAGAACACCGGGCCGGGGCCGGGTTCAATGCAACTTTTCCCTCCGCGGGGGTTTTTATTCGCCGGAGCCGGCATTACACTGACAGCTGATTTCCGGAACCAATCCCTTTTCCTGCCCCACCGATGTCTCCCGACCTACCGCCCCCCGCCGCACAGGCCACCCGGCTCACGGCCGCCCTGACGGTTGCCTGCCTCTGGCTCATCGCCAGCCCGGCACCGGCGCAGGAAGACGCGACGCCCCCTCCCGCTCCACCCGCCGAGGGCAAGAATCCATCCAAGCCCGACGACAAGGACGGGGAGAAACGCGGCAAGCGGCCCACCCACGCCCCCGAGGGCAAGGAAGATCCGTTCCGCGACCTTTCGCCCGATGACCGCAACCGGCTGCGCGAAGCCGTTCGCCGCGCCTGGAACGATCCCGCCGTCATTCAAGCCCGCGACGAGGTGAAGGCCGCCACCGATGCCTACCAGACCGCGCTCCGCGAGGCCCTGGTCCGCACCGATCCCGAGATCGCCGGCTTGGTGGAGAAATTCCGCCTCGCCACCCAGTCCGAATCGCGGGGCTATCTGGCCCCCGGTCTGCCCAACGGCCGCGGCACGCCCGGCCAGATGCCGCCCAACTTTCCCGGCCTGCCCGGCATGGGGTCCGGCAATGGCAACGGTGGTGGCAATCGCGACGGCCGTCCGGGACTCGAGGGCCTGTTGCTGATGGAAAATCCCCCTTTCCTCCGCGACCTCGACGACGCCAAGAAATCCCGCTACCGCGAAGCCCATCGGCGCGCCTTGGAGCATCCCGAGGTGCGCCAGCGGCTCGATTCGCTGAAATCTCTCCGCCTCGAAGACGACGAAAACCGGAAAAAGCGCACCGAGACGATCCGCGGCCTTCATCTGGCACTGCACCGGGCGCTGGTTGAGGCCGACCCGTCCGTGGCGGAGTTTTTGCCCAAGACCTTCGACGAGCGCCGGCCCAATCCCGGCCCCGGCGAGCCCGGCAGCGATCGCCGCGACCGGCGCGAAGACCCGGCGGCTCCGAAGCCCGGCTCACCGGCCCCACCGCCGCCGGGCGAACCGGTGCCTCCCGCGCCTCCGGCCAAATAGGCTCGCGCGGCTGTGGACCAGACAGAGAACAAGCCAATCGCCCTTGCGGAGACTCCCGGATTGGCGGACTCTCCCCGCCGTCGCCACCTGTGTCACTGCTCGCCGAGAACCTCATCTCTCCCGTCGTGCTCTGCTTCGCTCTGGGTATTTTCGCCCGGGCCATCCGGAGCGATCTCGCCATTCCCGAGCCCATCCAGCAGGGTCTGTCGATCTATCTGCTGCTCGCCATCGGGCTGAAAGGCGGCGCCGCCCTCGCCGTGGAGCCGCTGGCCGCGCTGCTCCTGCCTGCCGTGCTCACGCTGGCCCTCGGTGGGATCACCCCGGTGTCGGCCTACGGTCTGATGCGCCGGATCGGCCGCCTCGAGCGCGCTGACGCCGCCGCGGTCGCCGCCCACTATGGATCGGTCTCGGTGGTCACCTTCCTCGCCGCCGGCGAGGCGGTGAAACGAGCGGGGCTGACGGCCGAGGGCTACCTGCCCGCCATGGTGGCACTGCTGGAGGTACCCGGCATCGTCATCGCGCTGCTCTTTGCCAGCCGAGCCGGGTCCGGCGGCGAATCTTCGGGCGGCAATTGGAAAAAAGCCCTCCACGAGGTCGTCACCGGGAAAAGCATCGTCCTGCTGCTCGGCGGGCTCGTCATCGGCTGGCTGTGCGGTCCGGAGAAACTCACGGACGTGCAGCCCTTTTTCGCCACCGCCTTCAAAGGGGCCCTCTGCCTGTTCATGATCGATCTCGGCCTCGCCGCCGGCAAGCGCCTGCGCGACGCCCGGCTCGCCGGTCTGCGTCTCCTCGTGCTGGGATGTCTGATCCCCGTGCTGCACGGAGCGCTCGGCGTGTTCGGAGCCGTCCTCGCCGGCCTGTCGGAGGGCGGAGCCGTGATCTTCGGCGCCATGGCCGGCAGCGCCTCCTACATTGCCGCCCCGGCCGCCGTGCGCGTCGCCCTTCCACGGGCGAATCCTGCCTACTACCTGACGCTCGCCCTCGGCATCACCTTTCCCTTCAATCTCGCCCTCGGCATCCCGTTGTTTCAGGAACTCGCCACCCTCTTCCACGCCTGGCTATGACCCCCATCCGCCTCCGCAAAGTCACCGTGATCGCCGAGCGCGTGCTCCGCGACGACCTGCTCGACCTGCTCAAAGAGCTGGGAGCCACCGGCTGGACCCTCACCGCCGTCGAAGGCGAGGGCACCCGCGGCATCCGCGCCTCCGAGTGGGAGGGCCGCAATGTCCAGATCGACACCATCGTCTCGCCCGACCTCGCCGAGCGCCTGATGGACGAGATCGGCCGCCGCTATTTCGCCGATTGGTCGCTCATCATCTACGCCGCCGATGTCGATGTGATGCGGGGGGAGAAATACCAGCACCCCCGCTGATCGGGTAACCCTGACCTTCGCAGGGGCGGTCAAGGCAGCAGGTCCTCGACGCGAATGAGTCGCTCATTCGGCATCACAGCAAACGCCTGCTCAACCCGCCCCAAAGTTCAACCAGCACCTCACGGACCCACCGCCCGGGCCATCCCGGCGTCGCCGGTCAGTTCCACCCGGACCGTCTCGTAGCCGTACCCGAGCAAGCCGGCGGCGGTGAGGCGGTGGCGGCCGGGCTTCAGATCCAGCTCGACGGTGGCCTCGTTGCCCTCGGCAGGCAGCGCGATCTTCGTCTCGCCGATGTAGAGGTGCAGATCCTTCAATTTACCGGAGATCTTCACCGGCACCTTGCCCGCCTGGCTGACCTCGATGAAGCTCCGCGCCACACCGAAGCGGTTCTGGCCGCGACCCACCACTTGCGGCATCTCGCCGGACGGCACGTCGCCATTCACCTTCGCGTAGATGGGCACCCACTGGTAGCCGGCGAAATCCTCGGCAAAAATCTTCTCCCCGTAGTGGCCGATCTCGTCGCGGGTGCGCTCGTGCGGCTGGAGGGCCTGCCACTGGCGCAGGTAGCGGTTCGCCGGCGTCTTGAAGGCTCCGTCCTTGCCCAGCTCGGAGAGAAACCGCACCAGGTCGACAAATTCATCCTCGCGCAGTTGCAACGTCAGACCCGGCGGCATCAGCGACACGGGGCTGACCAGATTACTGGCCACCTCCGACTTGGGCACGCGGTGCTCCACCCCGGCGGCGTCGCGGACCACGATCTCCTTGGCGTCCTCGCGGGCGATCGCCCCGGCGAAGTTGTCGCCCTTCTTCGTGGTGACGAGCGTGGTGTGATAGCCCTCCTTGATCTTCTTGCTCGGCTCCAGCAGTGACTCCACCAGATAGTCCACCGGAGCACTGGAGCCGATCGAGACCAGGTCCGGCCCGATGATACCCCCCGCCCCGCCGATCGCGTGGCAGACGACGCATTGCAGCGCGGCCCGGCGATAGATCGACTCACCGCGGTGCGGGTCGCCCTTTTCGGCCACCAGCTTCATCATCCGCTCCATCTCCTCCGGCGTCAGGGCCATCTTCATCGGCTTCAGCCCGCCGGCCTGCTGGAGGGCCTTCACCAGTTCCTCCGGCTTGGTCGCGGCGCTGCCCGCCTTCTGCACGCCCAGCAGGGCGATCTCCTGCGGCAGGGATCCGGCCGGTTGCTGATTCAACAGGGTTGCCAGGGCGATGGGACCCTGTTTGTTCGCGAGGAAGGCATCGAAGATCCCGTGCGGATCCCGGCCGCCGGGGGCCGCCTTCAGCACCGGCAGGGCCAGTTCGGCGCCGGCTTTGGGGTCCATCTGGGTGCGGCCGATCACCGCCAGCGAACGCACCTTGAAGCTGGCCGACTCATCCTTGGCGAGTTTGGCGAGAAACGCCACCGTCGGCCCGCCGCCGAGGGTGCGCAGACCGTCGAGCGCGGCCCGGGCGCGGGTCTCGTCGCGGTCGGCGGAGGCAACAAAGGCCTGCTCCAGCACGGGCCGGGCCGCCTCCAGCTTCCACTGGCCGGCCAGAGAGGCGGCCTGGGCGAACGTCGCCGCCTCGCCCGACTCCAGAAAGCGCGTCAGCCGGGCCGGATCACCGGCCGGCGTCAGTTTGCGCAGCCGCCCCGCCTCGGCCAGGGCCTTCAGCACGATCGCCTGGTGCGCCGGCGAGCGCCCGTCGGCGAGGGCATGGGTGAACAGCGCGTCGAGCTGCTCGGCATTGCCCACCCGGCTGAGAAAGTCCGCCACGTCGGTCATGTCCTCGTCGGAGGCGATCTCACCCTTCGTCAGACCGTCCAACACCTGGGGTATGCCGACCGGCTCGTTCACCGCGCGGGCCGCGAAGAGGAGCTGGCTGGTGCTTTCAAAGGGATTCCCCTCCGACAGCTTCGGCATCCAGCGGGACTTGTGCTCGCGACAGATCGACCACACCGCGAAGTCGAGGAAATCGTCCACCGCCACCCCGTTCAGCGCGCGCAGGGCGATTTTCACCGTGTCCGGCGAGTCGAGCTGGGCCAGCACGCTCACGCCCCACAGGCGCACCTGCGGGTGCGGATCGGCGACCGCTTTCTCCGCCAGGGCGAGCGCCTCGGCGTTTGTTGACGCCTCGTAGTACACCGCCCGGAGCGCTGCGGCGCGGGCCTTGTGGCTTTCCGATGCCGTCAGCGCCGCGGCCCAGTCGTGCCGGGTGCGGTTCACCGCCTGACTGGCCCAGAGGGCGCGCAGCCGGCCCAGATCCGTGGTCGCCGCCGCGTGGGCTTTCTCGATCGCCGGCAGGGCCTCGTCGGCGGACCGGGTCCGCAGTTCGGCGATGGCCAACTGGCGCGAGTAGCCTTCCGGCGCATCGAGCAGCGCCACCAGATCCGGCACCGGAGCGTCCTTGATGGCCGGCTTTTTCACCAGATCGCGCCCCTCGAAGGTGATCCGCCAGATGCGGCCGTGCTGGTGGTCGCGCCGCGGATCGCGGAAATCGACCTCGCCATGCTGAATGATGGGGTTGTACCAGTCCGCGATGTAGATCGCCCCGTCCGGCCCCATCTTCACATCGATCGGCCGGAAGGCCCGGTGGGTCGAGCTGACCAGGTCATCCACCTGCGTCGAGGTGTAGGCGCTGCCGTTGTCACTGAGGCGGAACCGATTGATCCGGTGCCCGCGGAAGTCCGGAGCCGCCAGCGTGCCCTGCCAGTCGTCCGGCAGATGCCGGCCGGTCAGGACCTCGACGCCGCAGTGCTTCGGCTGGCCGGGATTCAGCCCCGACAGGATGCGCGACGCCCCCGGCGAGGACAGGAAGACCGAACGGGGGAAGACAAAGTTGATCCCCTGCCCCCCGGCGCCGTCGGTCATGAAACTCTGGCCCCAGTCATCGAAGACATGGCCCCACGAGTTCACCAGGCCCAGCATGAAGGGCTCCAGCCGCCGCGTCTCGGGGCGGAAATGCCACATCCCGCCGCCCAGCATGCGCCGCACCCCGTAGGGCGTCTCCACGTGGCTGTGGATGTAGATCGACTGGTTGAACCACATCATCCCCTCCGGCCCCCACCGCAGGGTGTGGACGAGATGGTGGGTATCCTCCGTGCCGAAGCCCGACAGCATCACCGTCCGCCGGTCGGCTTTCCCATCTCCGTCGGCATCCTGCAAAAAGAGGATCTCCGTCGAGTTCACCACATAGACCCCGCCGTCGCCCGGCAGCACCGCCGACGGGATGTGCAGGTCGTCGGCGAAAACCGTGGCCTTTTCTGCCACCCCGTCGCCATCGGCATCCTCGAGCACGTAGAGTTTGTCCTCCTCGTCCTGTCCCGGTTTGATGTGGGGATACATCGAGCTGCCCACCACCCAGAGACGGCCCGCGCTGTCCCAGTTCATGTGGACCGGCTTGTTGATCGCCGGGTCGCCCGCGAACAGATTGATCTTTGCGCCCTCCGGCAGCTTGAAACCGGCGAGTTGGGCCTCCACGGACGGGTCGGGGATGTCGCGGAGGCCGTTTTGCGCCGCCAGCGGGGCGACGGAGCCGCCCAGACAGGCGGCGATCAGGGACAGGGTTGGGTAAAGGGAAACCGGGGGCGTTTTCACAGACATAGCCGGAGAGTGAAACCCCAAAATCCCCGCCGGGAAACCGAAAACTCCGCCTCATCCCCGCCACCTCCACCACTCCGGCAACGCAAATGCGGACTGGCCAGCCCCCCGGTTTTTCCGCACCATCCCGGTATGATTTCCCCCACGCTGTCCCGTCGCGCCCTGGCCATCCTTACCGCCACTGCCGCCACCCTGTCCCTGGTGAATGCCCAGGAGGAGCCCCAGGCCGACCCGAAAGAGCTGCCGCGCATCCCCCCGACCGAACCCGCCGACGCCCTCGGCACCTTTGAAGTCCGGCCCGGCTTCCGCCTCGAACTCGCCGCCCACGAGCCGCTCGTCAACGACCCCATCGACATCGAGTTCGACGAGAAAGGCCGCCTGTTCGTCGTCGAGATGCGCGGCTACTCCGAGCGCCGCGACGATGCCCTGTGCCGCATCCGCCTGCTCTTCGATGACGACGACGACGGCACCTTCGACCGGTCCACCGTCTATGCCGACGGCTTGAAATGGGCCACCGCCGTCACCTGCTGGGACGGCGGGGTCTTCGTCGCCGCCACGCCCGACATCCACTATTTCAAGGACACCGACGGCGATGGCGTCGCCGACGAGAAAAAGATCGTCTTCACCGGCTTCGGCGAAGGAGCGGCCCGGCTGAACGTCCAGGCCCTCGTCAACAGCCTCCAGTGGGGTCCCGACAATCGCATCTGGGGCGCCACCGCCGGCAATGGCGGCATCATCCGCCGGCCCGACCAACCCGCCTCCGAGGCCATCCCTGTGCGCGGCACCGACTTTTCCTTCGACCCCAGGACCCTCGATCTCCGTCCCGAAAATGGCACCATCCAGTACGGCATGAGCTTCGACTCCCAGGGCCGGCGCTATGTCTGTGGCAATTCCACCCACATCGTCTGGGTCGCCTGGGAGCGGCACTGGCTCCCCGAGAACCCCTACCATTCCATGCCCGCACCCCTCGCCGGCATCCCGGTCGATGGCGCCGCCGCTCCCGTCTTCCGCATCAGCCCCGACGAGCCCTGGCGCATCGTCCGCACCCGCTGGCGCGTCTCCGGCGTAGTCCGTGGGGCCGTGGAGGGCGGCGGACGGGTCTCCGGCTACTTCACCGCCGGCACCGGCATCACCATCTACACCGGGGATGCCTACGGCCCCGCCTTCAAGGACAATGCCTTCATCGGTGACGCCGGTAGCAACCTCGTCCACCGCAAAGTCGTCAAGCCCGTCCCCGGCGCCTATCAGCCCATCGCCGAACGCGCCGACGATGAGAAAGACATCGAGTTCATCCGCTCCCGCGACAACTGGTTCCGCCCCGTCAATTTCGCCAACGGCCCCGACGGCTGCCTCTACATCTGCGACATGTATCGCGAGACCATCGAGCATCCCTGGTCCATCCCCGAGGGCATCAAAAAACACCTCGACCTGAACAGCGGCTTCGACCGCGGCCGCATCTGGCGCGTCGTGCCCGACGGCTACCAGCGGCCGAAGTTTTCGCTCGACCGCGACAGCGGCTGGCAGGCCGTGACCCGTTCCCGCCTCGCCTATCAGGCCGGCCAATCCCAGCCCCTCCCCCGTCCCGCCGCCCCCACCCCCGGCACCGACGACAAATGGGCCACCGCTTTCGCCCTCCACGCCCTCACCGACGCGTCCGCCATGACCGCCGTCTGGCCCCGCGCCACCGGTGAGTTCCGCACCGGCCTCGCCGAGATGATCGGAAAAACCGCCGATCCCGCCGCCGTCACCGCCGTGATCGACACCATCGTCGCCGCCGGAGTCGGCTCCGATTCCGCCGCCCTCATCGCCGCCCTTGGCGCCGGCCTCCGCAGCGCGGGCACCAGCCTCGCCAAGATGGATCCCCAGGGCCGGCTCGGTGCCATTTTCAGCGCCGCCCGCCAGGCCGCGTCCGATCCCGCCGCGGCCGCCGGCACCCGCACCACCGCCCTGCGCCTACTCGGCTACGATGCCGCCAGCCCGGAGTCCACCGCCGCCATCCGCACCCTCGTCGCCGATGCCGCCGCCCCCGAGTCCCTGCGCCAGCAGGCCATCCAGATCGCCGGCACGCTCGGCGGGCCCGACATCGCTCCGCTGCTCCTGGCCCAGTGGACCGGACTCAGCCCCGGCCAGCGCGCCACCGCCCTCGACGCCCTCACCGCCCGGCCCGAACGCGCCACCGCCCTGCTCCAGGCCATCAAAGCCGGCACCCTGCCCGCCCCCGACCTGCCCAGCACCACCGCCGACCTGCTCCGCGACCATGCCGACGCCGCCGTCAAAGCCCTCGCCGCCAGCGTCATCCCCCGGCCCGCCGTCGTGCCCCGCGAGACCGTCGTCGCCCGCTACCAGGCCGCCCTCCAGCTCAAGGGCGATGCCGCCCGCGGCAAGCTCGCCTACCTCAAGGGCGCCTGCATCACCTGCCACAAATCCCCCGACGGCCAGGGAGCCGCCGTCGGACCCGATTTCGCCACCTTCAAGACCGCCGGCGCCGATTCCATCCTGAAAAACCTCTTCGACCCCAACGCCGAGGTCGCCCCCCAGTATCAGGCCTTTACCTTCAGCCTCCACAGCGGCGAGACCGTCATGGGCCTCATCGCCAAGGAGGACGCCACCGAAGTCACCGTCCGCATGCCCGGCGGCCTCGAAAAGACCTTCCCCCGCAAAGATGTCGCCAGCATGAAAGGCGTCGGTCGCTCCCTCATGCCCGAAGGCCTCGAAGCCGCCCTCACCGAGCAGGATGTCGCCGACCTCCTCGCCTACATCGCCGCCGGCGGTTGAGCGAAGCGACACCACCGATCGATCCAGGAGCATCCGGCGCATCCCGGCAGGGATGCCGTTCAGACAGGCGTCAGGGGACTATTCGTTCCCATCCCGAGGCACCATTTCCGATTCGCGTCATTCGTTTCATTCCTTTCCGTTCGCGTTCAATCATTCAGACCAGGCTCCCCCGTTCGCGTTGATCCCCGCCATCCGTCCCACGGCCCGTCACCGTCCCACGCCCCGTCACCGTCCCACGGCCCGTCACCGTCCCACGCCCCGTCACCGTCGAAAAAAAGCGCCAACGGCGCGCCCGCATACCAGCCCAGGGCAACGCCCTGGGGAACCCCACCCACCCCTCTCAAGACGCCCTGTAGGGGCGTCGCATCCGGCATGCCCCTACCGGTGATGGCGGCGCCCCTTCAGGGCGCTTTTCCTGATTTGGCCCCGGTTCCCAGGGCGTTGCCCTGGGCTGGTATGCGACGGGCCTTCAGCCCGGTTTTTTCCGGATCATCTCCCACTCGATTCCCGATTCCCCCATTCGCGTCATTCGTTTCATTCCTTTCCATTCGCGTTCAATCATTCAGACCAGGCTCCCCCGTTCGCGTTGATTCCCGCCATCCGTCCCACGGCCCGTCACCGTCGAAAAAAAGCGCCAACGGCGCGCCCGCATACCAGCCCAGGGGCAACGCCCTGGGGAACCCCACCCACCCCTCTCAAGACGCCCTGTAGGGGCGTCGCATCCGGCATACCTTCACCGGTGATGGCGGCGCCCCTTCAGGACGCTTTTCATGATTTGGCCCCGGTTCCCAGGGCGTTGCCCGGGCTGGTATGCGACGGGCCTTCAGCCCGGCTTTTTCCGGATCATCTCCCGCCCACTCAAATCCCAATCCCAATCCCAATCCCAATCCCACGATCCAAGATCCAAGATCCAAAATCCAAAATCCAAGATCCAAGATCCAAGATCCAAGATCCCCAAAAATCCCCACCCCTCCCAGTGGCAAAACGCCCCATCCGTGGCATCATCTCCGCGATTTTCCCACCTCCCTCCGATTCCCTCCCATGCACCTCCCCACCCGCATCCTCGCCCTCACCGCCGCCGGTTCCATCGGCCTCGTCACCACCGGCTGCGACACCGAGACCCTCCAGAGCGTCGCCGCTGCCGCCGCCTCCAGCCAGGGTGGCAATGCCGGTGGCGCCGCCTATGGCCCACCGCCGCCGCCCCCGCCCGCCTATGCCTCCGGCGGCTATGGCGGTGGATACAGTGGCGGCTACGGCGATCCCTACCGGCCCGCACCCGGCTACGCGCCCCCGGCAGCCGACGTGCCCTACGGCCTGCGCCTCGATGCCCGCGACCTCGATACCGCCACCGATACCCTGCGCCGCGAAGTCGACCGCTTCCTCTCCCAGCGCGGCGGCAAGCCCACCGGCGGCTTCCAGGCCCTCAAGGAAGCCACCACCTCCCTCGAGACCGCCAGCGACCGGTTCTCCGACCTGTTCAAAGACGGGCGCAGCGCCCCGCCCGCCGAGGCCCGGCAGCGTCTCGAGGCCGTCGAAAATGCCAGCCTCCGCGTCGAAGACCGCATCCGCGCCCTTTCCAGCACCCCGCCCGCCGTCATCGGAGCCAATCGCGACGTGATGCGCCTGATCCGCCGCCTCGACTCCCAGATCCGCTGATCCCAGACCCGGCTCCGGCCCCATCCGGCCGACGGCATTGACAACATCCGCGCGACCCGGCACCATCGACCGGGTATGCCCCACCCGACTGACGACAGCGCCGAGCCGCAGGCTCCCCCGTCGCCGGGTCCAGCGTGGCGACGCTGGCGGCGGTCACTGATTCTTGCCGCCATCGGCCTGTCCCTCGGATTGCTGGTGGGCGCCCTGGGCGCCTGGTATCGCACCGACTTTTCCATGCCCACCCTGCCCAAGACCGTGGCGGGCATCGACCTCGAGCCTGTCTCGCACTGGCTCTGGATGCGCGAAGCCGATCTCCAATGGTGGAAATCCAGCCACCGCACCCGCGAGCTGGAGCTGGCCGGCACCATCTGGATCGCCGAAGTGCCACGAGGCCGGTTCACCCTCCATTTTGGCGCCGACGGACGTCTGCGGACCGAGCTCCCGCCGTCCACCCCCGGCACCGAGTCCGAATGGCTCCTCAGCCCCTACTCAAGCCGCAACAAACGGGTCCCCCGCACCGAAGTGGCCGCCTTCCTCGCCCGCCTCGATGGCAGCCGATACACCTTCCACCCCGACTCCCCCTGGCCCGACCGTCAAGCCTGGCTCAACTTCGCCGCCGAACCGAATCTGCGCCTGCTCGACGCCCCCGAGGAGGCCTTTCTCTCCCTCTGGTGCAACAATTCCCATCGCATGACCCTCTTTTTCCGCTCCAGCGCCCCGCTCGGAGCCAATCCGCCCGTCACCGCCCATCTGCTCCTGAAGCAGGTCTACCGCCCCTGACCCACGGAGCGCGGGCACTCCTGCCCGCTTCATCGTTTCCCGGGCCCGAACCGCGAGCCCCGGACTACTCGGACGGACTTTTCATTGAAAACCAACGCTTTACGCGTTTTTCACCCCGCCGGAGACTCATTTTCCGGTACCGGAAAATGAAATTCCGGTGCCCAAAAATGAAAATCCGGTACCGAAAAATGAAATCCCGGCACCGGAGAATCACTTTCCGGTACCGAAAAACCAAAATCAGGTACCGAAAAATCACTTTCCGGTACCAGAAAATGAAAATCCGGTACCGGAAAATCACCCTCCGGTACCGAAAAATGCCCCCGCTCCTCCCCTTCTAGCCACGCCCTCAAAGTCCCGCGATCCAAAATCCAAAATCCAAAATCCAAAATCCAAAATCCAAGATCCAAGATCCAAGATCCAAGATCCAAAACCCAAACTCCCCCTCACCCCGCCGCATTCGCCTCCAAAAACGCCCGCACCGCCGCAGGCGTCGCCTCCAGCTCGTAGCGCACCGGCTTGCGCTTCTTCAGCACATCGAGCATCGGATCCGTGGGCGCTTCGCCGATGGCTTTTTTCATCACATCGGGGAATTTCGCCGGCGACGCCGTGCTCAGCACCACCGTGGTGCGGTCCGGATCGATCTCCTGCAGGGCACAGGCCGTGTGGGGATCCACAATGTAACCGTACTCCTCCTTGGCCCGCTGGATGTTGACGAGGATCTGGTCATCATCGCAGCGGGTCGCGGCGAAGACACCGGGATCGAAGTTCGGCAGCTTGAGCTTGCCCGTCTTCGCGATCTTGGCCATGTCGGCGGCCGTCTTCTTGCCGTCCTCGCCGTGGAAGTAATACAGGAACCGCTCGAAATTCGACGCGATCTGGATATCCATCGACGGAGCCAGACTCGGGTGCACCTCGCCCGACGCATACTGCCCCGTGGTGAACAGGCGGTGGAGGATGTCATTGCGGTTCGTCGCCACGATGAAACGCTCCACCGGCAGCCCCATCCGGTGCGCCAGCCAGCCCGACAGGACATTGCCGAAATTCCCCGTCGGCACCGCAAAATGGACATCCCCGCGGCGATCCAGCGGCAACTGCATGTAGGCATGCACGTAGTAGACCGACTGCGCCAGGATGCGGGCGAGATTGATCGAATTGATCGCCGACAGCCGCAGCCGGTTCTTCAGTTCCAGATCACCCATCAGCTCCTTCACGATCCGCTGCGCATCGTCGAACGTGCCTTCAATCGGGATGGGAAAGATGTTCTTCGCCGCCGTGCACGTCATCTGGCGCTCCTGCAGTTCGGCGATGCGGCCCTTCGGATAGAGGATGAAGACATTGACCCCCTTCTTGTTCGCCAGCCCATGGATCGCGGCCGACCCCGTGTCGCCCGACGTGGCCCCGAGGACATTGATCGGCTCGCCGGTGTGGCGGATCTGGTGCTCGAACAGATTCCCGATGAGCTGGAGGCCAAAATCCTTGAACGACAGCGTCGGCCCGTGGAACAGCTCCAGCACGTGCAGATTCTCGGCCAATTGGACCAGCGGCGCCGTCATCGTCTCGCTGAAGCTGCCGTAGCTCTCATCGATCAGGGCGATGAGCTCCTCCGAGTCATGGTCCGTGTCGAAGAGATTGAAAAAATCCCACGCCAGCGCCGGATACGGCATCGGTCCCTCCTCCAGCAGCAAGTCGCCCGGCAGCGAGGGCAGCGTTTCCGGCACATAGAGGCCGCCATCGGGCGCGAGCCCCTGAGCAAAAGCTTCGGCAAAGCCGACGGCGGGGGATTTCCCGCGGGTGGAGACATAGTTCATGGCAAAAACAAAGAGGGGGGCTGGCGGATACGGGTGAGGACGATAGCAGGGTTGGGGCCGTAAAGATTGACCGTCCCGCCGGATTTGTCATCCGGGGAAAGGCGTGTTCCCGAAGAGCCGTGCATCCCGGAGGGATGCTCCATGAATAGCCCGTAGTGAAACTACGGGTCGACCGCGGGAAATCACCGCAACCCCGGATGGGGTTGTCCAATGGGGATGAATACCCCGGCGGCGGGTCAACCGCATGGGACAACCCCATCCGGGGTTGCCGATTTCGGGACCGGAGACCAGGGGTCTACGACCCCTGGCTATTCAAGGAGAACCGCTCCGCGGTTCGCCGGCGACCGGAGCCCCACGGCTTTTCCGATCGAACCTGCGCCCCACGAAATCAACGCCCGGGATTGGGAAGAAAAAGCGCCAACGGCGCGCCCGCATCCCAACGCATCGCGATCGTACCCTCTTTCATCGGCGATCGTACCCTGTTGCATCGGCGATCGTACCCTGTTGCATCGGAAATGGCCGCGCCGCGGCGCCGGGGGCCTCCCTCCCCGAGGGGCGGGAGGTCGGCCCGGGGAGGTTTTGCCGTCCTGCAACCTTTCGTCGCGCCGGATCAGCGCGGTTTGGCGCGTCACCCGCTCGTCTTGCGCCGGCGCAAGACGGTTTTGCACCGCGGCAACCCGGCTGGGAGCGTCGCAACATGACCTTGCACCGCGACAAAACGATTTTGCGACGCGACAAAATGATTTCGTCGCGTCGCAACGGGAACGGGCACCGTCGCCCGGTCGCTGGCGCGGGTGCGGATCGATGTTGCAGCGGCGCAAAACGATTGGGTTCCGGCTCACCCAAAGGTTGCAGGACGGCAAAACCTCCCCGCGCGACGCCGGCGGTCACGGCGCGTCACCCGGCAGCACCACGAAGGCGCCAAAGGCCGGATCGGTGGTCTCGGTGGCGGGGTCGCTGCCGATCGGGGCCGGGATGGTGCGGGCGGTCATCGGCACGGGCACGGCGCCGCCCCGATAGACGCCGGCGACGACGGGCGGACCGAAAAAATCGCGGGCATCGACGATGCGAAACCCCTGCCCGACCGTCAGCAGCGAGCCGGGATCGACCGGCACGGCGTCGAGCCCCTCCCAATTGTAAATGATGAGGTGGGCCCGACCCGGCTGATGACGGCTCGGATGCAGGAGGATGCGGTTTTCCGCCGGCGGTCCGCTCTGGAAGGACTCGGCGGGATCGAGCCCGGCCTGGCGGAGGAGTTCCGGACCGCCCGACCGGGTGCCAGTCGGCTCGGAGACGACGACAGGCGGATAGGGCGAGGGTGTTTTGAAAAAGCGGCAACCCTCCAGCCGCGGCCCGGCGGTCGGACGGACCTGGCCCCACTGCAGGCTCAGCAGGCTGTCCGGAGCAATGAGGGTGGCATCGGAGATCTGGAAATCGCCGGGATAGGCGAGGCGCAGCCCGCCGTGGAGGTAGAGGTCGCGGGCGACGACGCGGCCATTGTCGGGGATGTCGCCGTAGCCGAGCTGGAGTCCGCTGCCGCGAGTGGCGCAGCAGGCGATCTCGACATCGTCCACCGGCGAGCCGCCGCCGATGAGGATGTCGCGCGAGCGATTCGGCCGCCCATTGTCGAAGGCGGCCACTCCCGAGAGTCGGAAGACGCGGAGGCTGGCCTTTTCGCTGCCATAGAGATGGATGCCGGCGCCGTATTGGCCAAAAATCAGGCAGTCGACGATGTGTTTCCGCCCTTTTTCATTCTGACCGTAGATGCCATGCCCGTGGGCGCGGTCGGGGCCGATCCAGCCATTGTTGTAGATGAGGCAGCCCTCGATGCGCCCCCCCTCGCCCTCTGACCAGAAGCCGACACCCGTGCCGAGGTCGTGGATGACGAGGTGGATCAATTCCAGGTGCGAGCCGCGGCACTCCACGCTGCCACGCTGCAAGTCCTGAGGCCAGGAGCCGGCGGTGGCGGTCTGCCGGGCTGGCAGATCGCACCTCACCTCGAAGTCCCGGCACCGCAGGTGGCTGCCTCTCAGAAAGAGGCCGGCACCGATCCGCGGATGGGGCTCGATGACGAGGGTGGCGCGCTCTCCGGGGACCTGTCGCAGCTCAATCGGCCGGCCGGGGGCGCCGGTGAGCCGGCTCTCGAAACTGCCGCGATAGACACCCCCATGCAGCCACAGCGTGTCCCCGGGCTGGACGGCGGCCGGATGGGCCAGGGCGGTGGCCAGATCCCAGGGACGGGCGGCGCTGCCATCCCCATCCGGCATCCCGGCGGGGGTGATGTGAAACTCCGCAGCCGACGCCCCGAGCGCCAAGGCGGCGACCACGCCGGCAAGTCGGGCGGTCATGGCTCGGAGCGTAGGGAGGCGCGGGCCGAACGTCAAGCCGGCGCGATCTCTCCTTGGCGGGGCGCGGGGAGTGGGTGAAACTGGGCGGGACATCGCCATGGCTTTTCCCGAAAAACTCCACCTGCCCATCCGCCCGCGCCGCAATCGCCAGTCAGCGGCGATCCGGGGTCTCGTCCGCGAGACGACACTGACTCCGGCGGACCTGATCTACCCGCTGTTCCTCCACGAGGACAACCGGGTGGATGAGATCGCCTCCATGCCCGGCTGCCAGCGGCATCATCTGGAGAGTCTGGTGCGCGAGGTGGGCGAGGCCAGCGCGCTCGGGGTGCGGGCCGTGGTGTTGTTTCCGAAAATCGACGACCAGCTGAAGACCTCCGGCGCCGAAGCGTGCCACGATGCCGACGGCCTGGTGCCGCGGGCGATCCGGGCGATCAAATCGGCGCATCCGGAGGTGGCGGTGATCACCGATGTGGCGCTGGACCCCTACAATGCCGACGGGCACGACGGTCTGGTGGTGACGGACGACCGCACGGGCGAGCTGTGCATTTTAAACGACGAGACCGTGGCCGTGCTGTGCCGCCAGGCGCTCTGCCACGCGGCGGCGGGGGCGGATATCGTGGCGCCCAGCGACATGATGGACGGCCGGGTGGGCGCGATCCGCGAGGCGCTCGACGAGGCGGGCCACGAGCGGGTCGGCATCCTGAGCTACACGGCGAAATACGCCTCGGCCTACTACGGCCCCTTCCGCGGGGCGCTCGATTCCGCGCCGAAAGCCGGCGACAAGAAGACCTACCAGATGGACCCGGCGAACTGGCGCGAGGCGCTGCGCGAGGCCGAACTGGATGTGGCGGAAGGCGCCGACATGCTGATGGTGAAGCCGGCGGGCCCCTATCTCGACATCATCCGCCTGCTGCGCGAGGAGATCGACCTGCCGCTGGCCGCCTACCAGGTCAGCGGCGAGTACCTGATGATCAAGTCGGCCGCCGCGGCGGGCTGGATCGATGAGGACAAGGTGGTGCTGGAGTCGCTGACCGGCATCAAGCGCGCGGGCGCGGACATGATCCTGACCTACTTCGCGAAATCGGTCGCCGCCCGGCTGGGCTGAGGAGCCGCCCGCTCACTTCGCCTTCAGCATCTCGCGGACTTTGGCGGGATCGGCGGTGGGCAACTGGCAGGCGAAATTCTCGCACACGTAGGCGGTGGCTTTGCCCTCCAGGGCGGTCTGGGTGGCGGTGTAGGGCGCGAGCCGGGCGAGTTCGTCGGCATGGGCGGCGGAGCGCAGCAGCACGACTTTGTTCGGCAGGTAGGGCTTTCTCAACTCGGCGAGCAGGGCGCGGGTGTCGGGCGCGTCGGGCTCGCCGACGATGACGATCTCGCGGGCGGGACCGTGGAGGAGCTCCAGGGCGCACAGGGTGAGCGGGAAGGCCTCGGGTGCCTTGGCCAGCTCACCGCCAAAGGTCTTCAGCAGCGTCTCGGCGCGGGTGGCGTACTCGGCTTTGCCCGTCATGCGATGCAGCCGGGCCAGATTCAGCACGCTGGCGGCATTGCCGCTGGGGATGGCGCCGCCGTAGAGCTTTTTCGTCCGCACCAGCAGTTCCTCGGAGTCGTCGGCGGTCATGAAAAAGCCGCCGCCTTCCTCGTCCCAGAAGTGCTCCAGGGTCGCATCGGTCAGGCGCACGGCCTCGCGCAGGTAACGGAGGTCGAAGGTGGTCTCGTAGAGGTCGAGCAGGCCCCAGACGAGGAAGGCATAGTCCTCCAGGTGCGCGGTCAGGCCGGCCTCGCCCTCGCGCCACCGCTTCAGCAGGCGTCCGTCGGGGGTGACGAGCCGGCTGAGCACAAAGTCGGCCGCCCGTGTGGCAGCCTCGGCGTAGGCGGGATCGTCGAGGGCCTGCGCGGCGCGGGCGTAGGCGGCGATCATGAGACCATTCCAGTCGGTCAGGATCTTGTCGTCTTTCTGCGGGTGGATGCGCTTTTCCCGGGCGGCGAAAAGCTTGGCGCGCAGCGTCTCGGCGCGGGCGGCATCGGCCTCGCTCAGGTCGGCGCGGAGGTGGGGGATGTTGGTCCCGGCGGGCTCGCCGGTGGCTTCTTCCTTGAAGTTGCCCGGCTCGGCGAAGTTGAAGGCGGTGGCGTAGAAGTCGGCATCGTCGGCGCCGAGCACCTCGACGAGTTCGGCTTGGGTCCAGACGTAGAATTTGCCCTCCTCGCCCTCGCTGTCGGCATCCTCGGCGGAGTAAAAGCCGCCGTCGGGATGGGTCATGTCGCGGGTCACGTAGCCGAGCACCTCGCGGGCGACGCGGGCGTGCCGCTCGTCGCCGGTGGCCTGGTAGGCCTCGACGCAGGCCATCACGTGGAGCGCCTGGTCGTAGAGCATTTTCTCAAAATGCGGGAGCAGCCAGATGGGATCGGTGGAGTAGCGGTGGATGCCGTGGCCGACGTGGTCGTAGATGCCGCCGCGCCGCATGGCGTGCAGGGTGTGGTCGACCATCTCGCGGGCCGCGGCCTCGCCGGTGCGGTGCCAGTGGCGGAGGAGGAAGAGATGGTTCGTCGGCACGGGGAACTTCGGCGCGCCGCCGAATCCGCCGTGGGCCGCGTCGTAACGTTTTACGAAGTCGGCATAGGCGCGGGCGTAGACCTCCTGGTCGGGCACGTCGCCGGGCTGGCCGCCGGTCATCCCTTTCAGGCTCTCGGCGAAGCGGGCGGCATCGGCCAGCACGGCCTCGTGCTGGTCTTTCCAGATCCCCGCGATGTGGGGCACCAGGTCCAGCATGCCGGGACGGCCGGTGCGGCTCTCCTTGGGGAAATAGGTGCCGGCGAAGAAGGGTTTCCTCTCGGCGGTGAGCATGACGGTCATGGGCCAGCCGCCGCCGCCGGTGAGGGCCTGGGTGAAGGTCATGTAAACCTCGTCGATGTCCGGCCGCTCCTCGCGGTCCACCTTCACGGGGATGAAGTGTTCATTGATCAGGCGGGCGACCTCCTCGTCCTCGAAGGACTCGTGCTCCATCACGTGGCACCAGTGGCAGGTGGTGTAGCCGATGCTGAGGAAGACCGGCTTGCCGGTGCGCTGCGCCTCGGCGAAGGCCTCGTCGCCCCACGGATACCAATCGACGGGATTGGCGGCGTGTTGCAGCAGGTAGGGGCTCTTTTCAAAGATGAGCCGGTTGTAGTCCGGCCCGCCATCGGGCGGCAGCTTGGCGATCACCTCGGCCGACGGCAGGGGCCGGCGGACAGGGGCTTTGGCTTCGGCTTCGGCGGCAAAGACGGGGGCGTGCATCAGGATGGCAACGGGAGCGACCACCGCCAGCCGGACCAGCCGGCCGGCCAGGGAGCCGGGTGAGGAGACGAAAAAAGGCGGAACGACTTTCACGCCCACAGGGTGACACGCTTCGCACCAGGCGGCAATGGAGTCGGATGGCGGGAATCGGGGGGAGGAAGAAGTGAAGAGTAAAAAGTGAAGAGTGAAGAGTAAGCAGCGAGAGGGCGGCGGGCGATGTCATTTCTCGGGCGAGCATCGGAGGCAGAGTCGTCCCGGAGGGACGATGGAACGTAGCCGGTCGTGGAGCGCAGCGGAACCACCGGTCACCATCGCGGAGGATGGATGGCGCCCCGGCCGAGGCGCGAGAGGCGTCGGGAATCGACAGCGCCAGAGCATTTGGGTTGGAATGGGAATGGTTGCGCTGGGCCACGCTTCCGCCGCCCCTCCGGGGCGGGCCACGGTTTTTGGCGGGAGGTCCGGTGGTTCCGCTTCGCTTCACCACCGGCTTATATCCGGGAAGCCTCCGGCTCCCTTCTCACCGGATCGGCCGGTGCGGAAAACGACGCATTCTCGCCTACGTGTCCCCTTCACGGCTTTCCCCCTTTCGAGCCGGAGGCTCGACGGGAATGAGCCGGTGGCGACAGCCACCGGTATCCGCCCCCAAAAAAACGAGCGCCCCGGATGGGGCGCCAACAAGAGGACACCGGGTCGTGGGCGCCTGACCCCGATACCGTTCCGCCGCCCCTGCCGGGGCGGTCTCGTCAGGGTGGGCCGTTATCCGGTGGCTGTCGCCACCGGCTAATTTCTCCGACCCCTCCGGGGCCGTGGCTCATCCAGCGCGGGCTGCCTCTTCCGGCCGCTCCGGGACCGTGGCTTATCTTCCCCGGCTCCATACTCCGGCCGCTCCGGGGACGCGACTCATCCAGCGCGGGCTGCCTTTTCTGGCCGCTCCGGGGCGGTGGCTTATCTTCCCCGGCTCCATACTCCGGCCGCTCCGGGACCGTGGCTCATCCAGCGCGGGCTACCTTTTCCGGCCGCTCCGGGGACGGGGCTTATCTACTCAGCCAGAGACAGCCCCACCTTGAACCGGGCAGAATCGCCTGCCCTGACTTTCCTGTCTCACACCCTCTCTCCTCACTCTCTCCACTTTTTACCTTTCACTTTTTACCTTTCACTTGAGAAAACCACCCGCTTCCTCAAACCACCCCCGATCCGGCTGGGCATAGGGACGGAAGGTCTCCAGGTAGCCTTCCTGCTCGTTGTAGAAGAGCGCACGATGGAGACCGAGACCGCTGGCCTTGGGGGAGTCGATGAGGCTGGCGGAGTCGTTCGCGCTCATCTGGAAGAGCACGCGCATCTCGAATTCGCTGAGCGCCTTGCGGCTGAGCATGCGGTTCAGGTTGTTGTAGGTGTCGCAGGTGGCGACGACATGGATGCCGAGCGCGGGGCCCTCGGCGATCAGGGTGTTCAACTGCGTGCCGGGGCTGCCGCCGCCGGCGGTGTCGTCGAGGGAAAAGCTGAAATCCTCCTCGTATTTGAGCTTTTTGATGCGCTGGAGGCCGTTGATGAGCAGGAACACCGCCGGCGCCGTGGCCGAGGCGGATTCGTCGTGCTGGCGGCGGTCCAGCTCGGCGGCCAGCCCGGCCATCGCCGTCTCGAGGTCATGACCGCGGGCCACCGTGATGGGATGCGGCAACAGTCCCGCGACGTGCTCCAGATGCTCGCGCTCGGGAGTCTCCGGGGCACTGCTGTCGAGCAGGACGAAACGCACTCCGCCGGCGGGAAACTGGGCGGAGAGACTGATGAGCCCCACGGTGAACATGGTCAGAGCGGCTTCGTCCCGCTGGCCCACGATGAGCAGGTGGTTGCCACTCTGGCGCTGGAAGACGGCCTGCGTCGGGCCCTTGATGGCATTGGGCGCGCCCAGCCACCAGTGGATCTCCGGCGCCGCGTGGCTGAGGGCGGTGTGCGCGGCCAGGGCGCGGCGCAGCGGCGCGTTCTCGCGAATGTCGGCCGGGGCATTGCCCTCGAACACGATCGGCGCGGCAAACTCGCGTCCCGTGGCGGCGGCATGACGGCTTACCTGCCGCAGCCAGTCCTCGCGCTCCTCGTCGGACAGCCACACGACCTGGAAGGGGCTGTTGCCCTCGATCATGCCGGCCTGGTCGTTGTAAATGCCCTCCCCCGGACGGGTCAGCAGGCGCGGGGCCGGATTGCTGTCATCCATGATGAGGTAGGCGTCGGCTTCGTTGCACTGGAGCGCGATGCGGATGACCATCTGGCCCAGCGTGGTGCGGGCCAGCGTGTAGGCGCCACCGAGCGTCTGCGAGCCCAGGATGACATGGATGCCGAAGGCGCGGCCCTGGCGCACGATGCGGTCGAGCAGGACGTTCGCATTCTGCGCGATGCGGTCATCCTCGACGAAGAACTCCTGAAACTCGTCGATGAGCAGCAGGGTGCGCGGGATCGCCTCCCGGCCGCCGGCTTTCTCGTAACCGGGCAGGTCCTGCACGCCGAGCTGGCGGAACAGATCGCCGCGGCGCTTCAGCTCATCGTCGAGGCGCTGCAGCACGCTGAGGCCGAACTCCCGGTCGCTCTCGATGGCGATGACGCGGGCGTGGGGCAGGCGGGCATTGGCGTAACACTTGAACTCGACCCCTTTCTTGAAGTCCACCAGGTAGAACTCCACCTCGTCCGGCGAGCACCACAGCGAGAGATTGGTGATCATGACGTGGAACAGGGTCGACTTGCCCGATCCGGTCTTGCCGGCGATCAGGGCGTGCTGGCGGGTGTCGCGACCGATGGCCAGGTATTGCAGCTTCGTCGCCCCGGTGCGGCCGATGGGCACGCGCAGTTCCTTGGTGGTCTCGACACTCCAGAGGGCATCCGCGGCCGGGGCGATGTCTTTGAACGGCACCTGGACACGCTCGGCATCGCGGCTGGCGGCGCCGAGCCGGTGAATGAGGTCGTTGGTCAGCGACGCCTCGTCCGGCAGGCGGTCGAGCACCAGCGGCGCGCCGGGGATGGCGGCATCGTCCAGCGCCGGCTGCCCGCCCTGCCGGGCGACGATGCGCAGGCAGTGGGGGCGCACCTGGTCGGCAACGAACTCCTGCGGCGCGGGCCGCTTGCGGTCCCAATGCATCAGCAGATACACGCCGCAGCGCGCGCCGCTGGTGGCGATGCTGAGCAGGCGCTTCGCGGCGAGTTCGCTGAAATTGGCCGGAAAGTCGGCGATGACGACGAAGTGATATTTCTCCGCGATCTTGCCCGCCTGCCGGTTGTATTCCGTGATGTTGGGAAACTCATTGCGCAGGTACATCTGGATGACCTTCTCGATGTGGTCATTCAGGTCGCCCAGCCGGGCATCGATCTGCTGGCTCTGGGTCCAGATGCGGCTGCTGATCAGGCTCTCGTCATAGTCGGCGAGGTGCATGAGGCCGGAAAAGCCATCCCCCAGGCCGACCGGATCGATGATGGTGAAACTCAGCTTGGCCGGAGGCGCCACCGAGAGCAGGCGCAGGATGAGCTGGTTGAGACTGGCGAGCATGGCATCGCGCCCGGCCCCACCGCCATCCGACTCGAACAACACCGAGCCGAGCTGCGGCATGACCAGCGAGATGGGCAGGCGGAACCGCGCCGGCCCCGGCAGCGCGAGCCGCGGACTCTGCGGCACCGCCTTGGCGAGCTTGGTGACATCCACGTCCAGCGCCCCGAGGCGGGCGGCATTGGCAAAATCGTCAGGCGCCTTCCACCCGTCGAGATACTCGCGGCTCCAGTCGGGGAACAGCGCAGCCGATTGCGCCTCCATGCGCTGGATGGTGGCGTAAAGGGGCTCGATGGCCTCGCGCCAGGCGGCTTCCAGTTGATCCCAGCGCACCCGGTGGACCTCGGCGAGCCGGGCGACGGCGGCATCGTTGGTCTCGTCGAGCCCGGCCAGCACGGCATCGGCGGCCGCTTGCAGACCCGCCAGCGCCTCGCGCTCGGCCGCATCCAGCGCATCCAGACGCCGGTTCGCGACCGTGTCGTGGTGGGCGAGCAACCGGGTGACCTGCTCGTCGAGCTTCCGCTGCTTTTCCGCCTTTTGCGCCTGCGACTGCTCGGGCGAGACCCGGCGCTGCTGGTCAAAAGTCGTGGAAGTCGCCTCGACCTGCGCCTCCATGCGCGCCAGGGTGGTCTCGAGATCGCGCTCCGAGGCCTTCGCGGCGGCATCGAGCCCCTCGCGGCAGCGGCGCAGCCGGGAGACCAGCACCTCGGCATACGGCGCCGCCTGGGTGCGGCCGGTGGCGTGGAGCAGCAGCACGATCAGGCTGCCGCCCAGAGCCAGGCCCGCGCCGATGCCGATGGCGGCCGGGGAACTCATCCCCACCTGCGGCAGGCCGAATGCCGCGCCGGCGCCCGCGAATACCAGCATGATGACCAGCAGCGACGCCGGCAGGGAGGCGAACACCTTCGGCAGGCCGAACTGGAGCAGCTCGCGCAGCGACTCCGAGGCGGCGGCCCGGTCCTCCCGGGCGCGCACGATGAGCTGGTCGAGATCGACACCGTCAGCCGCGGCGTCTGCCCCGGCATTGCCCGCCAGACCGCGGAGGAAAGCCGGGTAGCCGCGCAGCGCACGGGTGGCCGCCTTCCGCAGCCGGCCCAGAGCCTCGCGCTCGCCGGCCAGCTCGGCCTGGTAGGCCTCGTGGCGCTGCCCGAGATGCTCGCGCGCGGCGGCGAGGTCGCGCTTTTGCTGGATCATCTCCATCTGGAGTTGGTAGACCCGGTGGCCCTCCTGCTCGGCGAGGCTGCGGCTCACCCGGTTGCGGGCCGACTTGTGGGCACGGTCGATCCAGTCGCGACGACGCGCCGCGCGGGCCTCCCACTCGACGCGGAGGGCTGCGTGGCGCTCGGCCTCGGCCGCGAGCCGGCCGTCGTGGATCTCGCGCTGGCGGGTCGTGCCCTCCTCCCAGCTCTCGCGGGCGCGGTGGAGTTGCAGATTGTGCTCGCGGTCGAGCGCGACCTCGCGGGCGGCAAAGTCCTCCACCGTCGACCGCAGCCGGTCGAGGAGATCGCGCAGGTCGTCGGGCAGGGGCAGAGAGTCAGGATTCACCACAGTCTTTCCGGATCTTGGTCAGGGTTTGGTCGAGCTTCTCCAGCACCACCATGGCGGCATTCACATTGTCGACCAGCTCGGCGAGGTAGCGCTTTTCGAATTCCACCGCCTTGGCATCGCGCCAGACCAGCTTCGTCTCGGACCAGCGGCCCATCAGCTCCTTCATCAGGGCGCCGAGGCGGTTGCGTTGACTGTGGACACTCATGATGGATGGGAAAAAAACGGTCGTGTCAGACTCCGGCCGGCGGGGTATCGGCGGCACCGTCGGGCGCGGGTTGGTCGATCGGTGCGCCGGCCGACGGGCTGGCGGGTCGGGCCTCGGCATACTCCTGGAGATTCCGGATGGCCTCGGTGAGGTAGTGGACCGCGTGCTTCATCTCGCCATTCAGGATGTTGTCCAGCCGGCTGAGCTGCTTGGACAGCGGATCGACCCGGCTGTCGAAGTGGCGGCTCCACTGCACCACGGCCTGGAGCCTGGCCTCGCCCTCCCGGACCGCCTCGTGCGCCGCGCGGACCGCCTGGTGATGCGCGTGGGTGGCCTCGCCCAGGGCCGAGATGCGGGCGGCGAGCAGTTGCGCCTGCGCCTCGTCGAGTCGCTGCCGCCGGCGGCGGATCTCCTGGTTCCAGTAGAGCCGCTGGTCGCTCTGCAGCCACATGCGGGTGCGGTTCGTCTCGTCGCCGATCTCATCGATGACCAGATTGGCCCGCTCCAGAAAGACCACCAGACTGGAGCGGAAACGCTCCAGCGTATCGATGGAAGTGACGTGGGCGCGGGGATCGGCCATGGGCGCGGGAGAGAGAGAGCGGGGAAAAGGACGACGGCGGACGGGCGATGGATCAGCGCTGGTTCAGGTAATCCTCGATCCGCTGGGCCTTGCGCAGCAGATAGGGACCGTGCTGATGGGAGACTTCGATGAATTTCTTCAGCGCCTTCATGGTCTGCACGAATTCCTCGGCGAATTTCGCCTGTTCCTGGTCCTGCCACGTGTCGCCGAGCGCGGCGAAGCGGGCCTGGAGCGAGGCGGTGCGGTTCTGGAGGTCGATGTTGAAGCGCTTCAGCTCCTCGGCGAAACGCCTCACTTCTTCGGGATCGATGATAGCCTGGGCCATGGGAATGCCGGGTTATAGCGGAAAATCCACCGCTTGGAAAGCCGGCCTTTCAGAGAAATCCGGAAATCGGCCCGCAAAAGCCAAAACCCCTCCCCCATACGCCCGGTTGCGTCCCGTTTGCGTCCCGTTTGCGTCCCGTTTGTGTCCCGTTTGTGTCCCGTTTGTGTCCCGGAATCGACCGGGATCGGTCTGGATCGGTCTGGAGGGTGATTTTTACTCTTGGGAGGGTGATTTTTACCCTTGAGAGGGTGTTTTCCACCCTCGGGATGGTGATTTTGCCCTTGGGAGGGTATTTCCAACCCTTGGGAGGGTGATTTTTACCCTTGGGAGGGTATTTCCCACCCTCCGGAGGGTGATTTTGCCCTCGGGAGGGTATTTCCCACCCTTGGGAGGGTGATTTTTACCCTTGGGAGGGTATCTCCCACCCTTGGGAGGGTGATTTTGCCCTCGGGAGGGTGTTTCCCACCCTCGGAAGGGTGATTTTTACCCTTGGGAGGGTATTTCCCACCCTCCGGAGGGTGATTTTGCCCTCGGGAGGGTGTTTCCCACCCTCGGGAGGGTGATTTTTACCCTTGGGAGGGTATTTCCCACCCTCGGGAGGGTATTTTCCACCCTCGCGAGGGTGATTTTTGCCCTCGCGAGGGTGTTTGTCAGGAAAGGGAGGCGCCGGTGACGAAGCGACAGGGTCTGGTCTCCGATCGAACCGGGTCTGATCGGCGATGAGATAGGGTCTGATCGGAATGGCACGGGATTAAGACGGCTCTTCGGTCCAAACGGGTGTTTCGAGCGAAATAGATGCCGCAGGCATCACAGCTATTAGCCGGTGGTTGAGGAGCGTAGCGACGACACCACCGGATCAAATGGAAAAGAAACCGAGCATCCCGGAGGGATGCCAGCGGGCGAGG
>JAEUHH010000044.1 GCA_016795505.1 Verrucomicrobiales bacterium | reverse complement strand
CCTCGCCCGCTGGCATCCCTCCGGGATGCTCGGTTTCTTTTCCATTTGATCCGGTGGTGTCGTCGCTACGCTCCTCAACCACCGGCTAATAGCTGTGATGCCTGCGGCATCTATTTCGCTCGAAACACCCGTTTGGACCGACGCACGGCCTTAATCCCGTGCCATTCCGATCAGACCCTGTTCCATCGGAGATGAGACCCTCTTTGATCGGAATGGCGGAGTGAGGGGCGTGCGCCGCGCCGCTGCTGCCGACGCCTTCCTGCGTATTCCCGGCGCTCACCTGTCTTCATCTGGCGCCATGAGCGAAGGTCAAAGCTGTTGATCGGAGCGGTCTCCAATCGGAGCATGATCTCGAGGTGGCGGAGAGGTCTGTTGGAGCCAAAATCAAGTGCGAAGTGACTTCGCTCGTATCGTAAGACAGGCACAAAAAGCGGGCTCCACCCAGAGGCGGGTCCGTTTTACCCGGACAAGGAACGGTTGGTCTAAAAAAGAATCCTCAATGAAACCACCCCGGGTCGCGCCTGCTCAATGGCTCGACGTTCACGTATCTTCCTCCGGGGCTCCCTTCCGACTCCACCATTGTCGAAAACTCTCTGCGGGCGGCGGGGGCAGGGTGCGGCAGCGGGTCCAGGGGCGGGCGGGGTCCAGTCGGGTGCCGAGCAGGGGACGGGCGAGACTTTGGGCGACGCGCCCGAGACGGCCCGCGAGGGCGAACAGACGCGGCCGGGAGGCGAGGTGTCGATAGAGGCGGAAGGCGAGCTTTTCCCACCAGACGGGGCGGGTGGCGGCGGCATTGCGGCGATGGTGGAGTAGGTGATGGTGCAGGTCGATGTGGACCGGGCAGGTCTCCGTGCAGGCGCCGCACAGGGAACTGCTGGCGGGCAGGTGTTTCCAGTCCTGAAGACCCCGCAGGTGCGGGGTGATGACGCTGCCGATCGGTCCCATGTAGGTGGTGTCGTAGGTGTGGCCGCCGACGTTTTTGAAAATGGGGCACATGTAGATGCAGGCGCCGCAGCGGATGCAATGGAGCGCATCGCGCTGCTCGGCGTCGGCAAGCAGGCTGGTGCGGCCGTTGTCCATGATGACGACGTGGAACTCCTCCGGCCCGTCGGCCTCGCCCGGCTGGCGGGGGCCGCCGATGATGGTGGTGTAGCCGGTGATGTGCTGACCGGTGCCGGCTGAGGCGAGCATGGGCAGCAGCAGGGCGAGGTCATCGAGCCGGGGCACGACTTTTTCGATGCCCATGACGGCGATGTGGACGCGGGGCAGGGAGGTGGAGAGGCGGCCGTTGCCCTCGTTGGTGCAGATGACCATCTGCCCGGTCTCGGCGACGGCGAAATTGACGCCGCTGATGCCGATGTCGGCCTCGAGGTACTTGCGGCGGATGGCGCGACGGGCGTCCATGGTGAGGGCCTGCGGATCGTCGTTGAGTCCGGCGTCGGGTCCCAGTTTGTTGGCAAACAGGTCGCGCACTTCGTCGCGCCGCAGGTGCATGGCCGGGGCGACGATGTGGAAGGGCCGCTGTCCCAGGAGCTGCACGATGTACTCGCCCAGATCGCTCTCGATGACCTCGAAGCCGGCGTGTTCCAGCGTCTCGGTGAGGTGGATCTCCTCGCCGGCCATGCTTTTCGACTTCACGATGCACCGGGCGCCGTGGGCATCGATCACGGAGCGGATGTAGTCGCGGGCGCGCTCGCCGTCTTTGGCGAAGAAGACTTTCGTGCCGCGCGATTCGAGGTTTTCGACGAATTGGGCGAGGTAACGGTCGAGATGATCCATCGCCTCGGCCTTCGCTCCTGAGGCCGCGAGCCGGGCGGCGGGCCAGTCCTGGAACTCCGCCTCGCGCAGCGCCCGGGCCTTCAGGTAGCCGGTCATCGACTGCCGCAGGAAGGCGCGGGTGTCGCGCTTTTCGACATAAGCCGCGGCGGCGGCTTTGAAGGCGGTGACGGGGGAAGGCATTTTTTTAAGTTTGGAGTTCAAAGTTCAAAGTTCAAAGTTGAAGTGGGGAGGGGAGAGCTGTGTTTGGCGTTCAAACTTGGAACTTGGAACTTGGAACTTGGAACCTTGAACTTTGAACTTGGAACTTGGAACTTGGAACCCGACTCTGAGCCTCACCCCAGACTACCCAGAAAAAGGGCGTTGCCTTTGGCGAGGGCTTCGATTTTTCGGTCGGCGATGCTGCGTTTCAACATCCAGAAGCCGCAGTCGGGGTGGGCCCAGGCGAGGCGCTCGATGCCGAGGGTGCGGGCGGCGGTGTCAAGGCGCCGGGCGACTTCGTCGGGAGTCTCGATGTGGTTGACCTTGATGTCGATGACGCCGATGCCGAGCCCGATGCGGGGATCGATGTCGCGGAGGGCTTCGAGGTCGTGGTGGGGGCGGTGGGCGAGTTCGAGGATGAGGTGGTCGGTGTGGAGGGCGTTGAGGAAGTCGACCAGGGCGGCCCATTCGCCGCGCTGGATGGTCTGTCCGCCGTAGTTGCCGAAGCAGAAGTGGACGGCCTTCTCGCCGCGGACGCGGTCGAGGATGAGATTGATGGCGGCGGCGGCGATGGGGGCATTCTCGGGGCTGCCGGGGATGTTGGCCTCGTCGACCTGCACGCAGGCGCAGTCGAGATCGGCGACCTGGTCGGCGAGAGCCTGGCCGATCGCGAGGCAGAGGGAGTCGAAGTCGCCGTAGTGGTCGTCGAGCAGGGTGCGGGCGAGCATGTAGGGGCTGGTGAGGGTGAACTTCAGCGGGCCGCCGGCGACGGACTGGGAGCGGGCGCAGGCAGTGGCGAGGTCGAGGGTGCCCTCGGTGATGGCTTCGCGCACGACGCCGGCGGGATGGCGGCGCCAGAGGAAGTCCTGCTTTTCGCGGAAGCGCCGGGCATCGGACACGCCGACCTGGGAGTCGATGCCGCCGAGTTGGCGGGTGAAGTATTCGATCATCCCGTTGGTATCGGGATGGCTGGGGTCGTAGCGGTAGAGCTCGCCATCAGTGGGCAGGTCGATGCCGGCGCGGCGCTGGGTGGCGATGACGACGGCGGTGGCATCGGTCACGGCCTGGGCGGTGGCCCCGCCGGCGAGGAGCCAGTCGATGGGGGCATAGGAGCCGACGGTGGTGGTGCGGATCATGGGTGCTGGGGTGGTGAGTGGATGTGCCGAAAGGCTATACCGGAACCGGCGGGGGCGGGAAAGGTTTTCCCGCGTCATCGTCCCCGCGCAAGAGCGGCGGAATCGATCCTTGCCAGGGATGGTGGCCCCGGTCTAGCCTCCGCAACGATGTCGCATTTTCACCCCTGGATCGATGGCAGTATCGTCGGGCTCTACCTGCTGGGCACGATGGTGGCCGGGGTGTGGATGCGGCGCTATGTGTCAAAGGTGGAGCACTTCCTGGTGGCGGGGCGGGAGATGAATCTCTATCTGGGCATCGCGTCGCTGGCGGCGACGGAGTTCGGCATCATCACGTGCATGTATGCGGCCGAGGCGGGCTACACGAATGGCTTCGCCGGGGCCACGCCGGGGCTGTGCCAGGCGGGGGCGATGCTGGTCATCGGGCTGACGGGTTTTTGTGTGAGGCCGCTGCGGGCTTCGGGGGCGATGACGCTGCCGGAACTGTTTGAGAAACGTTTCGGCCCCCGGGTGCGCTGGCTGGCGGGGGTGGTCATCGTGCTCGGCGGGCTGCTGAACATGGGTGTCTTCCTGAAGATCGGCGGCGACTTCCTCTGTGCGGTGTGCGGCTGGGATACCGGCTATCTGGTGCCGGTGATGGGCGGGCTGCTGCTGCTGGTGGCGATCTACACGATCCTCGGGGGCATGCTCTCGATCCTGGTCACGGACTTCCTGCAGTTCATCATCATGAGTGCCGGTCTGCTGGTGGTGACGCTGCTGATCCTGCACCAGATCGGCTGGGAGCGGCTGGAGGAGGCCGTGCGGTCGCACCATGGAGAGGGGGGCTTCAATCCGCTGGCCAATGCCTCGATGGGCTGGTCGTACCTCATTTTCCAAATTCTCGGCAACACGGCCGCGACGCTGACGTGGCAGACGACGATCTCGCGCCTGCTCGCGGCGAAGGATGCGGCTACGGGGCAGCGGATCTATGCGCGGACGAGCTTTTTCTTTGTCTGCCGCTGGCTGGTGCCGGTGCTGTGGGGAGTGGCGGCGCTGGCGATGCTGGGGCCGGCGACGGCGGGCGAGCCGACCCTGATGGCGATGCCCACCTTTCTGTCCACGTTTCTCCCGGTGGGTCTGATGGGGCTGATGGTGGCCGCCATGCTCGCGGCCGACATGAGTACGGACTCCAGCTACATGCTGGGCTGGGGCAGTGTGATCTACAATGACATCCTGGCGCCTTTCCGCCGCGGTCGCTGGCCGGAGGCGCGCGCCATCCGGTGGAACCGGTGCATCGTCGCGCTGATCGGGGTGTATCTGTTCGTCTTCGGCCTGATGTATGAGATCCAGGGCGATGTGTGGTCGTATCTGTTGCTCAGCGGCTCCGTTTACCTTTCCAGCATGTCGGTGCTGCTGGTGGCGTGCTGCTACTGGAAGCGGGCCAGCGCCTGGGGGGCCATCGGGGCCATCGTGGGCGGGGCGGCAGTCCCGATCGCCTTTCTGAGCCTCGAGAAGATGGCATCCACGGCGGACATCGCTGCGCGCATCGGCAAGGACAATGCGGGCATCGCCGCCTTCGCCGCCGCGGCGCTGGGCATGATCATCGGCTCGCTGATCCGGCCGGGTCGGGCGGTCGCAGAAAGCCAAACCCCTCTGACTTCGACGCGATGAGCACTTTCTGGCACTTCCTCATCTGGGCCTGTGTGGTCTGGTATGGCACGGTCACCATCCTCGTCGCGGTGCGTGGCTGGCGGGATATTGTGGGGATGCTGAGGGAATTGGGCCGAGGTGAGGGGGAGGAATGATGGGCTTTCGGCTTTCGGCGTTCAACGTCCCGGGTGCGGTGATGTTTGGGAGGATGACTGGTTTGGTGAGGCGGTGGCGGGTTGAGGTCGGCCGACAGGTATGCCGGCACTCTCAGGGGAGAGGGTGGTGGTTGCGATGAAAGAGGGTTGGATCGGCGATGAGACAGGGTTGGATCGGAACGGCACTGGATTGAAGGAACCACGTCGTGTGGGCGGACCGATGGGCGCGATGCCGGGAGGCGGAGTAGCCGGGGATCGTGGGAAGGATCTTCGCCAATCTCTCGGGTGGAATGGAGCAATGGCGTTGCCAACTCGACAGGGCATCGTGAATTCGCCTTTCGGTGCGGGCGAAAGGCTTGACGGCTTTGGTTCGATGCCGGGAATATCGGGCCGATTGCCGATCGCCTCAGGTCGGCAGGGTAGGCGAATCGGGCGATGGCTCGCTGGAATGGCGGGTCCCACGCCGCAGACATACCGGTCGATGGCCGGTCGTTGAGTGCAAGAGGTGACGGGAGCCGGGGCAGCGGCTCCGTGGTTGGGCTGAGAAGCCCAAGCGACGTTCCTTTGGGCCGACTCCGGGGATCAGCAGACGGCTTCCTTCACGGCGGCGGCGGTGTAGTCGCGATTGAGCTTGGCGATCACGTCGGCGCTGATTTCCTTGGGGCAGACGGCTTCGCACTCGTACTGGTTGGTGCAGCCGCCGAAGCCTTCGGCATCCATCTGGCGGACCATGGCGAGGACGCGTTTGTCCTGCTCGGGCTTGCCCTGGGGCAACAGGTTGAGGTGGGCGGCCTTGGCGCCGACGAAGAGCATGGCGCTGGCGTTCTTGCAGGCGGCCACACAGGCGCCGCAACCGATGCAGGCGGCGGCGGCGAAGGAGGCGTCGGCGTCGTCTTTCGGCACGGGCAGGGCATTGGCGTCCTGGGCGGAGCCGGTGCGCACGGAGATGAAGCCGCCGGCGGCGACGATGCGGTCAAAGGCGGTGCGGTCGACGACGAGGTCGCGCACCACGGGGAAGGCGCGGGCGCGGAAGGGCTCGATCCAGATGGTGTCGCCGTCGCGGAATTTGCGCATGTGGACCTGGCAGGTGGTGATGCCGCGCTCCTTGCTGTGGGGGACGCCATTGATGGTCAGGGAGCACATGCCGCAGATGCCCTCGCGGCAGTCGTGATCGAAGTGGATGGGCTCGCCGCCGCCCTCGATGAGGCGCTCGTTGACGATGTCGAGCATCTCCAGGAACGAAGCCTCGGCGGGGATGCTCCGCGCCTCGTAGGTTTCGATCCGTCCGTGGTCGGTGGCGTTTTTCTGTCGCCAAACTTTGAGCGTTAGATTCATGATTGTTCTTTGGACAAAAGTATTCGGAGTCCCGCCATTACCTGGTCTCCATCGACGGAATTGATTTCGCCGCGGCAATACGCCTTGTACCGAGCGATCGCTTCGGTAGCCCAACGATCCAATCGCTCGGGAATGCCCGAATCATTGAGGTCGTCGATGTAATCAGCAGGCTCCATTTCTTTCTTCGGTTCACTTATACGACCGCACGCTCAACTTCACGGCTTCAAAGGCGAGGGGCTCTATGTGCAGGATGGGCGTGTTGCCGGGGCCGGCGCTTTCCCAGGCGGAGACGTGGCAGAAGGCGTCGTCGCGGCGCTTGGCTTCGCCGGGGTTGGTGTAGCCGGATTTCACGTCGTCGTCGGCTTCGGTGAACTGGTACTCCTCGCGGAAGTGGCCGCCGCAGCTTTCCTCGCGGTTGAGGGCGTCGTGACACATCAGCTCGGCGAAATCGATGAAGTCGGCGACGCGGCCGGCTTTCTCGAGTTCGGCGTTGAGGTTGGCGCCTTCGCCGGGGACGCGGACGTTGGACCAGAATTCTTCGCGGATGGCGGGGATGCGGGCGAGGGCTTCCTTGAGGCCGGGTTCGTTGCGGGCCATTCCGCACTTGTCCCAGACGAGCATGCCGAGTTCGCGGTGGAAGCTGTCGACGGTGCGTTTGCCGTTGACGGACAAGAGTTGGTGGATGCGGGCGCGGGCGGCTTCCTCGGCCTCGGCAAAGGCGGGGTCGTCGGTCTTGACGGTGCCGGGTTTCTGGCCGGCGAGGTAGTTGGGCAGGGTGGCCGGAATGACGAAGTAGCCGTCGGCGAGGCCCTGCATGAGGGCGCTGGCGCCGAGGCGGTTGGCGCCGTGGTCGGAGAAGTTGGCCTCGCCGAGGACGTGGAGGCCGGGGATGTTGGACATCAGGTTGTAGTCCACCCACAGGCCGCCCATGGTGTAGTGAACGGCGGGGTAGATCATCATGGGAGAGGTGTAGGGATCGGTGCCGGCGATCTTTTCGTACATCTGGAAGAGGTTGCCGTAGCGGGCCTCGATGGTGTTGCGGCCGAGGCGCTGGATGGCGTCGCGGAAGTCGAGGTAGACGCCGAGGCCGGTGGGGGCGACGCCGCGGCCCTCGTCGCAGGCTTCCTTGGCGGAGCGGGAGGAGACGTCGCGGGGGGCGAGATTGCCGAAGCTGGGATATTTGCGCTCGAGGAAGTAGTCGCGGTCGTCCTCGGCGATGTCGGCGGCGATTTTCCGGCCGGTGCGAATGGCCTCGGCGTCCTCCTTTTTCTTCGGTGCCCAGACGCGGCCGTCGTTGCGGAGCGACTCGGACATGAGGGTGAGCTTGCTCTGGTAGTCGCCGCTGACGGGGATGCAGGTGGGGTGGATCTGGGTGTAGCAGGGATTCGCAAAGTAGGCGCCGCGTTTGTGGGCGCGGAAGGCGGCCATGACGTTGCAGCCCATGGCATTGGTGGAGAGGTAGAAGACGTTGCCGTATCCGCCGGTGGCGAGGATGACGCAGTCGGCGGCATGGCGGGAGATCTCGCCGGTGACGAGATCGCGCACGATGATGCCCTTGGCATGGCCGTCGACGAGGACGAGGTCGAGCATCTCGGTGCGCGAATACATCTTCACGCCGCCGCGGGCGATCTCCTTGGACAGGGCCTGGTAGCAGCCGATGAGGAGCTGCTGGCCGGTCTGGCCGGCGGCGTAGAAGGTGCGGCTGACCTGGGCGCCGCCGAAGGAGCGGTTGTCGAGCAGGCCGCCATACTCGCGGGCGAAGGGGACACCCTGGGCGACGCACTGGTCGATGATGTTGGCGCTGACTTCGGCGAGGCGATAGACATTGGCCTCGCGGGCGCGGAAGTCGCCGCCCTTGATGGTGTCATAAAACAGGCGGTAGACCGAGTCGCCGTCGTTCTGGTAATTCTTCGCCGCGTTGATGCCGCCCTGTGCGGCGATGGAGTGGGCGCGACGGGGGCTGTCCTGGTAGCAGAAGCACTTCACCTGATAGCCCAACTCGCTCAGGGTGGCAGCGGCGGAGCCACCGGCGAGGCCCGAGCCGACGACGATGACGGAATATTTCCGCTTGTTGGCGGGGTTGATGAGCTTGGACTCATTCTTGTGCTTCGTCCATTTGTCGGCCAGGGGACCGGAGGGGACGGCGGAATGCAGCGGGGAACCGTTGGAAGCCATGGGATCGGAAAGGAGCAGGTTGCGGTGGGAGGCGGGAGGATGGCGACGGGACGGTCAGCCCTGGCGCGGGGCCGGGGCGGCGGGGTCGGATGGGATAGCGGCTTTCTGTCCGGAGACGGAAGGCTTGTCTTTCAGGGCACCGGTCAGGACGGCGGCGGGGATGGAGAGGAAGCCGATCCAGAGGGCGATGGCGATGGCCCAGCCGAGTTGTTTCTCCAAGGCGGCCGACTTCCGGCTGCGCCAACCGAGGGTCTGGAAGAGGGAGGCGATGCCGTGGCTGAGATGGGAGCAGAGCAGGGTGATGGCGACGATGTAGAAGAGGGAAACCAGCGGGTTTTGAAATCCCTTGATGACCATGGCATAGACATCGTGCCGCGATTCGCCGGGATGGGCGGCGGCGTAGGCGGCGTCGGGGAGGTTGGCCAGTGCCGGATCAATGCGCACCGTGAAATGCAGGATGTGGAAGACGACGAAGGCGAGAATGGTCAGGCCGCTCCAGATCATGATCCGCGAGCTTTTCGAGGCCTGGACGGTGGCGGGAAGGGCGTAGCGCTCGGTGCGGGCGGCGCGATTGTCCTTCACCAGTGAGACGGTGGCCCAGATGTGGAGGCCGACGGCGATCAACAGACCGATGCGGGCGATCCAGACTCCCTGACCGTGGAGCATGGTGTGGAGGAACTGCGCGTAGTCGTTCATGGCTTCGCGGCCCTGGAACACGAGCAGGTTGCCCGCGACATGACCGAGCAGGAACAGGACGAGGAGCACGCCGGTGAGGGCGACGATGAGCTTGCGACCGATCGTCGAGCGGCAGAACTGAAGGATGGCTTTCCCGAGAGGATTCATTTTGCGGACTGTGTTAAAGCATTACGAGGCCGGAATGCAAGGAGATGGGGGAGGGGGACGCGATTTTGCGCAAAAAATGCGGCTTGCCGTCCGGCACGGCTTTCGCTATGGGAATGCGCATGCCAGAGTCCGCCGCACAGAATCGAACGCCGGCGCGTGAGGGATGGTCCTCGCGCATGGGAGTGATCCTCGCCGTCTCCGGCAGCGCGGTGGGCCTGGGGAATTTCCTGCGCTTTCCCGGGCTGGCGGCCGAGTATGGCGGAGGAGCCTTCATGCTGGCGTATGCGATTTCCTTCCTCATCATCGGCCTGCCGATCGGGTGGGCGGAGTGGGCGATGGGGCGCTATGCGGGACAGTTGGGCTACAACTCCGCTCCGGGGGCCTTTGCGGCGATCCTGCGGAAGCCGTGGGGGAAATTCGTCGGCATCATCGGGGTGATCGTGCCGGTCGTGATCTACATGTATTACGTGACGATCGAAGCCTGGTGCATCGGCTACGCGGCGAATTTCTGGTCGGGCCGGATGGCGGTCACCACGCCGGAGGAGACGGTGGGCTATTTCGCGGCGTTCACGGGGGCGGGCGGCAATGCGGCGGCGATGCAATTCTCCTGGGACCGGGCGCTGCCGTGGCTGCTGGCAGTCTTCACGTTCAATTTCTGGCTCATCTATCGCGGCCTGTCGAAGGGCATCGAGAAGATGTGCAATCTCGGCATGCCGCTGCTGATCGGCCTGGCGGTGCTGCTGCTGGTGCGGGTCCTCACCCTGGGAGCGCCCGATCCGGCCAAGCCCCATGACACCGTGGTGAACGGGCTCGGCTATCTGTGGAATCCGACCAAGGTCCAGGTGGTCAAAGCCGACGCGGCTCCCGGGGAGAAGCCACGGGAAGTGGTGGGAGCGGCGGCCATCGCCGAGGCTCGGCAGGAGGTCGAGGCCAGCGGCGGGGCTTTGGTCCTGCGCGAAGTGGGTGTCTTTGAGCAACTCGCCAATCCCAGCCTGTGGCTGGCGGCGGCGGGGCAGATTTTCTTCAGTCTCTCGGTCGGGTTCGGCGTCATCATCGTGTATGCCAGCTACCTGAAACCCGACGACGACGTGGCGCTCAGCGGCCTGACCGCCAGCAGCGCGAACGAATTCTGTGAGGTGGGGCTGGGCGGCCTCATCACCGTGCCGGCGGCGGTGGCTTTCCTCGGGGTGGCCGGAGTGGCCGGTCAGGCGGGTGTGGGGCTGGGCTTCAAGATTCTGCCGCTGGTGTTTTCGAAGATGCCGGCGGGCGAATTCTTCGGCGGGGCATTCTTCTTCATGCTGTTCATCGCCGCGGTGACGAGTTCGATCTCGATGCTCCAGCCGGGCATCGCCTTCCTGGAGGAAGCCATGGGCGTTGGGCGTCGTGTCTCGGTGGCGATCCTGGGGCTGCTGACGACTTTCGGCACCGGCTTTGTGCTCTATTTTTCCCACGACCTGAAGGCGCTCGACACTCTGGACTTCTGGGTCGGGACCTTCCTGATTTTCGTCCTCGCGACGGTGAAGATCCTCATTTTCGGCTGGCATTGGGGGATCGACAAAGGGTTTGAGGAATTGCACCGCGGCGCGGCGATCCGGGTGCCGTGGGTGTTCCGGCCCATCATCCGGTGGATCTGTCCCGCCTTTCTGCTGGGGATCTTCGCCCTGTGGGTGTTGAAGGAGATCTTCGGCGTGAATCTGACCTCCGGCGAGGCGGGGGCGGTGTCCGGCTACGTGACCGATTTGTTCGGCGAGAAAGCCAACCTCACCGCCCAGCTCAGCGTGACTTTCGTGATCGCCACGTTCGTGTATTTCGCCATCCTCACCGCCCGCAGCCGGGCCTATGCCCGGGCCGAGCAGGGCTTGAGCCATGACCGGCCCTGACGATTTTCCGAGTTTTCCGCTCTTTTCCACCTCACCGACCCCGCCATGACCACCGCCGGATTCCTCGTGATGCTCTTTTCCGTGGGCACTGTGACCACGCTGTTTTCCTGGTGCATCTGGAAGGTGCTGAGCACCCCGCGGGAGACGGAAAAGATCCACGGGGTGGAATTCCAAACCCCCGACATGGATCGCGACCGGGATGGGTGAGGCCTCCGGGGTGTCTCTGGCGGCAAATCTTTTGAGCGGACTCCGAAAGCGCGCTAGGCTGCCGCCCCGATGGCCCGAGATTACACCCTACAACGCGTCCCCCGGCAGGCGCAGTCGCAGATCGACTACGCGGCGGAGTTGAACGACCAGCAGTTCGCTGCTGTCACCGCGCCGCCCGGTCCGGCGCTCGTCATCGCGGGGGCCGGCTCCGGCAAGACCCGCACCCTGACCTACCGGGTGGCCTACCTGCTCGACAACGGGATCCAGGCGCGGAACATCCTGCTGCTCACCTTCACCAACAAGGCGGCCCGCGAAATGCTCGACCGCGTGGAGCAATTGGTGCCCCAGGACACCCGCGACATCTGGGGCGGGACCTTTCACTCCATCGGCAACCGCATCCTGCGCCGGCACGCCGAATTGGTCGACCGCCGGCCCGGCTTCACCATCATGGACCGGGAGGATCAAAAGGAGCTGATGAGCTCCGTCGTCGCGGACAGCGATGTCGACCCCAAGGCTTACCGCTTTCCCAAGCCCGACGTGCTCCTCGACATTTACAGCCTGGCCCAGAACACCGGCGAAGATCTCGACGAGCTGATCGCGTGGCGTTACCCGTATTTCGACCACCTCCGTGAGCCGATCAAGCGGGTCCTGGCGGCTTATGAGAAGAAGAAGGCCGACATCAACTGCATGGACTTCGATGACCTGCTGATCAAGACCCTGGAGCTGTTGAAGGAAAATGACGCCCTGCGCGAGAGCTACCAGCGGCAGTTCGAGTTCGTGCTGGTGGACGAATATCAGGACACCAACCACATCCAGGCCGAGTTGATCGACCTGCTCGCGGGCCGGAGCCGGAATGTGATGGTGGTAGGCGACGACGCCCAGTCGATCTACTCGTGGCGGGGGGCCGATTTTCGCAACATCCTCGAATTTCCCGAGCGCTATCCCGGCGCGCAGGTCTACAAGATCGAGACCAACTACCGCAGCGTGCCCGAGATCCTGAACTTCGCGAATTCGGCCATCGCGGCCAACCGCGAGCAGTTCCGCAAGGCCCTCTCGGCCCACCGGCCGGACCGGCAGATGCTGCCCGCGCTCGTCCCGGTGCAGGATCCCAACACCCAGGCCCGCTTCGTGGCCCAGCGTATCCTCGAACTCCGCGACGAGGGCGTGGAACTCAACGAAATCGCCATCCTCTACCGCGCCCATTTTCACTCCATGGAGATCCAGATGGAGCTGACCAACCGCGGCATCCCGTTCGTCATCACCAGCGGGCTGCGCTTCTTCGAACAGGCCCACATCAAGGACGTGGCCGCCTTCATGAAGATCGCCAGCAACCGCCGCGACGAGGTCGCCTTCAAGCGCATGGTTCGCATGTTGCCGGGCATCGGCGACAAGAGCGCCGACAAGCTCTGGGGCGAGTGGTTGCGCAGTGATCTCGGCTCGGCTGCGACCGTGACGGAGTTTTCCGCGATTTTGACCGGTTTCGCCGTGCCTGCCAAAGCCAAGAGCGCCTGGGATCAACTCGCCTACACCCTCGACGAACTCGTCGATGCCGAAGGCAAGCCCCGGCGGCCCGACGAGATGATCCCCTCCATCGTCGAGGGCGTCTATGACGACTACCTCCGCAGCAAATTCTCCAACTACGACTCTCGCCGCCAGGACATCGAGCAATTGGAGCGCTACAGCGAGGCCTTCGAGAACATCGAGGAGTTTCTCAGCCAGCTCAGCCTGCTGGCCGGTCAGGATGCCGTCGGAGCCACCCGCCAGGAACCCGATGCCGAGAGCGTCACCCTGAGCTCCATCCACCAGGCCAAGGGCCTCGAGTGGCGGGCTGTTTTCCTCGTTTGGCTGGCCGATGGCATGTTTCCCAACAATCGCGTCATCGACAGCGACGACGACGGAGCCGGCCTGGAGGAAGAGCGCCGGCTGTTCTATGTCGCCGCCACCCGGGCCAAGGACGAGCTGTACTTGATCTATCCCATCTTCTGGCCCGCCGCCCATAGCGGCGACACCCTGCAGCGACCCTCCCGTTTCCTGGAGGAAGTCCCGTCCGATCTGATGGAAGAGTGGCGCGTCGGCGCCGGCTGGTAACCTGCCTCCCACGGCTGGGCTCCAAAATAGAATTGTGGCAAGTCGCCAAAATTGGCCCTCTAAGCGCCATTTTGGCCTTTTGGATGTCAGAATTGGCGAATAGTAGAAAAGTAGTGGAATCGCCGGAAAAGAAGAGTAAACTGAAAAAAGAGGGCTTTCAGAGACGAAAGTGACGACTATGATACTAGAACCCATCCATTCCGATCAAGCCATCCTCGAAGAAATCGGCCACCGCCTCGCCCGGCGTCGGCTCGCCATCAATCTGACCCAGAGCGACCTCGCCGACCGCGCCGGAATCTCCAAGCGCACCGTCGAGCGCATCGAAGCCGGCGAGTCCGCCCAGTTGTCCTCCTGGATCCGGCTGCTGCGCGTGTTGGGGCTCATCGACGGGCTCGAGGCGCTCGTCCCCGAGCCCGCGCCCAGCCCCATGGCCCAACTCCGGCTGCGGGGCAAAGAGCGCCAGCGTGCCCGCAAGCGCAAAGGCATCCGCTACGTCGCCGACGTGTCGCCCGCACCCCGGCTCAACGACGGCGAGCCCGGCTGGACCTGGGGAGAGGATCCGTGATCCACCCCCGCACCCGCCCGACAGACCATGAGCACCATCGCCGAAGTCCGCCTGTGGGGTCGCACCATCGGCGCCGTGTCCCTCGCTGACGGGGCGACGGTGGCCCGGTTCGAATACGACGCCGCCTTTGCCCGCAGCGGGATCGCCGTCGCCCCGCTCACCATGCCGCTCGCCGCGGGTCGCGTCTATGCCTTTCCCGGACTCGCCCGGGACACTTTTCACGGGCTGCCCGGCCTGCTGGCCGATTGCCTGCCCGACAAGTTCGGCAATGCCCTGATCGATGCCTGGCTGGCGACCCGCGGCCGCCCGGCGGGCTCCTTCAATGCCGTCGAGCGGCTCTGCTACACCGGTCGGCGCGGCATGGGGGCGCTGGAGTTCGTCCCCGCGACCGGTCCACGAGCCCCCGCCGCCAGTCCGGTCGAAGTCGGAGCGCTCGCCGAGCTGGCCGCCCGCATCCTGAGCCAGCGCGGCGAGGTGCGCGGCCTGTTTGGCGACGATGCCGACAAAGAGAGCGCCCTCCGCGACATCCTGCGCGTCGGCACCTCCGCCGGCGGCGCCCGGGCCAAAGCGGTGATCGCCTGGAATCGCCACACCAACGAAGTGCGCTCCGGCCAGGTGCCCGCCGATCCCGGCTTCGAACACTGGCTGCTCAAATTCGACGGCGTGGCCGCGAACCGCGACCGCGAGACCCTGGCCGATCCCCAGGGCTATGGCGTCATCGAATATGCCTACCACCGCCTGGCTGTGGCCGCCGGCGTCACCATGAGCGAGTGCCGGCTGTTCGAGGAAAACGGCCGCCGCCACTTCATGACCCGGCGATTCGATCGACCGCCCGGCGGAGGCAAACTGCACCTGCAGTCCCTCGGCGCGCTGGCTCACTACGATTTCAATCTCGCCGGTGCTTACTCCTACGAGCAGGCCATGGCCGTGATCCGTCAGCTCGGCCTCGGGCTGGATGCCGTGGAAGAACAGTTCCGCCGCCTCGTGTTCAACGTCGTGGCGCGGAATCAGGACGATCACGTCAAAAACATCGCCTTCCTGATGGACAAAGCCGGCCGCTGGTCCCTGGCGCCGGCTTTCGACGTGATCTACAGCTACCAGCCCGACGGTCGCTGGACCGCCAGTCACCAGATGACCGTGCAGGGCAAGCGCGACGGCTTCACCCGGGCCGATCTCGAGGCCTGTGCCCGGACCGTCGGGATGAAACGCGGCCGGGCCGATGCCATCCTCGAGGAGGTGCGTTCCGCCGTGAGCCGCTGGCGGGAGATCGCCACGGCCGCCGGCGTCCCCGAGAGTCAGCGCGAAGCCATCCAGCAGACCCTGCGGCTCGACCTGCCCAAGAGCTGATCAGACCCGGTTGCATCGGCGATCAGACCCGGTTGCATCGGAGATGAGACCCTGTCTGATCGGAAAGGCCTCGCCGTGGCACCCGGGCCAAAACGCTGACTTGTCAGCCGGGCCAAAACTGGCATGCTAGCTGCGCCGTGGCAGCCCCGACCTGTCAGATTGCCTCCCCTCCGATTCCATGCCCGACTCCGCCAACGCCCGTCCGTCGTCCGCCCGATCCGCCGGTCTGTTGATTCCGGTGTTTTCCATCCGGACGGAGACCGACCTCGGCATCGGCGATGTGGCGGGGCTGCGGCAGTTCATCGACTGGGCGGCGGGAGCCGGCTATGGCTTTGTCCAACTGCTGCCCATCAACGAAACGGGGCCGGACAACTCGCCCTACAATGCGATCAGCTCCGTCGCGCTGGAGCCGATGACCCTGGATTGTTCGCCCGAGGGCCTGCCCGGCCTGCCGCAGGCCGACTACTGGAAGCTGCTCACCGACCACCGCATCGACAGCCTGCGCCGCGGCGACCGGGTCGAGTATGAAAAAGTGCGCGCGCTGAAACTGGACCTGCTGTGGCGGGCTTTCGCCGTCTTTTTGGAAAAGACCTACGGGCAGGGCACCGAGGAGGACGAGGCCTTTCACCGTTTTTGCGAGGCGGAGGCGGGCTGGCTGGGCGATTACTGCCTGTTCCGCCTGCTGATGGAGTTGGAAGGCGGCAATCATGTCTGGCAGCAGTGGCCCGAGACCTATGGCACCATCGCCAACGCGCGGGCTTACGTCGATGGGTTGCTCGATGCCGAGCCGGTGAAGACCGAGCGGCAACTGCTGCACTATGCCTGGGTGCAGTGGACCGCCCACCGCCAGTGGCGCGCGGTGCGGGCGCACGCCGATGAGAAGGGCGTGAAGTTGATGGGGGACATCCCCTTCGGCGTCAGCGCGTGCAGCGTGGATGTCTTTGCCAATCCGGAGATTTTCGACCTCGAGTGGTACGGGGGCGCGCCGCCGGAAAAGCTGTTCAAGGACGATCCCTTCGTCCAGAAGTGGGGCCAGAACTGGGGCATCCCGCTCTACCGCTGGGATGTGCTGGAGGATCGCGGCTACGACTGGTGGCGGCAGCGGGTGGGGAAGGTGGCGGAGATCTTTTCGATGTTCCGCATCGATCATGCGCTCGGTTTTTACCGCATCTACGGCTTTCCGTGGAATCCGGTGCGCAACGACGAGTTTTTTCCGCTCACCGACGAGGAGGCGGCGGCGCGCTGCGGGGGACGGCGACCGGGTTTCCGCCCGCGGCCGGACGACACGGACGAGCACAAGGCGGCCAACCGGGCCGATGGGGAGAAATACCTGCGGCTGATCCAGGACGCGGCCGGAGAGACCGAAATCATCGCCGAGGACTTGGGGCTGGTGCCGGACTACGTGCGTCCGAGCTTGGACAGCCTCGGCATCGCGGGGATGAAAGTGCCGCAGTGGGAGTTCGAAAACGGCGAGGTGGTGCCGCCGGATCGCTACCCGGCCCTGGCTTTTGCCACCTACGCGACCCACGACCATTATCCGATCCGCGCCCAGTGGGAGCAGCAGCGGCGGGTCTGTCTCGACGAAAGCCAGCGCGAGACGCATGAGCACTGGGAGGCGCGGCAGTTTCTCGACAGCCTGAGCCGCTTTGCCGGGATCGAGCCGGTCGACGGGCTGGCGCCGGCCTACACCGACGAGGTGCGCGAGGCGCTGCTGCGGGCTTTGTTTGCCACGCCGTCAAGCCATGCGGGCGTGATGATTGCCGATCTGCTGGGGACGAAGGACCGCATCAATGTGCCGGGAGTGCTGGACGGATCGAACTGGTCCTACCGCCTCGCCCAGACGGTGATGGAATGGGAACGGAATCCTCACTGGACGGGAATGGTCGGACGGGTGAAAAAGCTCTTGATCGAAACGGGCCGGGCGGCAGAGTGACGGCCCTGATTTTTCCCTGATTCCAGACATCCCTACATCTCAATGAGCGCTCCCATCCACGTGGCAGTGACCGGCGCGGCCGGTCAGATCGGTTACTCCCTCCTGTTTCGCATCGCCAGTGGCGCGATGTTCGGTCCGAAACAGCCGGTGAAACTCCGGCTCATCGAGATCGAGCCGGCGCTGAAGGCTCTGGAGGGCGTGGTGATGGAACTGGACGACTGCGCTTTCCCCCTGCTGCACGGCATCGAGGCCACCGCGGATCTGAATGTCGGCTTTTCCGGCGTGAACTGGGCGCTGCTCGTGGGTAGCGTGCCCCGCAAGGCGGGCATGGAGCGGGGCGACCTGCTCGGCATCAATGGCAAGATCTTCACCGGCCAGGGACAGGCGATCGCCAACAACGCCGCCAGTGATGTGCGCACCCTGGTGGTCGGCAATCCCTGCAACACGAATTGCCTGATCGCGATGAATGCCGGAGCCGATGTGCCGCGCGACCGCTGGTTCGCGATGACCCGGCTGGATGAAAACCGCGCCAAGTCCCAACTGGCCCGGAAAGCCGGCGTCCACGTCACCGAGGTGACCAACATGGCCATCTGGGGCAACCACAGCGCCACCCAGTATCCCGATTTCACCAATGCGAAGATCGGCGGCGTGCCGGCGGCGGAAGCGATCAGCGATCACGAATGGCTGCGTGGCTCCTTCATTTCCACGGTGCAAAAGCGCGGCGCGGCCATCATCGAAGCCCGTGGGGCCTCCTCGGCGGCGTCGGCGGCCAATGCGGTGGTGGACACGGTCGCCAGCCTGGTGACTCCGACCCCGGCGGGCGACTGGAACAGCGTGTGCGTGTGCTCCGACGGCAGCTACGGCATCGATGCCGGCTTGATCGCGTCGTTCCCGATCGTGAGCGACGGCCAGGGCGGCTGGCGCATTGTCGAGGGCGTGCCGGTCGATGATTTCAGCCGGGGCAAGATCGACATCACCGTGAATGAATTGCGCGAGGAGCGCGACGCGGTGAAGGAGTTGGGGCTCCTGTAAGAATTCAGCCAGATTGAACCAGATCCCTCATGAGTGAATCCTTCCAAGACAGAGTCGTCGTCGTCACCGGAGCCGGTCGTGGCATTGGCAAGGCCATTGCCCGGCGCTTTGTCGAGGCGGGGGCCAGGGTCGCGGTGATCAGTCGCACGGAGGCGAATGCCCAGGCGACCGCGGCGGAATTGAGTGCGCTCGGAAAGGGTGAGGCCCGCGGCTATGCCGTCGACATCGCCGACACCGAAGCCGTGGTGGCGGCCGGGAAGCAGATCCAGGAGGATCTCGGAGCGGTGTCGATCCTGGTCAACAATGCCGGCGTCACCCGCGACGGACTGGCTCTGCGAATGAGCGAGGACGATTGGGATACCGTGCTCGATACGAACCTCAAGGGCGCCTTCAATGCGGTGAAAGCCTTTCAGCGCAGCCTGCTGAAACAGCCCGATGCGCGCATCATCAACATCAGCTCCGTCATCGGCCTGATGGGCAATGCCGGGCAGGCCAACTACGCGGCGAGCAAAGCCGGACTGATCGGCTTCACCAAGGCGCTGGCCAAGGAATTCGCCGGCCGCCAGGTCTGCGTGAATGCGATCGCGCCGGGCTTCATCACCACCGACATGACGGGGGAATTGACCGAAGACCAGACCGCCCAGATCCTGAAGAACATCCCGCTCGGCGAACTCGGCACGGTCGAAGACATCGCGAGTGCCGCGATCTTCCTCGCCGGCAGGGGCGCGCGCTACATCACCGGTCAGGTGCTGACGGTGGATGGCGGCATGGTGATGTGAGTCGGGCAGGGGAGGGAGGCTGCTGTCAGGCGCTCGGCTTTCAACCCACAACTGAATTTTCCAAACAAGGTGGACACGATCGAGACGAGCGATTTCGTGGGCGAGGCGGTGGCTTTCATCGCGTCCCGCATCGTGGCGAAGCAGGCGGATGGCCGGTCGGCTTTCCGGCTCAGTCTGTGCGGTGGATCGACCCCGCGGGCCATCTATGCGGCGCTGGCACAGCGTGGCGACATCGACTGGGAGCGGGTGCTGCTGACCTTTGGCGATGAACGCTGCGTGCCACCCGATGATCCGGAGAGCAATTACCGGATGGTCAAAGAGTCCCTGCTCGAGCCGGCCGGCGTGCCGCGCGGCAGCGTGATGCGGATGGCGGGCGAGATGGCCCCGGCCGAGGCGGCCGATCGCTACGAAGGGCAACTGCGAAAGCTGGCCCAACTGGCCGGTGAGCCGGTCTTTCGGCACGATCTGGTGTTGCTCGGGATGGGAGAGGACGGCCACACCGCGTCGTTGTTTCCCGGCACCGAGGCGCTCGGCGAGACAGAGCGCTGGGCGGTGGCAAATTTCGTGCCGCAGGCCGATCGCTGGCGGCTCACCCTGACCTATCCGATCCTCAATGCAGCCAAAGAGGTCGTCTTTTTGGTGATGGGATCGGCCAAACGCCCCATCGTCGAGGCGGTGAGGGCTGGTGGCAGTCCCTATCCGGCGGAGGGCATCAAGGCGGCTTCGGTAACGTGGCTGCTGGGCTGAAGACGCGGATTCAGCGGCTTTTGGCGGCCTTCAGGATGGCCCGGGCGACGCGATGGGCGCCATGGGGCCGGACCAGCCGGGTGGCAGTGTCGTGCATGGTGAGCATTTCGTCGCGGTGTTGCTCCCAGTGTTCGATGAGGTCGCGCATCTGCCGATAGCCCGCTGGATCGCCGGAAAACACCCGGCAGGCACCCGCGTCGGCCAGTTCCTGGATGAGGTAATTGCGATCGGGATGGAGCGGCAGATTGATGGACGGCATGCCGACATAGGCAGCCTCGTAGGTGGTCATCCCGGCCGAGCAGATGACGAGGCTGCTGTTCTGGAGCACCCTCCACATCGACTCGTTCGATTTGACCAGAATGACTTCGTGTTTGGTGCCGCTGACGGCTTTCACCAAGGCTTCGTAGGAGTGGGTGTAGGCCTCGCCGAGGGCGACGTAGATCAGCAGGGAGCAGGCGGCTTCCTTGAGCGCGTTGAGGATGTCGAGAGTGCGGTTGGGTGCGTCGGCTCCGCCCATCGAGATGGCGACGCTCAGCGGCGTCTGGGCGAGGTGGGCGCGGTAGAGCCGGCGCGGGATGCGGCGGCAGCGGTCGCTGACGATGGTGTAGTCGAGACCTTTGATGATGCGGGGAAAGGGGGATGCTCCGACCCAAGCGGGATCCTCGTGACGGGTGCGGTGAAACAGCAAGTCCACCCCGTCGAGACGGTCGAAAACCGGTGAGAGCGACACGGTGAGCGGGCCCCGATCGCGAATGGCGGCAAAGGCATCGACATCGAGCCGGAGCATGTCATAGACGACGATCCCGGCCTCGGCGGCAGCGATCTCCCCGGCGAGGGCGTCATCGCTGTCGCAGACCGTGAAATCGAGACCGCCGTGCCGAAACAGGGCCGGTCCGCTGGGTTCACCGAGCAGATAGACCCGCGGCGCCACACCGATGCGGTGAAAGGCCTCTGCCAGCGACCGGGCGCGCATGAAATGGCCCAGCCCATCCTGGGCGGAGCCGCGGGCGGCGATGGCGATGCGGGGAGGGGCCATGGAGTGGGGTGTGACGGAGCAGCGGACGGGCGATTCGGGTACGCCGGACCACGGGCCCCACCAATGGCCGAGGGAGGGCGGTCAATCAACCAAGTTGTCGCCGATGCGGTTCAGCGGATCGTCGGGAATCCGGAAAGCCGGCTTGTCCGCCGTGCCGGCTGCGACGCCGCGATGGCTGTCGGTGACGAGATTGCCGTCAATGAGGATGGCTTTGGCCGCGCCCGAGGCGAGCACGGCTTCGGCCTGGATGCCGGTGAAACTGTTGCCGGAGATGTTGACGTGGCGGGCGTCCTCGATCACGACCCCGGTGCCCATGTCGATGGACATGGGATTGGGGTCCTGATCCTTGCGCAGGCGGCGCTCCTCGCCGATGTGGCTGTTGGAAAAGCTGTTGCCGGCGATGTTGATCCGTCCGCTGGCGGGGCCGATGCGGACGCCGTAGCGATGCACCAGGGTGAAGGTGTTGGCCGAAACCGCGCAGCCGTGCGCATCGCGCAGGTCGATGCCGCCTTCCAGGTGGTGGGCGATGACATTGGCGCTCAGGGTGATGCCATAGCAGTCCCGGTCCAGGATGACGGCGGTGCCGTTGCATTCCTCGATCATGTTGCCCGAAAGGACGGAGCCGTAGGTGTTTTCGATGACCACGCCGTGGCGCAGGTGGTCGTCGAGGTTGTTTCCGTTCATGCAGAGGTTGAACGAGTCGATGCACCGGACGGCGTCCTGGTTTTCCTCGAAGTGGTTGCCGTTGACCACGATGTCGTGCCCGGCTTCGATGTAGAGACCGGCCTGCTTGTTGTAGGTCAGGATGGAATCGGCGACGCGCGGGTCCTCGTAGCATTCGATCATCGCAATGCCGTGGCCGCCGTGATGGTCCACCGAGAGGCCGTGGATGAAAATCTCCTGAATGCCCTCGGCGCGGACCCCATCGCCGCTTTTCTCATTGCCCGAGAGTCGAAAATTGCCGAGTTGGACCCGCCAGAGCCGGGCCTTGGGATCTTCGGCCCGGTTCTTGGGGCGGATGATGAGAGCGGGCTCGCCGGCTTCGTTGAGATTGCGGATATGGGTCGAGGCGCCGGCGCCCTCCAGCCGGGTCTCAGGCGTGGTGACGAGGAGCGGCGTGGTGATGTCGAACGTCCCGGCCGGGAGCCGCACCAGACCGCCACCGGCGGGCAGCGCGTCGATGGCGGCCTGCAGCGTCGGGTGGGCAGAGGCTTCGACGATCGCGGCGGGGAGCGGTGGCGCGTCGGTCTGGGCGCGAAGAAGCGCCGGGGAGATGACGGCGAAGCACATTAGAGAACAGGCGATGGGTTTCATGCCTGCCAGCGTAATCCATCCGCGCCGGGGGATGGAACGCCTTTTGCCCACCGCCCGCGGGGCGTGATCGCGGCCGGGTTGCCCGGGAGGGACAAGAGGGCCCCTCCCGGGTTCCAACCAGGGCAATTCATCATTCCACCGTCGTGACCGAACCGTTGATCTTGATGGTTCGTTCGAGGGTAAAGCTCACGGTCGCGAGCCTCTCCGTGCCGAAAGGCGTGGTTGTCATCAGGTCCAGCGTCCACTGACCATCCGCGGTCAGGATCGAATCCCAGTTATTCAGGGTCAACACCCGGTTCTGGGGTGTCGACTCATAGATGATGAGGGCCGAGCCCGGCACGATGGCACCTTGAGCATTCAAGTTGGACGCGCCGGGGTAGGCCTTCGCGAAGACGCGGGAGTCAGGGTAGAGGTCGTTCAGCGTGAGAGTGATCTGTGGCATGGCGGCCCGGATTAGGGCGCCGTTGGTGATGCCCGTGATGGAGCCATCCGCCACTGGCCAGATCTGCACATACTGGGAAGCCAACTGGGACGAAGGTGCCTGATAATCGGCTTGGGAGAAGATGGAGAAACGCTCCTCTCCGCGGACTTTGGCCCGGTTGGCGCCGGGGATGGCATTGGTGGAGAAAGTGAGAACGTCATATTCCCACGCCCCGCCGGTCGAGTTGGAGATCAGGCTCTGCGTGTGGAGCGTCGCTTGGGAGCGGTCAATGCCGATCCCGTCGCCGCCAGCCCCGTAGGATTGTACGTGGCGCAGATATCTGACCGCCTTGGCCGGTTCCGGTGCGGTCGGGTCCGTGGACAGACCGTTTACATAATGATAGACCCAGAATGGTCGATCCGCCCGGGTGCGGGGAATTGTTTGATAATTGTCTTCCGTGACGATGAAGATCCAGGCACGCGGGATGTAGGAACCGACGTATTTGGTGTCGAGCAGGTAGTTCGTCAGTGGACTGGACTTGACCGTCCACAGTTCGAACCGGGCTCCGCCCGGGTCGATGGGGAGTGCGGAGGTTTGGGAACCGGTCGCGGTGACGGTGGAGTCCCACACCACGCCGGTGGGGAACTGGACCTGTCGGATGAAGTTGGTGAAACCGGTGCTTTGGGCATGTGCGGGCAGATGCAAGCCCGCAGTCAGGATGAGCGTCAGGAGGACAATGCGAAGTGTTTTCATGGGGTGTCGGGGGTGGGGGTCTCGGGGGTGGCAGCGGCCACCTTCAGGGGCAGCACCGAGATCGGGCCGCCTTGGAAGGTGGCGACGACGAGCGTCTTGGCCGTCTTGACCATTTCAGAAGTGGTTTCCGGGAGAGGTTCCACACCTTCCGCCTGGGGGCGGGTGACTTCGACGGTGCGGATCCAGTCACGGTTGGCTTTGAAGAAATCGGCCCAATTCAGAATCTGGGCGCCTTTGTCCAGTTTCATGCGGTTTGCCAGACCTTCGGGAGCGACCAGGATGGCTCGCTTGGGAACCAGCGTGGCCTTTCCGCGATGACAGAGGATGTCCGAACTCGCAATCAAGTCGCTGGGCGGCGCGATCCGGGCGGGATCCTGTTTGTTGTCGGGATCCGCCGGCAGGCGTTTCATGGGATTGTTGCGGAGCGCATCCTTGTAAGCCTGTTCGAGGTCGCCATGCTTGGGGGCCTCGCGGACACTGCCATCGGGATTGCTCTTTTTCCTCAGTTCCTCCGCCTGGCGGTCCACCTGGCGGCGGAGGGCGTCGGCGAACTCGCCCGGCGTCTTGAAGGCTTCCGGATGGGGGATGTTCGGAGGCACCGGGCCGGCGAATCCGGCCGGCGCCAGCAGCAACGCGCCGCAGATGACCGCAGCCGTGCGGATGTGAGAAGGGGTGGATTTCATGGGATCAAACTTCGCGGAAGGTGCAAAGCAGTACGAGGTCCTGAAGGTCATAGCCACCGTGGTTGGGGTCGGTGTGGGTCAGCTCAAAGAGATAGATGATGTCCTTGGGGCCGATTTTGATTTTGCCCTGGCTGTCCAGATAGGGGAGCAGGAAGCTCTCCAGAGTGGGCTGCTGGTAGAGCGGCGTGGTGGTCGGCGGTGTGTCGCCGTGCTTGAGGGCGCGGACGTTGCCGGTGCTGCTGGTAGAGGTATACTGGGTCGACCAACTGCCGTTGGAGAGCACGTAGCGGCCCGCAAATCGGATGGGTTGATTGTTATAGACGCGCCGTGTATGAACGATCGTGTTCGGGTTCACGTTGTTCTGCGTGTTGAACCAGATCTGGCTGTAGCTGCTGTTGTTCACGCTGATGCTGGCCTGGGTCTGCACCCATTCCCAGTCGACGACCTGGCCCCAGCTATTCAGCCAGACGCGTTTGACCGAGGCGCCGATGACGCGCACGTCCATGTCGAGTGTCCGCTTCGGCGTGACGGTGCCGGGAGGCGTCACGGTGACGATGTCGGTGACGATCGAGGGATAGGTGATTCCCCAACTGAGGGTGGGGAAGGTGCCTGTCTGCACCACGGAGGGATAGGCGGACAGGGTGCCGGTCGGAATGGCCGGATCTTGGGATTGGGCCGTCGCCCGATGGGGCAGGGACAGTCCAGCGGCGAGCAGCAGGGCTGCGACAGCAGCGTTGATGGAGGATCTCATGGTCGTGTCTGGTTTCGTGTTATCGTTGATCTCGTTCCGGCTCCGGCAGTAGGGAGCGTCGGGGTCGAGGGGTCGGTGTGTTTCGATTGATGACCCGAGGTCGGGCTGGAAAAATTCCTCCTCCCGGAGGCAGGGGACCTTCCAGAGACCGAAGTCATCAAAGGAAAATTATGAAAATTATGATTTTTGTCAATAATTTTCATGATTTCTGGCTCGGGTTTTTTTGAGGGTGGGGGAAACCCGGAAAGGCGGAAGCCGGTGTTCTGAGTAAAAGGCAATTCTCAAATTATGAAAATTATAAAAAGTTCTTGTTTTTATCAATCCGCCCGCCATAATTGTCGCTGGAGGGATTCAGGCGTTGGGAACCTTCGAATCGGTCCCGCGCCGGATTCCCACGACCAGCGGCCATGAAAACACGCCCCAGACCCCTCACTCCCCGCCGCCGGGCCTCCTTTGTAGTGGAGGCTGCCGCCGCCTATGGAGTCCTCATGATCCTCGCGATCTACTTCCTGAAGTCCGCCATCTCGATCACGTCGGGGCAACGGTGGACCATCGTCCAGGCGATGACCGATGCGTTCATGACGCAGGAGTCCGCCATCGCCAACCGGATGCCGATCGACGATCTCAAATCTGCCACCAGCCTGTTTCCCACCCACCCGACGGTTTCCACCGTCACGGTGACGGTCGGGCGGCTACCCGGTGGCGCTCCGATCACGGCCACGTTGAAACGGACCAAGCGCCCCGACCCCAACAATCTGCCCTCGGCGGGAGGCAGCGGCACCGCAGTCACGAATCCCGCCTCGATGGAGGCCTGGAAGCTCCAGAGCATGCTCGTCTACACCGTGCGCAGCCAAACCTACGTGAAAACCCGCACCACGGTCCGTGTCCGATGAAAACGAACGCATCCTCCCGAAAGAAGCAATCGCGGCGCGGCTTCTCGCTCACCGAAGCCGCCATGGGCATGATGCTCCTGCTGGGCGTCGCCGGCACCACGGTGGCCATGACCGGGCAGCACGTCCAGTTGATGAACACCCTCAATTCCTACAGCTTCCTCCGCGACGAGGCGCCCTCCATCAATATCCTGCTCAGCCGCCTGCTCCAGCGGGCCGATTCCTATCGCATCTACCCGGACAAAGCATCCGCCTTTTCCGGTAGCGGTGCAGTGACCACCGGGGGCACCGCTGTGGGACTGAGATTCCGCAACCCCGACGGCACGTTCGCCGAAGCCGTCGTCGTCTACGAGCCCAGCGGCGCCCGCATCGGGCTGAATCTATACAATCGCACCGCGCTGGGGTGGGGGGGCTCGCCCGACTGGACCATATCGTCGCGCCCGTCCGCCGTTCAATTCTCCAACAGTTCCGGAGTCCTGCTGATCCGGGTCACCGGCCCCGATCAGGATCAGATCACCTATGTCGGTAGCTCAGAATGAAAACCCCATCCTCCTCAACGAAATCCCGCGCCTTCGTGGCGAACTCCATGGTGTTCAGTATCGCCATGGTCCTCGTGTCCGGCCTGGCTTTTGCCTTTCAGCAGCACATCCGCTCGCTGGAAAACCAGGGCAAGTCCCAGGTCAAGATCGACTACACCCAGAAAGAAGACGCCCTGCTGCGCGCCCTGCTCCACATCGTGCCGAACAAGGCCATTGGGGCGATGCAGGACGGGTCGAACGTGACACCTTCCAACTTTACCTGGGAGACTATCTTCAACGAAGCCATCCAGCTCGCCAATGCCGAGACCGCCGTCGATGCGAACCTGATTGGGCAACTCGGCACCGGCAGTAATCCGGTGATCTCCGGCAACACCGGCGACGGCACCCTGGGAGCCGTTTCGACCTTCGTCGCGCCGCTCACCGGCACAGGTTCTCTGGTCAATCCCGGCGACACCCGGGAGACCGCGCTGCTGGTCGGCTCCGACGCGTCAAAGCTGCCGGCTCCGCTCTATTCCACCTCGGGCACCGTCTATTCCCGCGATCGGCAGTACCCGATCATCTCCCGGTCAAAGATTCACGCGGATGGCTGGACCAAGGGCATCCAGCTCTCACCGACCGCCTATTCCCAGTTCAATCTCTATTCCTACCCGAATGTCCGCTTTGGCTACGCCCGGCCGGGCGATGCCTTCGTGGCCAAACGAAATTGGTGGACTTTCTCCATCCGCTTCGGTGGTGCCAACAGCTCCGCCGGCGTGCCTACGGTGTTGAAAAAATACCTGCTTTCCATCTACGAGGTCCCGTCCCAACTCCCCATGTCGTCGGCCGGACTTATGCACGTGGGCAAGCATGAGGATGGGTCCGATTGGTCCGCCGCCACACTGTCTGGCGGCATTTTTGCGGATCGTTTGCAGACCGAGGGCACGGTTTCGGTCAGCAATGGCCTCTTCTCCGCCCGTCGGTCGCTGGCATTCTCTGGATCGACCAGTGTCGATGGCGCTGCGCTGGGGAATGATTTCGATGCCCTCGGCGTGCGCGAATCCCGCGAGGCCCAGGCGGCCTCGAATTTCCACCAGGCGTCGGTGGCAGGGAATGTCGGCAAGGTCGCCTTCATCCCCCTGAATACGGGCGCCAGCTTTCTGAGTCTCATCAACGACGGCACATCCAGCGGCCGCCTGTCCAACACCGGCTGGCACAACTACACCAACGGGGGCAACCAGGCCAAGATGCGGGTCATGTTCCGCACCATGCAGTCGATCAATGACCAGATCCCCACCGAATTTCGCTTCTACTACATCAATACCAGCGGCTCCCGTGTCTTTGTCACCTATACCCGGGGCAACAACTGGCCGACGATCAATGAGACGGGCGGAGCCACATTTCCCTTCCAGACCGCCGTTCTCGACAATGGAAAGCGGGTCTTCGTCGTCCATTTGGACAGAATCCCCGCCTTGCTGGCGAGCATCAGTGGCGCTGCGGCTCCGACTGTCAACAACTCGCTCTACATCTATCCCGATACCACGCGATCGACCGTCAAAGCCCCGAATATCCCCAGCGTGCCGGCCGATCTGGCAGTCTCCCTGCGGTCGGGTGCCGACTTGAGCGCTTTCACCAACGGATTCTCCCTCGTCACCAATCTACGCACCTACGTCAGCGAGACGCTGAACAATGTCCCGATCACCGCACCGACCGGAGCCGGACTGCCGGCTGGGGAACTCTATTACCCGCCGATTTCCCTCTTCGCTCCCGAGAAGCGTTTCGGCGACAGCGTGACCTTCAATCACCCCATCAATTTCAACGGCCAGGTCAACAGCCTGAAAGTCTCCGATACCGACGCCTTCCGGCCGCTCGACCTCGTGAGCGGGGGAGACGAGACCGTCCACGCCGAAAAGATCCAGGCCAATCTCCGGATGCTGAAAAGCCCCGCCCAACTGCCGCCCATCTACTTGATGAACTGGCTGGTCACCCTCGAGGAAATCCACCAAGGGCAGGCGAATTGACCGGAAAATCTAAAAATTTACAAAAATTATAAATTTTATGGTTGCTAAATAGTCCGATTTCTGTAATATTTACAATAATTGCAGAGAATCCCGTCTTAATGCAGCCATGAACCCAAAAATCGAAATCCGACAAGACATGACCATCGGCTATCCCAAGCGGCGCTTGGGCGGCCAATCGTCCGATCTGAAACTGGCCAAAGCCGAGGGCGACATCGTCCTCGACAGCGGACGTCACCTACTCCTGGCCCGCAATGGCCGGGGGAAGACGACCCTGCTGAAAACGCTCGCCGGTCTCATTCCCGCCATCGATGGACAGTTCTCCGTCGCGGGTCAGATTCAGTATATCGATGAAGAACTCCGCTTCGATCCCGAACTGACCTCGAAGCAGATCTTCAAGGCCTTCTTCACCAACGGCCTGTTGGAGCGGGCGCTGGGCTACGCCGAGCGGCTCGAACTCGATGTGAAGAAGCCCTACGGCAAGCTCTCCAAGGGCAATCGCCAGAAGGTGACGCTGATCCTCGCCGAGACCAAGGCCTGCGACGGCAAGAGCCAGGTGATGCTGCTCGATGAGCCCTTTTCCGGACTCGACTTCCACGTCCGCGACGAAGTGGACGCCATCTGGCGCGAGAACAGCGACGGCGTGGTGCGCCTCGTCTGCGTGCATCCCGACGAGCCGACCCTGCGCGCCGAGAGCGCCGTGGTGATCAACGACGGCACCATCCGTCAACTCGAAGTCGAGGGCGCCCTCGACTGGTTCGAAACCCGCAAATCGCTGAACTGATCCGGGGGAGGGGAAACCAGGCGCAGGATTCGGGAGCCAGATTCCGATCCAACCCTGTTAGATCTCCGATCCAACCCTGTTTCATCGAAAAGCAGACTTCTGAAAACGGAAAACTGAACCCTTAGAACTCAAAATGAACTTGTACAAACTCACCCTGACGACCATCGTGACGCGGAAGACCTTCGCGATCTTTGCGGTGTTGTTCCTCGTGCTGCCGTTGCTGCTCCCGCTGATCACTCCGTGGGAGGAGAAGCCGCAACTCATCGAGCCTGCCCGCGCCCAGACCGCGTGGGGCATGCTCTGGCTGCTGGCCTTGGGCTGGCTTTTCTACCAGGGCGCCTCGTTCGGCGATCGCTGGGCCTCGCGCGGCGTGCTGGAGTATCTCAAGACGCTGGGCATGGGCCGGCTGTCCCAGCTCACCCAGATCTGGCTGAGCTGTCTGACGCCCTTTGTCGGCTTCATCCTCGGTGTGGTGGCGATCTGCCTGCTCTTTGCCATGCCGTCGAATCCTGACGAGGCGAAGATGTGGGTGGCGGCCAATTTCCAGTACGCGCTGCTGCACCTGCTGGTGGTGGGACCGCTGGCTTTGGTGTCGATCGCGCTGGGCACCCGGCTCAATGCCACGGCCGCCTACGTGATCACCGGCGCTCTGGCCATTTACGGGCTGTTCGGCATCGGGTATCTCGACTTCTTCCTGTCGCAGTCGGGGCAGCCGTTCTTGGACTTCCTCTACCTGATCTCGCCGCACTTCCACCTGGCTGACCTGACCAACCGGCTCGTCTTCAAGCTCGGTGCGCTCGATGCGGCCAGCTTCACCAACAGTGTGCTGTATCTGGCCGGTCTCGGCCTGGTGCTCACCGGCATCGCCTGTGTCCTCTACCGCGAAAAGAAATGAATCCCCGTATCATCATCGCCTTCTTCGCCGGTGGCCTCGTGCTCGCCGGCCTCGGGTTCGCTGGTCTGAAACGCACCGAGAACGGCCTGAAATATCACCAAAACCCGTTCGCGATCCAGCAGAGCGGCTATGGCAAGACCCTGGCCCGCCTGTCCCAGAACACCATCGACGTGGTGTGGCACCTGGGGATCGAGCAGGTGAATCCCCTGGACCACGATCATCACGAGGAGGAGCACGGCCACGCCGAGGCGCCTGCCGCCGGTGGGGACCATGGAGACCATGCGGACCACGATCACGGTGATCATGCCGACCACTCGGCCGATGCGGCGAAGCCCGCCGCAGCCGCGCCCGGTTGGGTGGCGGAAGCCCGCGAGTGGATACACGACCTCGGGATCGCCCGCTACAACCGCAACAGTCCCTTTGCCGTGACCAGGGCCCATCAGCAGGCCGTCGCCGCGGATATCGAGAAGATGCTGCTGCGGAGCTACAAGATGGATCCGACCGACTACGGCGTTTACAATGGCTACTTCCTCTTCCTCACCATCCATGAGTTCGGCGGCACGCCGGCGAAGCGTGAGCATGCGCGGACCATCTCGCGGATGACGATCGCGGAAGCCATGAAGGAGTCGACCGATCCGCAGCCCTGGCTGACGGCGGCGATGGCGATCATGAACCTGTTCTTCATGGAGCAGGAGGATCTCCGCAAGAAGGGACAGGAGCCGCCCGTGGCCATGCTGGAGGAATTCAGCCAACGGATGGATTACACCCTGCACCGGTTCAATGTCCTGCGTGAAGAGGCGAAAGTCGCGGGTCGCTGGGAAACCATCTCCGAGGAGCGTCGTGAATCGATGCGGGAGCGGGAGCGTTTTGCCCGGATGGCGGGCGAGCAATTCACCGCCATGCTGGCCCGGGCCCAGGGACGCGACGCGGAAACGCCGGCGGTGGCTCCGGCTGGTCCGGAAGCCCCGGTGTCGGCCTCCAACGAGAAGTCGGAAAGCAACGGCTGAGCGGAGTGGGGCGGTTTTAGGTCAGAAACGCTAAATTTCAGGCACTTAAGACCGCCCAGATCCCTTGATAAAAAGCAGGACGAAAAAATTTTTGCAGTTTTTATAATTTTCATATTTACAAAAGCTGTAATACCCATTAAACTTTTCAGGTAATTCCCCACGATGAACGAGTTTGCATACGGACAACAGGTGTTGAATGAGGTTTTCGCCCAAGCGGGCGGGAACTCCATCTCGGACATCCAGGTTCGCAGCAACCGGATGGTCTATGTGCACACCAAGCAGGGCCTGCAGATCATCTACACGCTGGGTGAGCTGCCGAATCAGGTGGTGATGAACGTCGCCGAGCTGCTCTACTCGCGGCAGGAGAGCGACGCCGCCCAGTCGGTGGAGGCGAAGTTGCAGGAGCAGATGCCGCTGCACGAGCGGCTCGCGGAATTCAAGGTGGTGGACTTTTCCTGCGAAGGTTTCCCGATGTCGAATGGCCAGATCAGCGGCCGCATGCGTGTGCAGGTCCACCTCAGCGCCTCGGGGATCGGGATCACTGCCCGTATTCTGAGTGACGACATCGCCGAACTGGAAGTGCTCGGTCTGTCGCAGGACACGACGCGGGCGATGAAAAATTTCGTGAAACGCCGCCAGGGGCTGGCTTTCGTGACCGGGCAGACTGGCTCCGGTAAGTCGACCACCCTGGCCGCCCTGATCGACTGGCTGCGCCGCAGCTATCCGAAGCACATCGTGACGGTGGAGGACCCGATCGAGTATCGCTACCCGCACGACATGGCGGACCCGAAGGACACGACGCGCCGCATCCCGTCACCCGGCTTTGTCACCCAGCAGGAAGTGGGCAAACACGTGAAGACCTACCGGCAGGGCCTGAAGGACGCCCTCCGCAAGGCACCGCACCTGATCCTGATCGGGGAAATCCGCGACCGCGAGACGATGGACACGGCCATCGAGGCGGCCCAGACCGGTCACTTCGTCATCTCGACCCTCCACACCAACGGCGCGGTGAAGACCATGAGCCGTATCCTGGAGATGTTCCCGCACGAGCAGCACAAGGCGCTGCTGGGACGCTTGGCGGAGATCATGTGCTTCATCCTCTCGCAGGGCCTGATTCCGACGCAGAAGGGCCGTGTGCTGAACTACGAGTTTCTCCAGAACAACGACTCCTCGGTCCGGTCGGCCATCGCGGCCTATGACGGCGCGGCCAAGTCGCTCGAGGACGCCATCCGCCACAGCGGCAACGTGGCATGGGACAGCAACCTGGAGAACCTGATGCGCCGCGGCATGATCGATTTCGAAGCTTTTCAGATGAACCGCATGAACGAGGACGACGCCGATGCCCGGCTGTTCATCCCGCAGAGGGCGGCCGTCTGAACATAAGACGCGGGAGAAAACCCGCACCAAGACAACAACAAAACAACAATACCATACCCAAAGCAATGAAACTGAAGCTGAACAAAAAAGGTCAGGCTGGTCTGACCCTCATCGAAGTCACCCTCGTGATCGCCGTTCTTCTCGGCCTGATCAGCGTGCTCTTCATCGGTGTGGCCGCCTACAAGAAGGGCTCCGACCGTGCCAAGTGCATCCTGAACATCGCCACCGTGCAGAAGGCGGTTCGTTCCTACCAGAACCTCTACGAAAAGAACATCGGAGACGCTCTGGTCAAGGGTGACATCACCGGTTCCGGCAAGATGATCGAAACGGAGCCGACCTGCCCGGCCAGCGGCACCTACACCTGGGGCACCGCGGTCCCGGCCGCGAGCACGGCGTATCTGTCCTGCTCGGTCGCCGACCACGTCCCGTCCAGCATCGCCGGTTGGTGATGACTGATCCGGTGGAGGCACCTGCCTCCTCTGGAGCCCAAACCTGATTCCACACCTTTCCCTCCCTCCGGGACATTCCGTCCCGGAGGGGGGAACTACCAAGACAACAAACAACACCAAAAAGCAATGAAACTGAAATTGAACAAAAAAGGTCAGGCTGGTCTGACCCTCATCGAAGTCACCCTCGTGATCGCCGTTCTTCTCGGCCTGATCAGCGTGCTCTTCATCGGTGTGGCCGCCTACAAGAAGGGCTCCGACCGCGCCAAGTGCATCCTGAACATCGCCACCGTGCAGAAGGCGGTTCGTTCCTACCAGAACCTGTACGAAAAGAACATCGGCGACGCTCTGGTCAAGGGTGACGTCACCGGTTCCGGCAAGATGATCGAAACCGAGCCGACCTGCCCGGCCAGCGGCACCTACACCTGGGGCACCGCGGTCCCGGCCGCGAGCACGGCGTATCTGTCCTGCTCGGTCGCCGACCACGTCCCGTCCAGCATCGCGGGTTGGTAATCCCAACCGGCTGGACTTCTGCCTGAGGAACAGGAATCCAGTATTTTCCATCAGATCGCCGCTTCACCCTTGTCCCCGTTGGCCGGGGTGGGGCGGCGCCTCCTCTAAAACCAGCAGGGAGGCCTCGATATCGGTCTCCCTTTTTTTGTCCGCTTCACGGGTGCGCCCGGAGCCTCTTCTACCGAACTAGCCAACCCTTTCAACAGACTTTCCCGTCATGATTTCGGTCAAACATCCTTCGGTTCTCAACGACTGGCAGCTCTTCCGCCAGGCGAAGACGATCAACCGCCACACCAATCGCGCGAGCAATCCGGACTGGTACAAGGAGGCGACGGAACTCGACCGCCAGTGGCACATCTGGGTCGATGGCATGGACGTGATCAGCGCCATCTACGACCGTCGCTCGGGCCAGTGGTTGCCGGGACCGGAGCCGGTCATGCCCCGCGACACCGGCGCGTCGGTCGCGTCGCAGCGCCCCATCTCGAAAGAAGTCGTACACCAGTTGCACGACTCGCTCAATGAGGCCCAGTTGGAGGCCATTTTTGCCAACTTTGACGAGGACGGCCTGCGTCGCCTGCACCAGACGCTGAGCGGCCTGATCCAGGGCAAGGAAATTGGCGGCAAGGTGAAATCCCTCGGGGTGGTGCTTCACATCGCCGACGAGTTTGGGATCTCGGATCTGGCGCCCGAATTTTCCTCTGATATCGATTTCGCCGGGGTGAGGGAATTGCTCACCACCGATCCGCATGAGGCTCTCGGTGACCAGACTGCTGATACGGTGAAGAATTCCTGGCGCCTGCTGCCCTACTGGGGCGTGGAGGAAGGCGAGCGCCGGTCGATCGCCATCCAGGTCACCCGCCGCTATCAATCACTTTTCTTTGAACTGGACCGCTACTCGCAGTCCCACAACATCCCCATCATCACGGCGGCTTACTCGGCTCCGCTGGAGGCGCTGCGGATCGCCCCGGCGTTGCTGGACGGGGAGGCGTCGCGGGAGACCGGGGACATTCTGGTTTTCCAATACCGCCGGTTCAGCACGCTTGCAGTGATCAATCCGGAGGGCGAACTGATCCTGATCCGGGCGCTGCAGCACCGCATGGGGCAGGATTTCCCGGCATCGCTCGGGGAGATCCTTGCCAACACGGCGGCCTCCGTCGGCCTGCCGAATCCGACCGTGACCATCGCGGCGATGAGCCAGGTCAATCAGGACAATCTGGCGGCTGAGCTGTCGGCTTTCTTTTCGGACCGGGAGCCGATGAACATCGGTCTGGTACTGCCGCTGGAGATCGATGCGCTGACATCGTTGTCTGCCGCCCGGGCGGAGATGGCCGTGGGCGACGCGGGGCTGCTGAAGCGCATCGACGAGGCCTCGCCGGTACGTGGGGCGACGACGTTTCGGGAGTTGGCCAATGGCTGGTCGGGGCAGAATTTCTTCGGCATTTCCGAAGAGGAGAAGGAGATGTATCCGCCCCTCCAGGATCTGCGGATGCTTCGCTTCTTCGGCCATGCCAAGATGCTGGCGGCGGCCCTGTGCCTCGGTCTGGCGGTCTGGACGGGATTTGAATACCTCCGGGCGGCGACGACGGAGGCCTGGAAACTGCCCGATCAAGAGGCGGGCGTGGCTTCGGTGGAGCTGACCAAACTGGAGCGCGATCGCAAGCGATTCGAATACTGGGAGAACCTCATGGCCCGCCGGTCCGAGGGCTGGCTGGCGCTGGAGGTGCTGCTTCAATTGTTCAAGCCGGACAGCGGGCTGATTGTCTCCGAAAGCACCTACAAGGTCGAGGGGACGGTCAACGCAGGCGCGACCGGCGATCAAAAGCCCTCCAAGATCGGATTCATCCGCACGTGGACCATCAAGGGCTTTTCCAAGACGGAAGGGGCCGCCACGCTCGCCAAATTGAGCAGCAAGAACTTCCTGACGGAGCAGTTCACCCGCATCGCCGACGAGTTCAAGGTCCTCTCACTCATGGAAGGGAAGGAGACCGAGCGCACTCTCGACGTGACGATGCAGCAGCGGCAGGGCCAGATGCCTCCGAACAAACGCTTCCCGTTGTCGGTGGCACGGCACTACCGCAACTCGTTCGAAATCACGATCACGCAAACGTTTACCGACAAGGACCCGATGGCCCTGACCGTCGCGCCGCCTGCGGCGACTCCGGACCCGGCCGCTGCGGCGACTGGCGCGGTTGCCGCCACTGAAATCAAACCCTGATCCCTGATATCCTCCATGAACCGATACAGAACCAGCATCGTTTTCTTCGGCGGGCTACTGCCCTTCATTGGCCTGGCCATCGTCGGCGGTCTGCTCCTCTTTGGACGCGGTAAACTGCATGCGAAGCGCGAGGCCAAGGAGGCTCTTTACGCCACCTACCAGGAATCTGCCGGCAAGGCGGCCAACGTCGAGGAGGAACTGGCGATTGAAGGCCGCGCCGAGCAGATGGCCTACTGGGACGAGCAACTCCGGAAGGAATTCGTCCAGAGCCTGACGCAGAACCTGAACGAGATCACCTCGCAGTTCAGCGAGGAGCAACTGGTCCGCACCGAGTTCAGCCGTCCCGGTACGGGCAGTGCGCTGGCTTCGCGGACGACCAATCCGCACACGCGATTCAACCTGTCGTTCGAGGGAGGCTTCGGTCCGATGCAGACCGTCCTGACCGAACTGGAGGTGCGGATGCCGCAGCTCGTCGTGGAAGCCCTGCAGGTCAAGCCGGTCACGGATCCCGGTCCCAAGTCGAAGGGCCGTCTGCGCTTCGATGTGACCTACCTCGCCTGGCAGGACTACGAGAAAAGCGAAGCCCCCTGAAAAGCCGGGGCTTTGACCGGATTTGAGAGAGACCGAAACGCTAACCCCGACCCGAAACATGAAAACGAGACACCCGCTCATCCGAGTGAAATGCCTGATCTGGCTGTTGCCAGTGATCTGGATCGCCGCGCCCGCTCTGGGCCAGGAGGAAGAACTGCAGATGGCCCTGGAAATGCAGGACCGCCGCATCGAGGGCCTGACGAAACTGGCCGAACAAATCAAAAACTTCAATTTCCTCAGCATGTCCCAGGGCCTGATGAAGAAGCTCGAGGACCGCGATCAGGCCGAAGATCCGTTCGGAATGGCGATGGATCCGGAGAACGAGTTGCCGGAGATGGCGGCGACCGAAGACACTGGCGATCCGCAGGAGCAGGAGGAAATGATGAGAACGACCCTGCAGGAGGCGTTGACCAAGCTCCACATCACGGGCGTGTTTCCCCACAAGAAGACCGTCATGGTCGGGGCGCAGGACCTGAGGGTGGGGGATGAGATCGTGATCGAATACAAGGAGACGGTCTTCAGTCTGGAGATTCTCGCCATCACCAGTGCGGAACTGAAACTCCGGGACAAGGAAACCCAGGAGGAGGCCGCTGTGGCCATTGGCTTTTCCAACGATCTGCCGGCCGGAATGTCCCGGAAGCAGCCCACGGTAACCGAGGAAGATCTCGCCCGTCAGGAGAGCACGATCGTGCCGATGAGCAGTCGCTCGGTGACTGTCGAGTAATCGGTAAATTTAAGATTTTTAATACAAAGGGGTTGAACAGCCTTTTGTTTTATGGTATTTATTGAAAACACAAAAATTCAATTTAGGAAACCCTAACCTCTCGCTCACAAATGAAAATCCAAGCAATCGCGACCATGATGACCGCTGGGGTGGTCTCATTTTTGCAAGTGGACCTCCCAGAGAAGGTCTCCACTCAAGATGGTCTTCCGTCCACGGCGGAAGTGAGTTCTGAAGTGGGACGCCCGCCGGCGCCCTCGAATTGGGTCCTTTTGGGGGATCGACCTGAGGGGATGGAGCTCTATCAGGACAGCGTGGGCACTCCACTGCCAGCTGCTCCGGCCGCCGATCCCTCGGCGGGTGGATTTGGTGCCAGCTTGGAGCCCCAGATCGTGTCGGGTGCGCTCCATCCGCAAGCCATGAATACCGTCGAGGAGGAGTCGGGTGCCGTCGTCGATCTGCCCGAGCCCGGTCAGGTCGCGCCGACCGATTCGGCCAATGAGATCAAGCTGGCCGAAACCGAAGTGCCTGCCGCCGATGATACAGATGCGCCGATGGAGGGCAAGACCGAGGAGGCGGCCCCGGCTACTGACGGAGTCGATTCCGGGTTGGTGGCATCCGAGCCTGGCCAGGAGCCGATCAAGGATGGCGCGGTCGCCGCGGCCCTGGATGATGCCGAGCTGAAGCCAACTCTGCCGGCAACTGGCGACACAGTGGCGGGCGTCACGCCCGGAGAAGAGGGGGGGATACCCGCCCCCGCGATTCCGTTCCCCGGCACGGGCAATCAGGAAGAGACGGCCCCGGGAGGTCTCGCGGAAAAGCTCGTCAATCAAGTGTCCAAGGCCGTAGGCGGAGCCAGCGGCGAGGAATCCGCCGAAGAAGCCGGGCCGACCATGGGCGAAGAGGGGAATGGCTTCTGGCTGCGCGGCGCCAAGCTGAATGATGTGTTCCAGTATCTGGCCCGTCTCGGCAACAAGCAGTATTTCCACAACGCGGATCTGGAGGCGGCCAACTACGCCGTTACCGGTCACCTCGGCGATGGCAATCCGATCGAACAGATGAAGGAACTGGGCTTGATGTATGGCATCACGGTCCATGAGAAGGGGAACACCGTTTACGCCATGACCTCGGCCCAATTGGCCCAACTGCCAACCAAGCCCTTCTACTATGAGCTGAAGTATCTGCGGCCTTCGGACATCGATCAGATCAAGTCCATCCTCCAACCGCTGCTGACCGCCGGATCGGGCTCGGTGGACTACGAGGCGAAAACGAACACGCTGATCTTCATCGACAACGAGCAAAAGCTGGAAAGCATCAAGGAGATCCTCGCCGAACTCGACCGTCCGAAGCAGCAGATTGCCATCGAAACACGAATTCTGCGGGTGAAGAGCGGTTCCCGCAACCGGATCGGGGTCGACTGGGAGTCCGTGCTGGGCGATGGCATGACCATCGAGGCGACGGAGGCGCTGAATGCCTTGTTCAATCTGCCCGATTCGGATCTGGTCGAGCAGGTCATCACCACCACCCTCACAGACACCGCCAGCACTGGATTCACGATCACGGACCGCGGCACTCCGGATGAGACGTTGACTTTGGGTGACGTCACCGGCACCAACCTGGCCGAGCGGGTCGATACCACCGAGCGGACGATCAACTCGACCGAATCCCATCTCGTGCTGAATCCCTTGCAGCTTCAGGCGACCCTTCGAGCACTCAACAGCGGCGGTCTCGCCCAGCAGGAGTCCAGCCCCACCCTGATCACCGAGGACAACGAAGCCGGCATCATCTCCATCATTGATCGCGTGCCGATCATCACGACCACCATCAGCGAGACCGATGCCGGACAGAACGTGTCTGAAGAAGTTCGCTACCAGGTGGACATCAACGACCCGTCCGCGACGGACGATCCCACCGCATCCCGGGAAATCGGCGTGTCAGTCGCGGTGACCCCGACCATCCTGCCGGACAACACGATCCGCATGAATCTGCGTCCCCGTTCGGCTCAGATCGTTGAGTTCATCGAAGGCCGCTCGGGCAACCTCTATCCCCGGGTCAATGAATCGACCGTGGACACGATCGCCCGGGTGCCCAATGGCTATTCCCTGCTCATCGGGGGCTTCTACGAGGAACAAGAGAGCGAGGACATCAAGAAGGTTCCAGTCTTGGGAGATGTGCCGGGCGTTAATTTCTTCTTCAAGTCCTCGGACATGATCAAGGAGCACACCAGTCTCGTCTTCGTCGTCACGCCCAAGCTCTACGAGCCGGTGAAGATCCACGAAGTCGACCGGGTGAACCGGGAACTGCACCAGAACCACGTGCTGCCCAACGATCACAAATGGCCGGATCGGCGCAATCCAGGCAGCAACTACGAGTCCAATCTGGGCTGGACCCTCGGTAACGCGGTCAATGCCTATCCCCAGGCGCCGCCCTCGAATCCCTTGGACCCCGACCATCCGGTGAATCTCCCCGAGTGGGATGTGCGGGATGAGCCGGGCATCCGCGACGGTGGGACCATGGTCGAAGTGGTCTCGGAGCCGGCGCCCGCTCCCGCAGCTGCGCCGCAACGAAAGGGATTGCTCGGCAATTTGTTCAAGAAACGCCAGCCCTGAAGAAAGGACGCCGCAATCATGTCACGACGAGTACTCATAGGCCTGGGCCAGCAAGGGGTGGACCGGGAGGGGGCGGCCACGCCTCCGAACCGGGGTTCGATCTACGGTGAAGTCGTTCTCGATGCCACCGAGCAGAACTCCGCCGGCCCCTCCGCCCACCAGGGCGGGCACGAGATCGCTGAGGCCAGCTTTGCCCAGCGACTCCGCGCCCAAGCCTACCGGTGCGGTGAAGTGTCGATGCGGCACCTGGTCCGGGCGGAGTACCTGAATGAGGCCGAGGCCGGTGGCATCCTCCAGTCATTTGGCTACTACATCAATGACCTGCCGGACCGCGCCAGCATCCTGGACATCCTGGCCTTTCTCGTCTGGATCAAGCTGGAATCGAAGGATGAAAAGGCGGTCCGCGAGATCCGCAACCTGACCCGGGTCATGACCACCGCAATCAGCGGCCGGATCAGCCATTGCGGCTTTGCCCAGCTCACCGAGATGCCCATCGAACTCTACCAGTCGCTGCCGCGGGTTTTCGAGATCTGCAGCACACTGATGTGTCCGATCATCCAGCGGCATGAGAAGGATTTCATCACCGTCGCCTCGGTGAATCCCGTGACGGCCGCCGCCGCCGGTCTGCTGATCAGCAAGCAGATCGAGAAGGACGCCGGCATCCGTCCCTTTGTCTTCGTGATGACCACGAGTTCCAACGCCTGGACCTGGCTTTGTGAAAAACACTTCGGCGCATGAACCTGAACATCGGCATCGACCTGAATGAGACGATCGTCAACTCGATCGTCAACAAGCTGGCGGAGTACGATCCGGCTCTGCGGGATCGTCCCAAGGAGGACGTGGTGCGGAAATGCTCCGCCGCCCGTATCCTCGCCGCGATCGGCAACCTCAATTCGATCCCGGTCTTTTTGAAGATCCGCGATTTTGTCGAGCGTCCCTTGCTGGAGCAGAACGACCCCGGCATCATGAATCGCGGGATGTTCGTCCCGCTCCGCCGCGACGACACCCAGCTCTTCATCGCCATCGCCAATCCCTGGGACCCGATCGCCGAGGACATCTGCGCCCAGAAGTATCCCGATCTCGAGATCGTCAAGTTCCTCGCCCCGGTCTCCGAGATCACCAAGGTCATCGAGAGCGTCTCCAAGGTCTCTGGACCGACCAAGTCGGAGCTGGAGTCGATCGAAGTTGACGAAGAGTCGGATGACATCGCCGACTTCAATGTCACCACGACCTACGAGGAGCCGCTCACCCAATTCGTCGCCCAGATGATGAGCGAGGCCATCAAGGGCCATGCCTCCGACGTGCACATCAAGTGCGAGAAGGAGCGCATCCACTACAGCTACCGGATCGATGGCGACATGCGGGAAAAGCATGAGATCCCGATGAAACTTCGCGACCGGCTCGACGCCTTCATGCTCAACCTGATGGGCCTCGCGCCCGAGGAGCGGCAAAAGCGCCCCGGCATTTCCGGCCGCTTCACTGTCTCCTACATGCGGCGCAGCATCGACATCCGCTACGAGCGTCACCGCACCTACCGCGGTTACCACGTGACGATGCGTATCCTCGACAAAAGCCACTTCGAGGCCAAGCTCGGCATGGGCTCGCTGGCTTTCGATTCCGGCACCCTGTTTGAGTTGGAAAAGGTGATGGCCATTCCCGCCGGGATCATCGTCATGTCGGGACCCACCGGATCGGGCAAATCGACGACGCTGAATGCCATTCTTCGTGAACTCAACCGCCCCGAGGACAACATCCTGACCCTCGAAAACCCCGTGGAGGATGAAATCCAGGGCGTCATTCACTGCGACCTGAAAAGCAGCGCCGAGTTCAAGCCGATGATCACGAGCTTCATGCGAAGCGACCCGGACATCATCCTGATGGGGGAGGTGCGCGACTTTGACTCTGCCGAACTAGCCATCGAGGCCGCCATCACGGGCCACAAGGTGCTCACCACCATTCACTGTCCGCGCGCCTCGCAGATCATCGAGCGTTTCGAGCAGCTCGGCATCGAGCGATGGAAGATCGCCCAGACGCTGAAGGCCGCCTGCGCCCAACGATTGGTCAAGATGCTGTGCCCCTATTGCAAGGTGCGCCGTCCCGGTGTGACGCCCCACGAGCAGAAGAAGTTCAATCTCGGCGACGAGTGGTTGAACATCGAGTTTTTCGAGAAGAGCCCGGAAGGCTGCCCGGAGTGTCAGCATCGTGGCTACTCGGGCCGTACTGCCATCCTCGAGATCATTCCCGTCACCGCCGAATGGTCCGACGCCTTGTCGAAAGGCACGCTCAGCCCCTACGAACTCGAGTTGGCCGTCCGCAAACAGGGCGTCCTGCCGTCGCTCAAGAACAGTGGCCTGAAGATGGTCCGCGACGGCAAGACCGACTTCGAAGCCCTGCGCAAGGTGATCGACATGAGCACCGATTGATCCTTTCAACCGACAGATTCCCCCTCCCATGAACGCCATCGAACAAGGTCAGGCCGGACAGGCCAAAATGGGCGCCGCCCAAGCCGCGAAACTCGCACGGGCGGCCAAACTGGACCGCGCCCGCGAGGAAAAACGACAGGCCGGTCTCTTTTCCAGCATCAAATCGAAAAGCCGGTTCCCGCGCAAGGAACTGATCAAGCTCTGCCGCGGCATGTCCTCCATGCTCCGAGCCCAGATCAATACTTCCGATGCCCTCAAGTATTACGCCCACGGTCATCCCAACGCCGAGGTCCGCAAAACTCTGAATGAGATCAAGGCCCAGATCGACGCCGGCGCGCCCACCTACGTCGCTTTCGAAAAGACCAACAAGTTCGACGACAAATTCATCAGCCTGGTCCGGGCCGGCACCGACTCCGGTCAGATCCACAAGGCCTTCGAGTCCATCTCGCACCGGCTGACCAAGGAGAATGAGTTCCGCTCCAAGATGCGGAAGGCCACCATCCTGCCGGGCATCATCATCAGCGCCCTGATCGGCCTTTTCATCGTCGCCCAGCTGAAGATCGTGCCGCAGGTCGAGGGCTTGCTGAACGACGTGAAGCAGGAGCCGGACCCGTTCTCCAAGCAGCTCTTCAAAATCAGCCACGTCGTCAAAAAGATCTGGCCCATCATCATTTTCGGCATGCTCGGCACCGGAGCCCTGTTCATGTTCGTGGAGAAGGCCCGCAGCTTCGTCCTGAACATGGCCATGGCCAAATGGCGGCTGCTTCGCAAGCTCGTCATGGGCATGCGGCAGATGATGTTCCTCGGCACCCTGAACATGCTCCACTCCAACGGGATCACCCTGGCCCGGTCCATCGAGATCGCCGCCCAGTCCCTGAAGGGCACCCAGTTGTGTCAGGAGCTGATCGAGGCGGGGCTGCGCTACAAGAATTCCGGCCTGCCCTTCTCCGAGGCCTTGAAGAAATTCACCTCCTGCGACGCCCAGGTGTGCCACATGGTCTCCATCGGCGAACGATCCTCATCGCTGGAAATGCAGTTGGATCTGCTCACCAACATGTATGAGGAGGAGGTCAACCAGCTCATCGCCGAATTCACCGCCGCCATCAATTTCCTCTCCCTCGCACTGGCTTCGGTGCTCATCTCCATCGTCTTCATCGGCGCCTTCCTGCCCATCTTCCTGATGGGACCGAAGATGATGAACAGCGGCATGTGACGCCTGCAAAAAGAAGCCCCGGCAACGACTCCAAACCAACCAAGAACATGCAACAAACCCAACTGGACCTCTGGCTTCGCCGCCGATTCGTCTACATCAACCGGGTGTACTGCAACACCCTGCCCGACCGCCTGCCTCTCGGCCTCCTGGTCGAGGAAGCCCCCGAAGAAAGCGGGGGACGCTACCTCTACAAGCTCACCACCCGGTCCGAGGCGATCTTGAAGGACCTGGTGGAGGCCCTCGAGATGCAGAACATCACCTACACCTCACGGGTCGATGATCTGGAGGCGTGGTACACGAAATACCTCAACAATCCCCACAAGAGCTTCACCTTTACGATGGTGTGGGTGCTGTTCGGGTTCATGGGCTTCGTTTTCGCCATCTCCGGAGCTCCCCAAAAGATCTGGGCCGCGCTCATGGATGAGGAGAAGACCGAGGAAGTCATCGCCGAGAAGGAGGAGGACGCCAAGGTCTTCCACAAAAATTACGAGATCGACCGCGTGAAGTGATCCGCTCAGACCGGCTCGTCTGGTCAAGTCCGCATCACGGCTGCCGATCTCCCGTTTTTTTCCCAACACCCGAAACACACGAACATGAACTCCAGACACTACCAACATCCGACCCGCACCCGGCGCGGCATGACCATCATCGAGATGAGCCTCACGCTCGCCCTGATGATGTCGCTCGCCGCCGTCGTCGTCTACACCGCCTCCGGTGTCGGCGATTGGAAGAAGGCCCGCAATGCCTCGATCGAACTGCGCAACGTCTATGTCGCGCAGAAAAGCTACCTCGCCGACAACCCGACCCGGCGCATCGCCGACGTGACATCGGCGGACCTGGTGCCGTATCTCACCGGGGGAGCCACCGCGATTCCCACGATTGAGGCCATCAACGGCAGTGCCCTCACGATCAATATCAACGTCATCCCCCCAGTGGCGAGCAGTGGCGGATCGGCCTACGATCCCTCCGGCTCCAGCACCGACGGACTCTGGGACGTGGGCCGATACTGACCGATCCCGCCTCTGCCGATCGATCGCGAGGGACCCGGACGAAAAAAATCGGTCGGGAAAGCCAAGTGCCGTTGGACGAAATTGATTAACTGAAGTTTAGTATTTCCAGTCCGAGCCGTGGCTTTCCCGGCGTGTCCCGCATGACCTTCCCGTCCCCCTTTTATCGCTGGCGTCCCCATCCGTGGCACGGCCTCGGCATCGGCCCCAATCCTCCGTCGGAGGTCCACGCCTACATTGAGCTGACCCCGTTCGACCTCGTGAAATACGAGATCGACAAGGAGACCGGCTACATCCGCGTCGATCGTCCCCAGCGCACCTCGTCGCAGCCGCCCTCCCTCTACGGGTTCATCCCGCGGACCTATTGCGGCGATCGGGTGGGCAAACTGATGCAGGCCCCCAAGGGCGGCGACGGAGACCCGCTCGACATCTGCGTGTTGTCCGAGCGTCCCATCTCCCGTGGCGAGATCATCGTGGCCGCCCGCGTCGTCGGTGGTCTGCCCATGCTCGACGGGGGGGAGGCCGATGACAAAATGATCGCCGTCCTGCTCAATGACACCGTCTGGCGGGATACCCACGACATTTCCGAACTGCCGCCCGTGCTGGTGGAGCGCCTGCGCCACTACTTCCAGACCTACAAGCTCATTCCGGGTCGCGAGTCCGACGTGTCCATCGGGCCGGCTTACGGACGCGAGCATGCCGAAAAGGTGATCCGGGCCGCCATCGACGATTATTCGGAGGAATTCGGCGCCTGATTCCCCGGTCAGAGCCGATCCGCCGCCCGTTCGCGGGCTTTGAGGAGCTTCTGCCGGGTGCGGTGGCGCAGGCGATCGGCCCGGCCTGCCCGGCCTGACTGTTCCAGCAGATCGGCGTAGTTTTGCGCCACGATCTCATAGGTTTCCTGCTGTTCCGGCAGGTGATGGGCCAGGATCTCCAGCGCCCGCAGGTAATTCCGGCCCGCGCGGTCGAAATCGCCGGTATCGTGATAGACCGCCGCCAGATTCGAAGCACTCTGGGCGATGTCGGGATGCGTCCGCGGCAGCGCGTCGCGGCGCAATTTCAGCGCCACGAGGTGAAAGTCCCGCGCCAGATCCGGCTGGCTCCACGCCCAGAAGAGCGAGCCCTGATTGTTGCAGATCGTCGCCAGATCGAGGGCGTGAGGCGGGCCCATCGCCTCGTAGATCTCCTGGGCGCGACGGTAGAGCGCCGCCGCCTCCTCGAAACGACCCTGGCCGCGGCGGATCATGCCCAGATTGTTTGCCACGCCCGCGATGCTGGCCAGCGGCGGCGGATCGAGCGTCTCCAGCAGGTCGAGGGCGAGGACAAACTGCTCTGCCGCCTCCTCCTCGCGACCCTGGGCGTCGAGCGCGGCACCCAGATACTGCCGCAGGTCCGCCCACGCGGCCGGTGGCACCGCCAGCGTCTCGTCGGCGGCGAGGTCCAGGGCGAGCCGCAGATCCGGCTCCGCCTGATGGGCATGGCCGCACTCCAGCAGCAGGCGGCCCGCGTCGGCGAGCAGGGAAAACAGGATCAGCCGCTCCTCCGCACTGGCGTCCCGCGACAGATGGCGGCGGGCCAGGCCCAGCGCTCCCGTCACCACCCGCAGCGCCCGACCCGGAAAGCCGGCCGCACGCTGGCTGGCGGCGTGTTCGCGGAACCACCCCAGCAGATGAGTCTGCTCAGGCGTCAGCATGGTGGAGTCGGGCCATCGGTCAACCGATGCTGCTCAGATTCAATCGATTCCGCAAGCCTAAATTCCACTGTTGCGGTGAAATGGACGCAAAAAAAGCCGGCGGATCGCTCCGCCGGCTTTGAACCCAAAAGGAAGGGGCCGATCGCCCGATCAGTTGTCCTGAATCTTGATACCGCCGCCAGCCGGAGCCGCCGGGGCGGGAGCGGCTGGAGCCGGATTGCCGAAATTCAGCGACGGCGCCGCGCCCTGGGCTGGTGCTGCGGGAGCAGGCGCGGCCGGAGCCGGGGCGGGAGCGGGCTGGAACAGATTCGGAGCCGGAGCCGTCGGAGCCGGAATCGGCGTCACGGCCGCCGGAGCAGGAGCCGCGGGAGCCGGGGCGGCCACGGGATCACCGGCGCCACCGCCGGTGGTCGGGATCTGCAGGGTTTTGCCCTCGGTGATCATGTCAGAGGTCATGCCGTTGGCGGCCTTGATCCGGGAGACGCGGGTGTTGTATTTCTGGGCGAGCACCCAGAGGCTTTCTCCCTTGGCCACCTTGTGGGGGACCAGTTGCTCGCCCGGCTTCAGCGAGAAGGGTTCCGGCTGACTGGGCGCCGCGGCGGAGGTCGCCGGAGCCGTGGCCGCCGGGGTGACCGGCGAGGGAGCCGGCTCGATCGGCGGGGGAGCCTTGCGATTGCCGCAGCCGGCAGCCGTCAGCGCCAGGAGAAAGGCGCCGGTGAGAGGAAGTAGGGGTGTTTGTGTTCCGTTTCGCATGGCCGTCTTGTAGCACGGACAAATCATCGGGAAAAGCTGAATTTCCCGGCGTTGGGAAATTTCCCCGAGAGGCCGGGCGGGAGTTGGGTGGGCTTTCCGGGCCGATCGGGGCGGTGGTTTTCCGATGCAACAGGGTTGCATCGGCGATGAGACCCTCTTTGATCGGCGATCAGACAGGGTCTCATCGGAAGGTGCCGAAATTGGCGGCGGCGGGGGCATGTTTTTCATTGCGCTGGGGGGAAATATCGGGTTGCTGGTGCGTCCCCGGGCCCTGGCGGGTCGGGCGTGTGAATGCATGACGTTTCTGGCGGCCATCGAATTTTCTCCGCAAGCCATCGCGATCGCGATGCTGGGAGCCTTCTGCCTCGGGGTGGCGAAAACGGGCTTTCCCGGGCTGGCGATCGTGAATGTGCTCATCGTGGCCGAGTTGTTCGGGGCGAAGGAGTCGGTCGGCATCATCCTGCCGCTCCTGATCGTGTGTGATCTGGCGGTGTATCCGCTGTTCCGCCGTCACGCGAGCTGGCGCCAGGTCTGGCCGCTGCTGGTGCCGACGCTGCTGGGGGTGCTGCTGGGCTTTTTCTGGTTGGGACGACTGGACGACCAGATGGCGCGCCGCACCATCGGCTGCATCATCCTCGCGATGCTGGGGCTGCAACTGATGCGGGAGTACCGGCGGTCCTTTCTGGAGCATCTGCCGGACTCGCGCTTTTTCCGATGGCTCAGCGGCGGGACCATCGGGGTGGCGACGATGCTGGCCAATGCGGCGGGGCCGGTCTACTCGATCTACGCGCTGGTGCACCGGATGGCGAAGGAGGAATTCCTCGGGGTGGGGGCGCGGTTTTTCCTGCTGGTCAATGTGATCAAGGTGCCGCTGCTGGTCGATCTGGCGCTGATCAATGCCCGGTCGCTCACCCTCGACGCCATCCTGTTGCCGGGCATCGCGGCGGGCATCCTGCTGGGGCGGCGGCTCATCCGGATCGTGCCGCAGCGAGTGTTCGAGTGGCTACTCTACGGCTTTTCGCTGGTCGCCGGGCTGCGGCTGTTGCTGGCCTGATTTTTTTCCCACCTCTTTCGTCACGCCATGACTGCCATGCTCGTCGGAATCCTGCGCGACATCTGCCTGCCGCTGCTGCTGGTGATGGGAGTGGGGTGGGGGATGGACCGGAAATTCCGGCTCAGCATCGAGACGCTGGTGAAGCTGAATCTTTACCTGTTTGTCCCGGCTTTCATCTTTGTCCGGCTCACGACCTCGGAGCTGAGCGACGGGGTGGGCTTGCAGGTGATCGGCTTCACCCTCTGCGTGCTGGTGGCGATGGGCCTGGCGAGTTGGGCGGTGGCGCGGTCGCCGCAGGAGCGGATCGCGATGCAGTTGGGCACGATGTTTTACAACTCGGGCAACTGGGGCATCCCGCTGATGGCGCTGGCCTATCCACAGACGGGACCGGTGGTGCAGGTCTTCGTGCTGGCGACGATGAATGTCTCGATGTTCACCCTCGGCATCCTGCTGGCGAGTCTGCAGGCGGATCATCTGGACTCGGGGGAGAATGGCGCCCGGGAGAAGAAGCCGGCCTGGCGTCGTCTGCTGCCGATTCTGCGTCAGCCGTCGATATACGCCATCCTGGCGGCGGTGACGGTGCGGCGGCTGGAACTGCCGGTGCAGGAGGTGGTCTGGCTGTGGAAACCGCTCGGCTATCTGGCGGATGCGCTGGTGGGCTTTGCCCTGATCACGCTCGGGGTGCAACTGTCGCAGACCCGCCCGCCGCGGGTGGGTTCGCGGCTGGCCTGGGCGCTGGGCATCCGGCTGATCGGAGGGCCGCTGGTGGCGCTCGGGCTGGTGTGGCTGTTCGGATTCCGGGGAGAATTTGCCGCGGTGCTGATCCTCGGCGCGGCCTCGCCGACGGCGGTGAATGCGGCGCTGGTGACCCATGAGTTCAAAGGCGACAGCCGGTTCGCCGCGGCGGTGGTGTTTTACTCCACGCTGCTGGCTGTGGCCGTGGTGACGGCTCTGCTGGCCTTACTGCGGGCCGACTGGGTGCCGTGGATACGATAAATCGGGAAAACCGGGAGCGATCGTTCGAGGCCGTGCCTCACCGGACGGGCACGCCGGCGGCTCGCAGGGCCTGTTTCCAGCCGCCGAAAAGCCGGGTGGCGGCGCGGTAGAGGTCTGGGTCGCGGCGCGCGATGGGCCCCGATACCATCGCCTGATAGCGCATTGGTGCCCCGGACGCGGCCCGGGCCCGGATGCGCGCGATGACATCGAGGTGGGCGTCGTCGAAGTCGGGTTCGTCGTCTCGGGACCGGGATTTCGGCTTGTTTTTGCTGCCGGGCGGTCGTCCGCGTCCGCGAATGATCGAAGGCAGCGGCGACTCACTGACGAGGCCGGCCTCGACCCAGGCGGTTTGCAGCGAGCCGAATTCTTTCATGATGGCCCGGTGCAGCCGACGCCGGTTGAGGTCGCCGCTGAGCAGGCCGGACACGGAGAGTAATTCGCTGTCGATTTTCGCCAGCCGCCGCATCTCGGCGATGATTTTCTCCCGCGAGGGCAGAACACCTTGGCCGTCGATGCCGGCGGCGCGCAGGGCCAGTCGCCACGATCCAAAGGCGCGTTCGGCGGCCCGCACCCAGTCGCGATCGGCGGCGGAGCCAGCCCACAGGGCCTTCCGGATGAGGGGCTGCCCCTGGGAACGGCGCTTTTTGAGCCAAGCCAGCACGGTCTCCGGCGGGTGGATGATCTCCGGCGGCTTGGGGGCGGAGACTTTCGGAGCGGCCGGCGGGCGCTGTTGGGGCGTCTTTTTCTCCGAGGAACGGCGGGCCTTTGGGGCGGCGGATTTTTTCGTGAGCGCTTTGGCTTCGGCCTTGGCCTTGGCGGCCTGTTCTCTGGCTTCGGCCCTGGCCTTGGCGGCCTGTTCCTTGGCTTCGGCTCTGGCTTTGGCGGCTTGTTCTTTGGCTTCGGCCCTGGCTTTGGCGGCTTGTTCTTTGGCTTCGGCCCTGGCTTTGGCGGCTTGTTCTTTGGCCTGAGCCCGCTTCAGGGCCTGGGCGGCCCGCTTTTTGGCGAGGGCAGCCTTCTTCCTGGCTTTGGCCTGCTCTCGGGCGGCGGCGGCGCGCTTTCTCTCGGCAGCGCGCCGGATTTTCTCCTCTTCCCGGGCGCGGTCCTTTTCGGCCGTAGGCGATTCGGCTTCGACGCCGGCGGCGGCGAGGGCCTTCCGCCACGAGTTGAAGGCGATGTGACCTTGTTTCATCAACTCCGGGCCGCCCTCCTCGGTGGCGAGTGTTTGATGGTGCAGGGGCAGCTTTTCTGAATGGCGTCGGCGAATGGTCTCGATGACCCACTCGCGGCGCTCTCGCTTGCGGCGCTGGCTGCTTTTCTCCACCGGCAGGCCGGCGGCGGTCACGGCCTTAGCCAGCGTGCCGTAGTGGGTGATGATCGATTCGATGAGACCCGTGTCGCGGTGTGGACCCTTCCTGATATCCTGATGGCGCAGGCCGAGGCCGGCAGCGGCGCGCTCCCGGATGCGGGTCTTCACTTCCTCGGGCGACAATCGCGGCAGTTGAGGGCGGGCGGGATCGTGCGCGCCGACCCGACGCCGCACGGCGGGATAGCCGCCCAGCAGTCGGGAAATCGCCCCGTGGAGGCGCGACTCGCGGACGCGGATGACCTCCGGGGTGATGACCACGCCCTCCTGCATCAGGACGCGAATCCGCTCCAGGGCCTCGTCCTCGCCCATGGCCCGTCGGGGGGCCTTCTTTCGCTTGGGTGCGACGAGTCCGGCTTGTTGCAGGGCGGCCCGGATGCGGCCGAAGTGTTTGCGGACCGCGTAGGCGAGGTTCGGCTCGTTTTTCTCCAACCAGGCGTAGGTGGGAGCCTGGCCCAGCTCGGCGCTCAAGGATCGGAGCCGGGCCAGCGTCTCGTCCGGCTCGGGGGCGTGGACGGCCACGGCGCAGGCCTTGGGGTAGGGAATGCCCAGGTCGGTGACGAAAGCCTCCCAATTCCGACCCTGACGGTGGATGTGCTGCCACAGGTTGAGATCGTTCCGGTAAACCCAGGTGGTATTGAGCGGGTGGCCGCGGAGATGGTGCTGCCAGACCCGATCCATGATGTATTCGTCGGAGTAGAGGGGCTCCCAGTGGGACAGGGACAGGCGGCCCTTTCTCCGTCGTTTGGCCCGTTGGCGCTCGGCGGACACCTCGGCGCCGGGATACTGCTCGTGATATTGCGCCCCGGTCAGGCCGTGCCGGCTGTTGAGGTGCGAGGCCAGCTCGGCTCCCTCGAAGCCGCAGATCGCGCAGCGCACCTTCTTGAGCAGCTCGACCTTGATCTCTGAGTAGGGCACGCCGGCGTCCTCGAGCGCCTGTCGCCAGCCCCAGTAGGGCCGGACTTCGTAGACTTTCGCCAGCAGGTCGGGGCGGCGCCGTTTGACGGCATGGATGTTCAATGCCCGGCGCTGGGCATGTTCCGACTGGATCCAGGCGATGACTTCAGCTCTTTCCTCGGGCGTCATGAAAAGGGATTTTCACTATGCCTGATTCCGGTCGGCTGTCTCTCAGGAAAGTCCCAGTTGTGCCCGGCGCTTTTTCAGGGCGGCGGCGGTGATGCCGAGCGACTTGGCAGCGGCGGCTTCGTCGTCGGGCGCGGCAGCCAGAGCGGCTTTCACGATTTCCCGTTCGGCGCTGACGAGGGGGCCGTCGTCGCCGCCGTTGGCGAGGAAAGCCTTCGCCGCCATCTCCAGAGACGGCATCGCATCCGGCTTCCGGCCCGTCAGGGAGGCCTCCCGGTGACCGAGGCGCGGCACCCGCCCGAGCGGCAGATCGCGGGGGAGCAGCACATTGCCGGTGGCCAGCACGCAGGCCCGCTGGATGGTATTTTCCAACTCGCGGACATTCCCCGGCCAGTCGTGGTGCTCCAGCAAGTCGATGGCTTCGGCCGAAAACTGCATCCGCCTCCCGACGCCGCCCTCACCCATCCGGCTCAGGAAATGCTCCGCGAGCAGGCGGATGTCCTCGCGGCGCTGGCGCAGCGGGGGGATGTGGATGCGCACGACATTGAGCCGGTAAAAGAGGTCCTCGCGGAACCGGCCGCCCTCGACTTCGGCTTCGAGGTTCTTGTTCGTCGCCGCGAGGATGCGGACATTCGAGGTCAGGGTCTGGTTGCCCCCGACCCGGGAAAATTCGCCGCTTTGGAGCACCCGCAGCAGCTTGCTCTGGATCTCCAGCGGCATGTCGCCGATCTCGTCGAGGAACAGCGTGCCGCCGTCGCATTGCTCGAAGCGGCCGATACGCTGGCTCACGGCACCGGTGAAGGCGCCCTTTTCGTGGCCGAACAGCTCGCTCTCCAGCAGATTGCCCGGAATGGCGGCGCAGTTGATGGCCACGTACTCACCATTGGCCCGGCGGCTGAATTTGTGCACCGCATTGGCGACGACTTCCTTGCCGACACCGCTCTCGCCAGTGATGAGCACCGGGGCGTCGGCCCGGGCGACGCGGCCGATCAATTTGAAGACATCCTGCATCGCCGGCGAGCGGCCGATGATGAGGTCGGAACTGGTCTCGCGGGCCGGCTTTTCGGTGGCGGCGACGGTGGCGAGGCGGGTCTGCTCGGCGGCCTGGAGGGCCTTCTCGACGGCCGGCCGGAGTTCGAAGGCGAGCGATTCCTTGCGCAGCACATCGAAAGCGCCGAGACGCATGGCTTCGATCAGCGTGTTGGTGGAGGAAATGGAGCCGTTCAGCAGCACCATCGCGTTGGGCAGTTGCATCCGTACCCGTTTGAGCAATTCCACCCCGTCGAAGGGCATCAGGTGCAGCTCGGCGATGAGGAGATCGGCCCGCCGATCGACGAACAGCTTCAGGGCCTCGTCGGCGCGTCCGGTGGTGACGATCTCGATGGTTTTGGCGCCGAGGTGTTTCGATCCCCAAGCCAGAAAATCGGCGTCGGGATCGGCGATGACTACAGTTTGATGCTCGGTTTCGGGCATGGGCAGAGGAGACGGAAAAGCGGGACAATACTGGCGCGAACGCGGATTGCGAAGCGAAACTTTCCCGCTGCCCGGGCGGCTGGGAGGCTGGGAAAGCCAAGTGGCTGCCACTCAAAAAGCCGCGTCGGGGCGGGGGCGGCTCACAGCCCGCCGAATCGGCGATTGCGGCGCGCGTAGTCGGCCACCGCGGCCTTCAGATCGTCCTGGCGGAAGTCCGGCCACAGGGTCCGGGTGATGTACATCTCGGCGTAGCTGATCTGCCAGAGAAGGAAATTCGAAATCCGCATCTCGCCGGAGGTCCGGATGAGCAGGTCCGGGTCGGGATAGTAACGAGTGTAGAGGTGCTTGCCGAAAAGATCGGGCGTGATCATCGCCTCGTCGATGTGGCCCTCGCGCACGGCCCGGACCACGCTTTTCACGCCGTCGACGATTTCCTCGCGAGAGCCATAACTCAGTGCCAAAACGAGAGTTAATCCCGTATTTTCCGCCGTTTGTTCGATCGATCGGTGCAACTGCTTCTGGCAGCGCTCGGGCAGCAGGTCGAGGCGTCCGATGGCCTGGAGCCGGACGTTTTGCTGCTGCATTTCCTTGGTTTTGTCCTTCAGAAAGGCCTCCAGCAGGCGCATCAGGGCATCGACCTCGGTCTTGGGGCGCTTCCAGTTCTCCGAGGAAAAGGCGTAGAGGGTCAGGAACTCGACGCCGAGATCGCCGCAGGCTTCGACACAGGCGCGCACGGAATCAGCGCCGGCCCGGTGTCCCTCCCGGCGGGGCAGACCGCGCTCCTCGGCCCAGCGGCCATTGCCATCCATGATGATGGCGATGTGCCGGGGGACGCAGGCGGGATCGACGGGATTCGTGGCGGCCATGGGGGACGGGCGGACGGGCGGACCGACAGAGGAACAGGGTTGGGTCTCCGAGTCAACAGGGTATCATCGGAGAGGCAACAGGGTCTGATCGAAAAAGCCGCGCCCGGCGGAGCGGCCGGTTCACGCCACCAGAGTCTGCTCGCGGTCGGGGCCCACGCCGACGAGGGTGATGGGCACGCCCAGAGCGGCGGACAGATGGTCGAGATAGGCGCGGGCGTTTTTTGGCAGGTCGGCGAGGGATTTCGCTCCATCGATGGGGGTCTGCCAGCCGGGCAGGGTCTCGTAAACGGGCTGGATCTTCTCGAAATCGCCGATGGCCGCGGGCGGCAGGTCGTGGCGCTCGCCATCGATGAGGTAATGGGTGCAGACGGGGATCTCGGCGAGGGCGTCGAGGCCGTCGAGGTTGGTGACGGCGAGGGCGTCGATGCCATTGACCATCGTGGCATAGCGGAGCAGCACGTGGTCGAGCCAGCCGCAGCGGCGCTTGCGGCCGGTGGTGGCGCCGAACTCGCGGCCCATGCCGTGCAGGGTGTCGCTCCAGGTGTCGTCCTCGGTGGGGAAGGGACCGGAGCCGACCCGGGTGGTGTAGGCTTTGGCCACGCCGATGACCTGATCGATGCGTTGCGGCGGGACGCCGGAGCCGGTGCAGGCGCCGCCGGAGGTGGTGTTCGACGAGGTGACGAAGGGATAGGTGCCGAAATCGACGTCGAGATAGGTGCCCTGGGCGCCTTCGAACAACAGACTGGAGCCGGCGGCGATGGCGTCGTGCAGCACTTTGACGGTGTTGCAGACATGGGGGCGCAGGCGCTCACCGGCGGCGAGGACTTCACGGCCGATGGTCTCGGCATCGAGCGGGGCCTCGCCGATGGCGGCGAGCAGCACGTTGCACTCGGCAACCTTGGCGCTGACGCGCTCGGCGAAGCGGATGGGATCGTAGAGATCGTGGACGCGCAGACCGGTGCGTTCGATCTTCTCGGCGTAGGTGGGGCCGATGCCGCGCTTGGTGGTGCCGATTTTGCCATCGCCGAGTTTCGCCTCGCGCAGGGCGTCCATCTCGCGGTGGTAGGGCAGCACGAGGTGGGCGCGGTCGGAGATCTTGAGATTCTCGGGGGTGACGGCGATGCCTTTCTCGGCGAGGCCATCGATTTCCTTGAGCAGGGCGACGGGGTCCATCACGACGCCGTTGCCGATGACGCAGCGCTTGCCCGGCCAGAGGATGCCGCTGGGGATGAGGTGGAGGATGTACTTTTCGCCTCCGCTGATCACGGTATGGCCGGCATTGTTGCCGCCCTGGGGGCGGACGACGACGTCGGTGCTCTCGGTGAGCCAGTCGACGATCTTGCCTTTTCCTTCATCGCCCCATTGGGCGCCGGTGACCACGATATTGGGCATTTTTTGGGCAGGTGAGTGATGGTTTTGCAGAAAATGGGGAATCGGAGGACTCGGGGAAAGGCAGGGCAGCGAAGGCAAGGCAAATATTCCTCCCCCCGACGCGGCGGTGCGGGGAAAGGGGCTCGCTGCCGGGTCGCCGCGGGCGCCTGCGGTCTCGGTCTCAGGAGGGCAGCTTCATCAGGTAAGCCAGACCGGCCAGACCCGCCGCGGCGAGGATGCCGACGATGCCGATGAGCATCGCGACTTTGGCAAAGCCGTCCTTTTTCTCGACGCGCTCGACGGGGGAGAGGTTCTTGAAATTCGCGGGTCGGAGAGACTGGGCGGCGATGGCGGCGTGGATGCTGGTCTCGTAGCCGCTGCCGCTGCTGCTGCCGAAGTCGTCGCCGGCGACTTCCTCCTCCTCGACGCCAGCGGTTTCTTCGCACTCATAGTCGGCCTCGACGCGGCCGAAGGTGATGCGGGCGCCATTGTAGAGGGCGGTCTGGGAGACGGGCGCGCCATCGAGGAAGGTGCCGTTGGTCGAGTCGAGATCCACCAGGAGATACTGGTCGCCGGCGAGCTTGAACTGGGCGTGGTGGCCGGACATGGAGTCGTGGGGCACGACGATGTCATTGTCGGCGGCGCGACCGATGGCGACCTCGATCTGGTCCTCGAAGCCTACTTTGAGGGGCTCCTGGTCGGGAAGGTGAATCGTGAGTTTCGGCATGGCAGCCCGGAGTTTAAGGTGATTCAGCGGGTGGAATCAATCATTTTGGCGAATTCCTCGAAGAAATAGCCGGCATCGTGCGGTCCGGGGGCAGCTTCGGGGTGGTATTGGACGCAAAAAACGGGGTGGTCGCGGTGGCTGAGGCCCTCGACGGTGCCGTCGTTGAGGTTGATGTGGGTGACCTCGACGTTCGACGGCAGGGAGTCGGGATCGACGGCAAAGCCGTGGTTCTGCGAGGTGATGGCGACTTTGCCGTTGCGCAGGTCCTTGACCGGCTGGTTGCCGCCGCGGTGGCCGAATTTGAGTTTGAAGGTCTTTCCGCCAAAGGCGTGGCCGAGGATCTGGTGGCCCAAACAGATGGCGAAAACGGGCTTTTTCCCGATGATCTGGCGGATCTCGGCGTGGACGTAGTCGAGCGCAGCCGGATCGCCGGGGCCATTGGAGAGGAAAACGCCGTCGGGATTCCGCGCCAACACGTCGGAGGCCGGGGTGCGGGCATTGACGACATCGACGGTGAAGCCCTGCTGCCGCAGGCTGCGCAGGATGTTGCGTTTGATGCCGAAGTCGTAGGCGACGATGTGGTAGCGCGGCGCGGGCAGTGGGCGCAGGGTCTGACCGTCGGGACCGGTGACGCTGGGGGCACTTTCGGACAGATTCGGGATGGTCCAGAGGCGGCTCTCGGTGTCCTCGGGATCCCAGCGGTAGCCATCGGGGGTGGTGACTTCCCTGACGAAGTCCGAGCCCTCCATGGGCGCGGTGTCGCGGGCGCGGGCGATGGCACCGGCGGCATCGAGGGAGCCATCGGTGCAGAGGGCGGCGCGCATGGCTCCGGCGACGCGGAGGCGCTTGGTGAGGGCGCGGGTGTCGACGCCTTCGATGCCGGGGATGCCCTGGCGGCGCAGGTAGTCGTCGAGGCTTTCGCGGGAGCGCCAGTTGCTGGGCTGGGCGCAGAGTTCCTCGATGACAAAGCCACGCACGTGAACGGCGGCGCTCTCGGAGTCGGCGGGATTGACCCCGTAGTTCCCGATGAGCGGGTAGGTCATCGTCACGATCTGGCCGCGGTAGCTGGGGTCGGTGAGCACCTCCTGGTAGCCGGTCATGGAGGTGTTGAAACAGATCTCGCCGGAGAGGGTGGTCGAGGCGCCGAAGCCGGTACCGTGGAATACGGTGCCGTCTTCGAGGGCGAGGATCGCAGGTGCTTTGTTCAAGGGATGCGGCCGTGGGTGGGGTGAAATGGGTGTCGGGAAAATCGTGGGGCGGAACCGGCCGGGAGCCGGGCACGCCCTCGGAGTGTGGCATCATCTGCGGGCCTTGCAAGCGCCGGGGGCGGCGGGGCGGAAGCTGGGGCGATTTTTCCCGTCCGGCGGCCCGCCCGGCACGAAGAAGCCCGGAATGGCTGCGGAAACAGCTGCCCTCGGGATGCCTTCGCTGGCTTTGCCTTCACCAAGCTCGGCTCAATACCCGTGAGCAAACTGAATGTCGAGCGTTTGCAGGTAGGTGTGCAGACCGGCGTCCTGCACGGGCAGGACGATGGCGTCCTCGTCACTGTCGTTGTGATGGGAGTGCCACCAGCCGGGGGGCGTCACAAAGGCTCCGCCGGCCACCCAGTTCGCGCGGACGGGGTTGATGATGTTGCCATCGCTGTCGAGATCGCGGCCGATCATGGTGTAAACGCCTTCCGTGGCCTTCACGGCGAAATCGAGGGCGATGGAGTTGTGCCGGTGCGCCTTTTGCTTGCTCCGCGCGGGCAGCAAATTGTAGAGCGACCACATCGAGTGGGTGAGCGTCTTCGTCTGCGGGCAGTCGGGGTTCGCCAGCAGGATGCCATTGCGGTTCTTGTCTTTGCCTTCGTTTTCCTTCCGCACTTTCTCCAATTCGCTGGTAAGCAGCTCACGCGAGAAATAAAGCGGGCGAAATCTCGGGCTGCTGGGCTTGGCACCAAGGAAATCCAACAGCGGCTGGTCATGCACCCAATAGAAGGCGCTGTCCTCGCTGGCGCGATGCCGAATCTCGCCGGTGACGGGCAGTGCAAAGAGATCACCCGTCTTCCAGCTCAACTTCTGGCCGTCGATCACACTGAATCCCGCGCCGCGGATGACATAAAAGACCTGGCTGCTGGCGTGACAGGCGGTGGGGAGTTCCTCACCGGCGGCGATGTGGATAAAATTCGCCAACAGGCTGGGACCGGTGACCGGATAGCTCGTTTCGAGCTGCTGCGACAGTTCCAGCGGGATGATCCGCGTCTCGGGGATGTGATGCAGTGCGGGCGGAAACACATCAATTGCGATCCGGGGCATGCGCGGATTCGCCGCGCTGCCATACTCGAAGAACAAGCCGTGCTTTTCCCAATCGTGATTGCAGGTCGTGGCGGTGTCGGGGGTGATGGTGGCGTTCATGAGGTTGGAGTGGGCTTCGGCGAAGCATAGGCTTTGTTGGGCGGGCAAGGGAAGCGCTTTTGTCGCGACAGGTGCGTGCCTGCCACCGCGGTGACGTATTCGGCGTCCATGGTGAAGACAGGGGGGGGAGCGCATTTTCCACACCTCTGGGTGTCCTGGTCGGATCTTCCGGCAACCCTTCCCGCTATGGAAACGGTCACAATGGGCATTTTAGGCGCATTTTCCAGCCGCTCACCCAGGCCATAGCATCCAAAGAAAAACCCTGTAACCTCATCAGTTACAGGGCTTTATTTTGGTTGCGGGAGCCGGATTTGAACCGACGACCTTCAGGTTATGAGCCTGACGAGCTACCAGGCTGCTCCATCCCGCGTCTGGTGCGCCCTCTTTGCAGGGGCGAGAAGGGGAATATGCCGGCTTTCATCGGGGGCGCAAGGGAAGTTTTCCGGTGAATCATCTGGCTGGGTCATCATGGACTCCTCTTTTCACGGCTTCACCGTCACCCAGATCGGAGAGGCCCAGGCCATGTTGCCGTCCTCCTGCTCGACGCGGAGGTAGTAGCGGTTTTCACCCGGCAGGGGCGCCTCGTCGGTCCAGTCGGCTTCGAAGGTCGATTCTCCGGGGGTGAAAACGTGGTGGTCGGATTCGTTGCGGCAAATGGTGACGCGCTTCAGCTTGGCGGTGCCATCGACTTTCACGGAAAGGACCGGTTTGCCCCGGGTCTCGAATTGGGAGCCGAGGGGCTGGCCGTTGCAGGAGAATTCCACATAGATTTTGTCGGTCGCGCCGATGCTGCGGCGGGCTTGGAGGGCTTCGACGATGCCTTCGCGGGTGAATTCCTTCACGTAAACGCCGCCATAGCTGCAATGTTGGGAAATGTGGTCGCTGCTCGCGAAAATGCCGAGTTTCAGGCCGAGTTCCAGAGCGTTGCGGTAAACGCCGGCGTTGTGCTGGCCGAAATCCTCGATGACGGCAGGTGGCGGGGGATCGACGGCGCCGCTATTGGAAGTATAATTTTCTCCCGGGCGCAGGCCGACGGTGGGCTGGGGGGTGCCGAGGCCCTCGTAGCTGACGCGGGCGCCCTGGAAGATCTCCACGGAGTTCTCCAAGGCATAATCGATGCGGCCCTCGTACTTGGACCAGTCGGTGCCCATGCCGGTGGCGCCGGTGTGGCTGACGATGGCCACCTTTTTGCCTGAGGCGCGGAGGAGTTCCCAGAGTTCCGTCGGCTGGATCTCGCCGAGCCCGGCTTTGACCGGCCAGGTGGCCTGCCAGGGCGAGTTGCGATAGTTTGACCGGGCGATGTAAACGATGGGGCCGCCCCGCTCGGCGAAGACGACATTCCGGTGACCCCAGGGCCAGCGCTGCTCGCGCTCGTAAACGTAGAGGGAGACGAATTGCTCCGGGGCGTGGAAGGCGTCGTGCATCCGCTGATTGTGCCACCACTCGTAGGGGTGGTAGACTTTGATGATGTCGGTGTGGTCGGAGGTGCCCATGAAGTCGAGCTTCGCGATGTCGTAGGCATAACGAAAATGATCGTTTATGCAGCCGTCGAAGCCGGTGCGGCAGTTCGACACGTCGGTGTGCCGGTGGACATCGCCCCAGACGAGGGTGTATTTCGTTCCGTCGTGATCCCAGACATGCCGCTCGTAGGCGGGGCGCTCCGGGGTGGATTGGGAGGGGGAAAAGGGCTCCGCGAGTGGGTCATCGGCATTCGTGACCGGGGGATTGGCCACGGGCAGCGACTTGTCGGTGTCGAGCCGGGCCAGATAGACGCCGGCGATGCCGCAGGCTTTGGTTTCACGCTCGTCGCTGGGCCAGTTCACCCACAGGGCGCCCTCACGATCGAGGACAAAGCCAGCGTGCCGGTCCTGCCCTTGGGCGCTGGTCGGCAGTCCGGCGCGGGCGCTCCAGGTGCCGGCTTTGGGATCGAGGCGCGTCACGGCGATCTCCCATCGGGGGCCGAGGTAATAGCGGTAGGCCACCCAGGGCCGGTCCTGAGCATCCACTCCGACGACAGGCAGATTCACCGGATTGCCCGCCTCGCCGGCCGGGCCCATCGGGATCTCGGTGAAGGTCTCCGCCACGATGTCGTAGCGGCCGAAGAGGATCTTTTTCTGGGCGTTGATGCCCTTGTCATTCTCATGTCCCCGCACGTCGAGTCCCCAGCGCACCCGGCCGCGCTCGCTGGCGATCCAGAGCGATTTCCCGTCCCGCGAGGCGGCGATGCTTGCGCGGCCCTCGAAGCGCGGGGAATGGCCGATCGGACGGGTCTTCACCTCGCCGTCGAGGCTGATCCGAGCGAGATAGAGATTGAACTCGTTGCCCCGCGAGCTGTCATACACCACCCAGGCCCCGTCGGTCCCATCGAAAGCCAGCCGCGGCTCCCAATCGCCGCCCTGGTCCGTGGCCACGGCGATTTCCCGGCACCATTGGCTGGTTTCCGGGTCGAGAAAACGACAAAAGACATCGCCTTCGCCGGCGCGCAGCGATTGCCACGCCACCCAGACCCGCCCGGAGGCATCGGTCCGGGCGTCGGCAAAGCTGTCGCTGCCCGCGGATGCCGCCAGGGTGATGCGCTCTCCCGGTTGCCCATCGGAAAAGGAGCGCGCGAGGAGTTGCATGATGTCATCCGGCCCGACCTGGCCCCAGACGCACCAGACCTGTCCCGCTCCATCGATCGCGAGGGCGGGCTGGTGAACGATGCCGGGCTCGGAGAGAGCCGCGACCGGCACAAGACCGGCGTCGGTTTTCCGACCCAGCCAGACCGTGTCGGCCGAACCATCATGCTGGACATAGGCGAACCACAGCGTGCCATCCGCACCTGCGGTGGCGACGGGAAAGTCGAGTTGGTTGCTGTCGTGCCGCAGCTTCAGCACCTCGCCAACCAGCGATGCCGGCGGGGCCGGGGGAGTTCCGGCCTGGCCGCCTTTCTTTTTGGCCTTGGTTTTGGCCTTGGCTTTGCCCGGCGATGGGGTAGGGGACTTCTGCGGCTCCGCCGCAGCCGGAGCGGAGGTCTGCGAGGGAGCGGGTTCGATCAACAGGGAAAACAGGCCCGCGGCGAGGGGAATCAAAAGAAGCGATCGGCGCATGCCGTCGGGTCATAGCGAAATCCCCGACTCTTGACGAGCCAAATCGGCGCCGCGTCAGCGTTCCCGTGCCGGTGCCAGGGCCGGGTCGTCCAGATCGAGCCGATAGAGGATCTGGTTGTAGTCGTGGCGGGGTGTCTGGCGGGTCTCCTTGGAAAAACTGTGCGTGTAGGTGCCCTCGAACAGCAGGATGGGCGAGCCCGCCGGAGTCAGGTCGGGATGCAGCCGCGGGTTGTAAAAGGTGAGCCGACGGTGGCTCAGCACCTTCACCGCCCGGCCCCACGGGCCCAGCGGCGAGTCCGCTTCGGCATACCACAACTCTCCGAGAGGCGAGGGATCTCCCCCGATCTCGCCGAAGACAGTGACCCAGCGCTGGCGGTAGGCATTCCAGGCGATCGAGCCCCGGTGCGGCTTGATCTTGCGACCGTCGGCGCCGGTCAGGGAGCGCGGGGGATCGATGGACTCCCAGGTGCGGCGGTCGCGCCAGCCTTCGTAGGTCGCGGGCAGGCGGATGCTGGGAAACGGATCGCCCAGGAGCAGCCAGCGTTTTCCCTCCGGGGCGGTCCAGAATGCCGGGTGCCCCACCGGCTGCAACTTGGGCTCAGTGCCGCCGTCCGTTTTCTTGTCCCACAGGACTTCGATGGACTCGAAGCGGCTTTCTCCGTCGTTCCATTCGCACAGGCCGACGCGGTAGGCCTTCATGGGCGGCTCGATCTTCGAGTAGCAGCCGACCAGCCGCTCCGAACCGGTCGCGTCGGGCAGGCTCACGTAGCCGCTGATCCAGGTCGGACCGGGATCGTCCGGAAAGACATTCGCCACCACCCGGACACGACCGTCGTCATCGCGGAAGTAGTCGAAGGGCAGCTTCAGCGGGGGGGCGAAGGACGACAGCGGCTTCAGAGCCGTCGTCGCACTGGCCATGTGAAACAAGCCCAGTGGATAGCGTGGCACCAGGGTGTCTCCCCAGGCCCAGAAGCGCCTGCCACGATGCACGGCCACCTGCACACTGTCGGAGCCGAGGATGCCACTCTCCCGCCAGTCGGCGTGCTCGCCGAGCTTCTGGCTTTCGGCGAAAATCCCGCCACCGGTCAGTCGGCCGAGGCGTTTCGCGACGATGGTCCGCTCGACCGCGATCTCGTGGTCGCCGCCCGGCTGCGGGGTGAAGCGAAAGCCGCGGAAGCCGAAGCCGTCGGCTTTGCGCTCATAGCCGTCCGCCTCCACGGTCAGCCAGGTCTCCGTGCCCATCAACTCGGGCAGATCGAAAGCCACCGCGCCGGCATTGTCGGTGAAAAAAGAGACTTGGTGGGTCGTCCGCAACTCCACCAGCGGCACCGGCCAACCGCTTTCCGCATCGACGACGCGGAGCCGGCAGGGTTCCGCCGCGGGCAACAGGGCGGCGGTGAGCAGCAACAGGGTTGGTCCGGAGAAGCAACAGGGTTTCATCGGAAAAGAGAGTCCGCGCCACGGTCGAAAACGGGGCATGATAGGCGCTTTGTCCCTGTCCGCCAAGAGGGGAGAATGACAGCGGGCTGCGGCTTGACGACCGTGAAATGCTGGTCGATTTCTTCCTAAACCTGTTGCTGCAACGCTTCAAATCGAAGAACTGGGAATTCGCTTTTTCAATCCCTCTGTTCTCTCTCCGCCCTTAGAGCCGGGTTAGTGGGGGGACAGCTTGCCCATTTGGGTGTGCCGCAGAGACGATGAGGCGCAGAGATTTATATACATTTTAACCTCCGCGCCTCCGCGTGGCCAGTCCGCTGGTGCCGCTGTTCCCCCGCACCGTGGCGCGCTCCCCGTGAACAGTGGTGCCGTTTCCCGGAACTCCGACGAGAGTGGCGGCACCGATCCAAAAGGGTCGGATCGCCGGTGGAACAGGGTTGGATCGGCCCGTTAACTCAAAAGTAAATGACACCGGGAGAGGTTCGGAGAGGTGGGGAAACCCGCGGGACAATCCGTCTTGCCATTTCCGGTGGAGCCGGGCATGATTTCGCCTTTCCACCATGAGTCAGCGCCGCGAATTTCAGTTCACCGAAGGCAGTTCGAACAAATTCTGGTCGATCGAACTGAAGGACACGAGTTTCATCGTCCATTTCGGCCGGGTGGGCACTGCCGGGCAGGCGCAGGAAAAAAGCTTCGCCAGCGCCGAGGCCGCCAAAAAGGAGCACGACAAGCTGATCGGCGAAAAGACGCGCAAGGGCTACGCGGAGGTGGCCGCTTCGGGAGCGGGACCGGTCACCGTCACACCCCGGCCCGCGCCGGTGAAAAAGGCGGCGGAGGAAAAACCGGCCCTCGCGCCCGGGAACGAGCCAGACGCCAGCCCGGCGGCACCGGAAAAACCGGCGGTCCCCGCGGCGGCGCTGACGCTGGAGCGGCGCGTCCACATCGATCCCGCGGTCCGGAACCGGATCAGCTGGCTGTGGCAGCCACAGCCGGCGCCCACGCCGAGACCATTCGATTACGAGGCGTGCGTAAAGGCCGCCGTCAAGTGGTGCACCAGCTATGGTTATGTATACACGCACGCGGTCACGCTGCCGCCCCGGCTCACCCGGGAGGAGGCGTGGTTTTGGTTGTGCGCCAGACATGCCAGTGTGGACAAGTCGAGAAAGAATTGGCTTGGAGATTGGGAAAACCGGAGAGTCGATTCGCCCGCCAAGTGGGAAATACTCCTGCGCGCCAACACCGCCAACGCCGCGCCACCGGACAACCCCGGCGAAGACGAGATCGTGTCGGACGCGATCAGTGTCGCGGCGCATCACTCGGACTGGCTGCCGGCTTTGCAGCCGTTCTTTTCTTCCACCGATCTCGCGGAACGGCTGATCGATGCGGATCTGCGCTCGAGCGCGGGCGGGCGAAGCTTCCGCCGCGATCTGGAATTCTCGGCGGCCCCGCAATTCCACGCCCTGATCCTGAATTACACATCCGCGGAGGAGCGCGCGCGGTTCCGGGAAGTCATGGCGGCCCGTTTCAACCGGGAGACGGATCTCCACAGCGACGCGGCTCAGCTCGCGTTGTCCTACCTGGCTCCGGTCCGGGGCGGGGCGGAACTGGATCGCGCGATCGCCTCGATCCCGCCGGGAGTCTCGGGTAATCAACAAACGATCTGCCTGAATCTGTTCACTCTCGCCGGTTTGGCGGACGAGGCGTCCTTCGTCCGCGAGGCGCGCCGCCTGAAGGTCGCCATTCCCCCGCCGAATGGCTACTCGACCGATGCCGCCATCGCCTACGCCCTGATCTGGCTGGCGGCGACGGAATGGCGTGAGCTTGACTGGATCGTGAACGCCCTGGTCGATAACACGCCCAAGGACGACACCGCCAAACTCGCCCGCGTTTTGGCCAAAGTCGAGGCTCCCGAGACCGCCGCCGCGATGCTGGAGGTGCAGCTCCGCTCCAAGGCGCCCTACGTGGCCGCCGAATGGTTCGCCCAATACCCGCTCCACACCGCCGTGGGCCTGACGCCGGTGGCGATGGCGAGCGGAAAATCCGCCGAGGCCGCCCGCGAGCATCTCCACACCCTGCGCCGCTCGGGCCAGACCGCGGTGCTGGAGGCGGCGCTCGCGCATTTGCCGGAACACGCGGCCGCCTGGCTCCGTCGCGAGATCATCGATCACGCGGAGGAATCGCTCGCCGATGCCGCTCGCGATGAATTGCCCGCTGAACTCGCGGCGGCGCTGTCCGCGCTCAAGCCGCTCAAGGCGCCCGCCTGGCTCCAGGTGGTGCGGCTTCCCCCCATCAAGCTGGCTGGAAAAAAACTGCCGGCGGCGGATGTGGAGCGCGTGCTGAGCGCGGTCAAGGACACGCCGCTGGCCGGCGCGGCGGCGGCGGAGGGCGCGCTGCCGATCCTGAAGCGCCATGCCGATCCCATGAGCCTGGACGCCTTTGCGTGGAGCCTCTTCGAGCAATGGCTGGGCATGGGCGCGCCCTCGAAGGAAAAATGGGCGCTCGGCGCGATCGGCCATCTCGGCGCCGATGGCTGCGTGCTCAAGCTCACCCCGCTGATCCGCGACTGGCCGGGCGAGAGCCAGCACCAGCGCGCCGTCTACGGCCTGGAGGTGCTGCGCGCCGTCGGCTCGGACACGGCACTGATGGCGCTCAACGGCATCGCCCAGAAATTGAAGTTCCAGGGCTTGAAGGAAAAGGCGAAGACGATGATGGAGGGCATCGCCGAGGCGCGCGGGTTTACCCGCGAACAACTGGCGGACCGCATCGTGCCGGATTGCGGGCTGGATGAAAAAGGCGGGCGGGTTTTCGATTTCGGCCCGCGGCAGTTTTCCTTCGTGCTGGGACCGGAAATGAAGCCGCTGGTGCGCGACGCCACGGGCAAGGTGAAATCCGACCTGTCGGCTCCGAACAAGAGCGACGACGCGGACAAGGCGGAGGCGGCGGTGGCGGAGTGGAAGCTGCTGAAAAAGACGCTCAAGGAGGCGCTGAAAGTCCAGGCCAGCCGCCTGGAGGAGGCGATGATCACGGGGCGGCGCTGGACGGCGGAGGAATTCGACCAACTCGTGGTGAAACACCCGCTGATGATCAATCTCGCGCGCCAGCTCGTGTTCGGCGCCTATGACGAGAAGGGCGCGCTGCTCGGCACCTTCCGCGTCACGGAGGATCAATCGCTGGCGGATTGCCGGGACGACGCGTGTGAGTTGCCGGCGACGGCGACGGGCGTCGGCGTGATTCATCCCGCCCATCTCGACGCCGAGACCAAATCGGCATGGGGACAAATTTTGAGCGATTACGAGATCATCCCGCCCTTTCAGCAATTGGGCCGAGAGATTTGCCATCCCGAGCCAGCCGATTTGGACAAAACCGAGATCACACGTTTCAAGGGGCCGAAGATTCCCGGCATCGTCGTTTACGGCATTCTGGAGCGTTCGCTCTGGGTGAAGGACACGCCGGCGGACGCGGGCGGTTTCATGCAACACTCGAAGTATTTCCCCTCGGCCGAAGTCACCGCCTTCATTGCCTACGATCCCGGGCTTTCGATCGGTTATTACGACGAGCCGCAGCAGATCGCGTCGGTGTATTTCGTGCCGGGTCACGTGAAACCCGATTGGTGGGGCAACCACAAAAACAAGCTGGCGATCCGCGACGTGGACCGGGTAGTCCTGAGCGAGGTGCTGCGGCTGGTCCACGCCATCGTGTCGAAGGCGGAGTAAGCGGACCCTTGATTTCCGATGAGACAGGGTATGATCGGCGATCAAACCCTGTATGATCGAAAAACCGATTCAAAAAATGGCGACGAACACACAGTCAGAACAAAGGCCGGCGGCCGAGACGCTCCACGCGGAGGAGCTGGAGAAGCTGGCGCAGGCGGACGCGAAAAAGGCGAAGCCGCCGGGCTGGCGGATGTCGCCGCAAAGTGTGCTGCGCTTCATCATGGGGGATGAGAAGGCGGGCATCGCGGCGAAATTCGTGGGCCGGCGGGCGATGCTGGAGCGCTGCGTGGTGGCGCTGGCGACGAATCGCGGCCTGATGATGATCGGGGAGCCGGGCACGGCGAAGAGCTGGCTGAGCGAACTGCTGGCGGCGGCGATCTCGGGGGACAGCACGCTGACGATCCAGGGCAGCGCGGGCACGACGGAGGATGCGATCAAGTATTCGTGGAATTACGCGCTGCTGCTGGCGGAGGGGCCGGGGGAGCGTTCGCTGGTGCCGGCGCCGCTGCACCGGGGCATGAGGGAGGGACGGATCGTGCGTTTTGAGGAGATCACGCGCTGTCCGGTGGAGATCCAGGACACGCTGCTCTCGATCCTAAGCGACCGGGTGATGCTGGTGCCGGAGTTGAAGGGCGAGGGGCGGGCGCTCTACGCGGCGCAGGGCTTCAATGTGATCGCGACGGCGAACACGCGCGACCGGGGGGTGAACGAGATGAGCGCGGCGCTGAAGCGGCGTTTCAATTTCGAGACGGTGCCGCCGATCGAGCGGGCGGACGAGGAGCTGGATCTGGTGCGGCGGGAGACGGCGCGGCTGCTGGCGCGGGCGGGGGTGGAGGCCACGCTGCCGCCGGACGTGGCGGAGCTGCTGGTGACGACGTTCCGCGAATTGCGCTCGGCGAAAACGGGGGACGGCAAGGCGCTGGAGCCGCTAACGACGGCGATGAGCACGGCGGAGGCGGTGAGCACGGGTTTTGCGGCGGGGCTGCACGCGTGCTATTTCGGGGGCGGGCAGGTGACGCCGGATCATGTGGCGCTGCATGTGGCGGCGACGGCGCTGAAGGATGCGGCGGACGATCTGAAAAAGGTGCGGCATTATTTCAATCACGTGGTGAAGGGACGCAAAGGGAGGCACTGGGAGGCGTATTTCGAGGCGCGCAAGCTGCTGGATTGATCGAGCCCAAAAGGTCAACATGATCCTGCCCATCCGCCATCACAGTCCCGCCTGCGCGCGCTATGTGCGGAACGCGATCCTGCGGGAGCGGCCGGCGGCGGTCTTGATCGAGGGGCCGTCGGATTTCAACGAGCGGATCGGGGAGCTGTATCTCGGGCATCGCCCGCCGATTTCCATCTACAGTTACGTGGCGTGGCGGGACGGGCGGCGGCAGGGAGCCTACTATCCGCTGTGCGCGTATTCGCCGGAGTGGCAGGCGCTGCTGGCGGCGCGGGAGTGCGGGGCGGAAGCGCGCTTCATCGATCTGCCTTTCGCGATGCTGGCGCGGGAGGACGCGCGCGCGCACCGCTACGGGGATGAGCGGCTGCGGGCGAGCGATTATCTGGACGCGCTGTGCCGGGCGCTGGGAGTGGAGAATTTTGACGACGCGTGGGATTTGATCGCGGAGCAGGATCCGGCTCAGTCGGAGGGGGAAACGATCTCGCGGGTGGCGTCGTATTGCCGGTGTCTGCGGGAGATGGACGGCACGGCGGTGAGCGGGCACGATCTGAGGCGCGAGGCTTACATGGCGGGGCAGGTGCGCGCGGCGTGGGCGGCGCACGGTCGGGACCGGGTGCTGGTGGTGACGGGCGGCTACCACACGAGCGGGCTGGAGGCGATGCTGGCGGACGAAACGGCGGGCGTCGCGGACACGGCCCTGGAATGGCCCGATGATCTGGCGGAGCGGGGCATCGCGCTCACGCCCTACAGCTATGAGCGGCTGGACAGTCTGACGGGCTACGACGCCGGGATGCCGAGTCCGGGTTTTTATCATCAGGCCTGGCAGGCGGAGGGCGGGGAGGTGCATGCGCCGCTGCTGATGGCGGTGGCGGGCCGGCTGCGGGAGCTGAAGCAGGCGGCGAGCACGGCGGATTTGATCGCGGTGGAGAGCTGCGCGCGGGCGCTGGCCAGTTTGCGCGGGCACGCCCGGGTCTGGCGGCGCGATCTGACCGACGCGATCGTGGCGGCGCTGGTGAAGGACGACCTGCACGCGGCCCATCCCTTCGTGCTGGCGATGCGCGCGGTGCTGCGGGGCGGGGAGCGCGGCCTGCTGGCGCCCGGCTCGCCGCGCCCGCCGCTGGTGGCGGACATCGAGTCCCGGCTGACGGGGCTGAATCTGGCGCCGGAACAATTTCCCAAAGAAATCAGCCTCGCGCTGACGAAACCGGGCGATCTGGAGGCCAGCCGGCTGCTCCATATGGTGCGCCTGCTGGAAATACCGGGCTACGAGCGGGTAGCGGGGGTCAATTTCGCGGCGCGGGAGGATCTGACGACGCTGACGGAGACGTGGCGGGTGCGATGGACGCCGGAGCAGGACGCGCGGACGATCGAGTCGTCACGCTACGGGTCGGCGCTGGATGAGGCGGTGGCGGCGAAACTGCGGGAGGAGGCGGACGCGCTGGACCGCGGCGCGGGGCGGGCGGCGCTGCTGCTGCTGGACGCGGTGCTGGCCGGGGTGATGCCAATGGCGGTGTCCCTGCGGACGCGGGTGGCGGAGATCGTGCATGAGGATGGCGATCTGGCGAGCGTGGCGGAGGCGATGGGCCACCTGCTCTACCTTTTTTCCTGGGACGACACGCTGGGCGCGCGGGGATCGGCGGAGACGGGCGCGCTGCTGAAGGACGCGTTCGATCGCGGCATCTGGCTGCTGGAGGCGGGCAGCCCCGGTCTGCCCCCGCGGGCGGAGGTCGAGTCGGTGCGCCTGCTGCGCGACGCCTTCGAACGGGCGGAGGGGCCGATGGGGCTGGATCGCGGCCTGTTCGCGGAGTCCTTGCGCCGCGTGCAGGCCGACGCCCAGCGTTCCCCGGCCCAGCGCGGCGCCTGCGCGGGCGCGCTGTGGTCGCTGCATCGCGCCGAGCCGGAGAGCATCCGGCGGGACTTGAGGCTGTTCGCCGCCCCGGAGCAGATGGGCGATTTTTTAGCCGGCCTGTTCGCCCTCGCGCGCGAGGAGGCCCAGCGCGACGCGGAACTGATGCGGGCCGTCAACGGCACGCTCGTCGACTGGGACGACGAGGCGTTTCTCGCCGCGCTGCCTTCCCTGCGGCTGGCGTTCATGTATTTCACGGCGCGGGAAAAAGTGTATCTCGCCCGCGGCTTGTTCGACGCCGGGTCGGAGGAGCCCGCCCCGCTCGCGGTGAGCACGGCCGACGCCGCCCGCGCCATGGCCTTCGAACACGGCCTGGCCGATCTGGCGAAGCAATACGGCATCCGCCTCGAAATCACTCCATGACGGAAAAGGAACAAAAAATCCGCTGGCGTCTCATCCTGGGCGATGAGGCGGACGATGTGTGCGGCGGACTCGGCGCCGCGGACGCGGATCGCGACGCCGCGCTCGAGTATCTCTACGGCCGCGAAGGCCAGGGCCGCAACCGGCGTCGCGGAGGTGGTGGCGGCGGCGGCGACCGCAAGGGGTCCCTCGATCCCTCCAGCCTCACGGTGCCGGAGTGGATCAACGCCGTCCACACCCTCTTTCCCCGGCGCACCATCGAGCGCATCGAAAAAGACGCGCTGGAGCGTTACGCCGTGCAGGAGCTGGTGACCAACGCCGACCTGCTGAAGCGCGCCGAGCCGAACATGACGCTCCTGAAGGCCGTGCTCCATACCAAGCACCTGATGAATCAGGAGCTGCTCGCCGTGGCCAGGGAATTGGTCAGGCGCGTGGTGGAAAAGCTGATGGAGGCCCTCGCCCAGCCCGTGCGCAGCGTGTTCCTCGGCGCGGCGGACCGCCAGCGGCGCAGCACCCTGCGGATCGCGAAAAATTTCGACGCGCCCGAGACCATCCGCCGCAACCTGCGCCATTACGATCCGGAATCGGCCCGCCTCTTCATTCAGACGCCCTATTTTTTCTCCCGCGTGCGCCGGCACAGCGAGAAATGGCAGGTCATCATCCTGGTCGACGAATCCGGCAGCATGGCCGACAGCGTGATCCACAGCGCGGTCACCGCCGCGATCTTTTTCGGCATCAAAACACTGCGCACCCACCTGGTTTTGTTCGACACCAGCATCGTCGACGTCAGCGCGGACTGCGCCGATCCCGTGGAGACGATCATGAATGTGCAACTCGGCGGCGGCACGGATATCGGACAGGCCGTGTGTTATGCCGAGGGGCTGATCGACAATCCCCGGCGCGCCATCGTGGTGCTGGTCACGGATTTCTGCGAGGGCGCCCCGGTGCAGAACCTCTACGCCGCCTGCCGCCGGCTGGTCGAACAGGGCACCCTGCTGCTCGGTCTCGCCGCGCTCGATTCCGACGCCAAGCCGAACTACGACCACACCACCGCCGCCCACATCGCCGCCCTCGGCGCCCACGTCGGCGCGATGACTCCCGGCGAACTCGCCCAATGGGTGGCCGAAAAAGTCGCGAAATCCTAAGCCACCATGGAACGCCCCGACCTCGCCGCCCTCACCCCGGACGACCTCGGCGCGCTCGCCAACCGCGGCCTCGTCAAACGCGCCCAAAAAGAGGTCGACACCGGCGAGTTCACCGCCGCATGGACCGAATCGGAAGACGGCACCATCACCGCCGCCTGGTCCGACGGCCCCCACTGCGTGCTGCCCGGCGGAAAAACGCTCAAGGACGCCCGCTGCGACTGTCCCGCGCTCGATTTGTGCCGCCATCTGCTGCGCACCGTGCTCGCTTGGCAGGCCCGCCGGGCGGGCGCGGGTGACGCGGAGCCGCCCGTCGCCGAAGCGTGGAATCCCGCCCGCATGTCCGACGCCCTCATCGAAGCCCAGGCCGGAAAAACCGCCCGCGACCGCGCCGAGACCCTGTGGAATCAAGGCATCCTCGCCGAGCTCCTCGTCGCCGTGAAACCGAGCGCGCGCTTTCATTGCCCCGGCCACACCGTGCGCTTCCCCGTGCCGGACGATCTCCGCTATGCCCATTGCAGTTGCTCCGATCCCGCCCCCTGTCCCCACGCCGTGCTCGCCGCGCGCGCCTTTCGCCTGCTCCCCGAGGGCGACACATCCGGCATCGTCAGCGCCGGCCAGATCGACGCCCCCGCCGACCCCGAGCCACTCGACTCGGGCGCCGATTGCGTGCGCGAACTCTTCCGCCACGGCCTCTCCTCCCTCGCCCCCGCCTGGCGGGACCGCCTGCGCCGCGTCTCCGCCGCCAGCCTGCCCTGGCCGGCTCAGATTCTGGAGGAACTGGCCGAGGACTACGATCGTTACGCCGCCCGCGACGCCGGCTTTTCCCCCGAGTCCATGCTCCTGCGCGCCGGCGAATACCTCCTCCGCGGCGACGCCATCCTCGCGCCCGCCGCGCCCGTGCCGCAGGCCTTCATCCGCGGGCAAAAAGCCGATCGCGACACCGAGATCGGTTCCGCGCGCTTCATCGGCCTCGGCGCGACCGTCATCGAAAGCCGCGCCGGAACCGCCCTGCATGTCTACCTCCAGGAACTCGACTCCGGCCACGCCGTCACCGTGACGCGCGAATTCGCCGAGCCGCCCGGCACCCCGCGCAAGACCTGCCACCAGCTCGCCCGGACCTCCGCCGTGAAAGACGCCTCCCTGGCCTCCCTCGCCGCCGGCCAGCTCGTCACCCAGGGCGGCAAACGCACCGCCGCCGGCCGCCTCGTCATCGGTCGCGCCCGCGCCGTCGTCAACCCGCAAAACTTCGCCTGGGAACAGTTGAAAGCCCCGCTCCTGGTCGAGGATTTCGCCGAGATCGCCGCCCGCCTGCGGCTCCTGCCGCCCGCGTGTTTCCGCCCCCGCCGCGCCGGGAGCGACTTTCACGTCTGCCCCCTCCAAGCGATCGAGGGAGCACACTTCGATCCCGGCGCCAACGCCATCGTCGCCGCCCTGGTCGATCCGGCCGGCAATCGCGCCACCCTCATTCATCCCTGGACCGAGCGCGGCGCGGGAGGCGCCGAATCCCTGCTGGCCGAGTTGCAAAGCGGCGCCGCCCCCGTCTTTGTGGCCGGCCACGTCAGTCCCGGCATCGTTTTCCGTCCCACCGCCCTCGTGTTTGCCGGCGAAAACGCCCGGCGCGCCGTGCTGCCCTGGATCGGCGAGCACAAAACTGGCGCCACCGGCCCGCGATCCGGCCTGACCAGCGACCCGCGCGTCTATGCCGAGGCGACCGAGCTTCTAACCGCGTTGCTGTTGCAAGGCGCCGCCCGCCTCGCCCAGCGCGATTGGCCCGGCTGGGAGCGTGGCATCGCCGATCTCGAGGCCACCGGGCACCGCAAAATGGCCGCCTGGCTCCAGGAAATCCGCAATCAGGAAGCCGCCGTGCTGCCCGCCGTGAAATGGTGGCGCCTCGGCATGGAAATCCAGTCCGATTGATGAAAAAGTCGGCCTTATACCTCGAGAAAGCCCCGAGCTTTCGCCACTCGTCCACCGGCAGCCAAGGGGCGAGGCATTCATCCAAGCGGAAGGCCGTGTCGAAGGGTGCCGCCGTCACGGTGCCCATCGCGACCAGGTCATCCTGATCCGCCAGCCCGGCGAATCCACCCGCGTGCCGACTGCTAACTGCTAGATCCGAAAAATGATGGCCGAATTGACTCCATTGCACGAGACGCGCGCGGGACGGGAACTGCTCGAAGAGGGCATCGAGAAAGGTCTGGAGAAAGGTCTGGAGAAAGGCCGGACCGAGGGAGAACTGGCTCTGACGCTCCGGCTTTTGGACCGCAAGTTCCCTCGATTGGCTCCCGCGTTGCGGCAGCAAGTGAAGGCCTTGAATGAGGAAACCCTGCTGGCATTCAGTGAGGCGCTGCTTTTCTTCGAAAACGAAGAGGAGTGCGCCGCGTGGCTGAAGGAGCGTTCGAAGGCGGATTGATTGCCTGCTCCGGGTTGATGCGGTCCCTCGGTGGGTTGAGGGGCGGCGATTCAGTTCGGCTCGAACCCAGGAAGGGGCCGACTGAGGGGCAACCACGTGGGAGTGCCGCATCCCTGTGGGGCGGCTTGAGCCAATCTTGGCGGAAATGGGGCGGGCCTTGGCTTGAAACCGGCTTTTGGTTGAGGCGCACCCGTTTGATGCGATGAGAAAAGTATCCATGATCGATTCACCGATTGCCCAAGCCGCCCTCGCCCAAGCCCCGACCGCCCATCCGAAACTCCGCCAGTGGGTCGCCAAGTCCGCCGATCTCTGCCAGCCCGACTCCGTGGTGTGGTGCGATGGCTCCGAGGCCGAGTGGCAACGCCTCTGCGGCCTCCTGGTGGCCGGCGGCACCTTCCTCCCGCTGAATCCGGAGAAACGCCCCAACAGCTATCTCGCCCTCTCCGATCCCGGCGATGTCGCCCGGGTCGAAGATCGCACCTATATCTGCTCCCGCCGCGAGGACGCCGCCGGGCCGACCAACAACTGGATGGCACCGAAGAAGATGCGCACCCTGCTGCGCGGACTTTTTGAGGGCAGCATGCGGGGCCGGACTTTGTATGTGGTGCCCTTTTGCATGGGGCCGATCGGCTCGCCGATGTCGATCACGGGCGTCGAGATCACCGACTCGCCCTATGTGGTCGTCAGCATGCGCATCATGACGCGGATGGGTGCGCCCGTGCTGGAGGCGCTCGGTGACGATGGGGCCTTTGTCCCGTGTCTGCACTCGGTGGGCAGGCCGCTGGCTCCCGGCGAGGCGGATGTGCCCTGGCCCTGCAACGAGACCAAGTACATCGTCCACTTTCCCCATGAGCGTGAGATCTGGTCCTACGGCAGCGGCTACGGCGGCAATGCCCTGCTGGGTAAGAAGTGCCTCGCCCTGCGCATCGCCAGCGTGATGGCCCGCGAGGAGGGCTGGATGGCCGAGCATATGCTCATTTCCGGCGTGCGCCGACCCGACGGGAAGAAGCACTACGTCGCCGCCGCTTTTCCCAGCGCCTGTGGCAAGACCAATTTCGCCATGCTCATCCCGCCGCCGGTCTATCGCGAGGCCGGGTGGGAAGTCACCACCGTGGGTGACGATATCGCCTGGCTCCGGCCCGGCAGAGATGGCAAACTGCGCGCCATCAATCCCGAGGCCGGCTATTTCGGCGTCGCGCCGGGCACCTCACCGGAGTCGAACCCGAACGCCATCGCCTCCATGCGGGCGAACACCATCTTCACCAATGTCGCCCGCACCCCCGATGGCGACGTGTGGTGGGAAGGCCTGACCCCCGAGCCGCCCGCGGGCCTGATCGACTGGCGGGGGAATCCCTGGACGCCCCAGAGCGGCACGCCAGCCGCCCATCCCAACAGCCGTTTCACCGCGCCCGCCTCGCAGTGCCCGGCCATCGATCCCGAGTGGGAAAATCCCGACGGCGTGCCCATCGATGCGTTGATCTTCGGCGGTCGCCGCGCCACCACCATGCCGTTGGTCTATCAGGCCTTCAATTGGATCCACGGCGTCTATGTCGGCGCCACCATGGGGTCGGAGACCACCGCGGCCGCGGCCGGGACGGTGGGAAAAGTGCGGCAGGATCCCTTCGCGATGCTGCCCTTCTGCGGCTACAACATGGGCGACTACTTCGCCCATTGGTTGGGCATGCGACGGCGCATCCGCGACCTGCCCCGGATCTTTCACGTGAATTGGTTTCGCCGCGGAAGTAATGGCAAGTTCCTCTGGCCCGGCTTCAGCGAAAACATGCGGGTACTCGAGTGGATCATCGACCGCTGCGATGGCCGCGCCAAGGGGCACGAGACCTCGATCGGCTGGATGCCGCACTACGAGGAGATCAATTTCGACGGTCTCGACTATTCCCGCGAGCAGTTCGACGATCTGATGCATCTCGATCACGAGGAATTCCGCCAGGAACTGCTCTCCGGCGCCGATCTCCTGCTCCGGCTCTACGATCACCTGCCGAAAGAGCTGATCTTTCAGCGGGAACTGCTGGCAGGGAGGATTTGATCAGAGGAGACGACCGTCGGATCAGATTCTCATCGACTCCACCTGCGCCAGGACGGTCTGAAACGGCACTTCCGCCAGCATCCCGAAGGCATCGTGGCGCGATAGCTTCTCCCGCGAGGTGGCTGGGCTGGTGATGCCGCACAGAAATCGCGCCATCTGGCGCGGCTGGCGCAGGGAGCCGTGGCGCTCGGCCATCAGGCTCTGGATCGTCGCGATCTGCCCGGGAGTGATGTCGTCCACCAGCGAGCAGGGGAGTTCGCGTCGGCCGGCGGGCGGCGGCTGTTGGCAGTTTCCACAGATCCCGCACGGCTCGGGCAGCGCCTCGCCAAAGTGACCGACCAACAACCGCGTCAGGCAATCGTCCGATTCGCAGTAAGCCAGCACCTGTCCGAGTCGATCGATCTCGCCCCGCTCCCTCCGGTCGAAAAGCTCAGCCAGCCGTCCCGCCAGCGCACTGATGTCGCGTGGATGGTCCGGCGACAGTCGGTAGCCGTGCCGCAGGCCGGCGGGTTGCAGCGTCAATTCTCCCATGTCGGCGAGATAGTTCAATGCCCGGCGGATGCGGTCGGCCGGCTCGCCCAGACGTTCCGCCGCCGCGTCGACCTCCAGCGTCATCCAGACCCGGCCCGGCTTGGCCTCGGCAAAGATGCGCTCCAGGAAGGCCCGTCGCTCCGGCGTGTGACCGGCCAGGATGCGGTCGCGGGGCTGGACAAACTTGAATTGATAGTTCGCGTAGTAGGGCCCCGTCGGGATCAGGATGCCCTCGATCTCCAGATAGGTCAGAGCCGTCGCCACGACCAGCGGGCGAATGTCCTTGGTGCCCGACAGATCGTAGCGCGAGATGCTGAAGCTCTCGCCCTGCAGCAGCAGATGCTCCACCAACGAGCGCAGCGCCTGCGGCGACGGCGTGTCCCCGTGGACGAAATTTTCCAGCACGATGCGGTCGTCCGCACAGGCCAGGATCTCGCACACCGCCGGGGCACCGTCGCGGCCCGCGCGCCCGCTTTCCTGCACGTAGTTCTCGATCGATTTCGGCAGGTTGTAATGGTAAACCGAGCGGATGTCGGCCTTGTCGATGCCCATGCCGAACGCGATCGTCGCCACCACGATGTCGATCTGGCGGCGCATGAAGCCGTCCTGCACCTCCGCCCGCCAGTCGTCGTCGAGACCGGCGTGGTAAGCCTTGGCCGTCAGACCCTGCCGCGTCAGTAGGCCTGCCACCGCCTCGGCGGTCTGTTGCAGGGTCACGTAGACCACCGCCGGCAGCCGGCCCGGCTCCCGCAGGCGGGCGGCGAGCAAGCCGGCGCGTTCACCCGCGGGGCAGGGCGTGACGCGGAAGCTCAGATTCGGCCGGCGAAAGCCCGTCTGGATGTGATCGGCCGGGGCGATGCCGAATTCTGCGCGGATATCGGCCGATACCTGCGGCGTTGCCGTCGCGGTCAGTGCCAGCACCCTCGTCACGCCCAGATCACGGCAGAGCCGGGCCAGTTTCAGGTAATCGGGGCGGAAATTGTGCCCCCATTCCGAGATGCAGTGCGCCTCGTCGATCGCAATCATCGCGAGTCGGGTGCGGCGCAGCTTTTGGAGAAAGCCTTCGTTGGCCAGCCGCTCCGGCGCCACGTAGAGCAGCCGCAGATCGCCCGACTGCATCCGGTCGTAGATGGCCCGCGCCTCCTCCGCCCCCAGGGTCGAGTCGAGCCGCGCCGCCGCCACGCCGCGGGCTTGCAGGGCCTCGACCTGGTCTTTCATCAGCGCGATCAGCGGCGAGATCACCAGCGTCAGACCCTCCAGGCACAGAGCCGGCAGTTGGTAGCACAAACTCTTTCCGCCTCCCGTGGGAAACACCGCCAACGCCGGTCGGCCCGCGAGCAGGCTGTCGATTGCCTCCCGCTGGCCAGGGCGGAAGGCGTCGTGACCGAAGACGGACTGGAGCAGATCGAGTGACATGGGGAGCGGGGCGGTTTCCGATGAAACAGGGTATCATCGCCGATGCAACCGGGTTTGATCGGAATTGAGGCCGCCCGACATGCGCGAGGGGCTGGCGGGGAATCCCATTGGCGCGGGGACGCGGGGAGCCCGATGGTTTGGGACGATGAAACCTTTCGACCCCGCCGCTGCCCTGGCGGATTTGAGACATGAGGAAATCGCGACGCTGTTCGATTTTCTCGACGATACCCAGTTCTGGCTCAAGGACCGGGAGGGGCGGTATTTGCTGATCAACCGGGCGTTTCAGGTGAACTATTCGCTCCCGAGTGCCGAAGCCGTGGTGGGGCTCACGGATCTGGATCTGGCTCCCCCGTACCTGGCGGAGCACTATCGGCGCGATGATGCGCGCGTGCTCCAGGGCGAGCGGGTCATCGACCGGGTCGAACTGGTGGGGCGATATGATTTGGTGACGCTCTGGTTCCGCACCACGAAACTGCCGGTGCGGGACCGGCGTGGACGGATCGCGGGGACGGCGGGCTTCACCCGCGTGTTACCCGGTGTCAGCGCGCCAGACTTTCCCCTTCCCGATCTGGCACCGGCCTTGGCGGCGCTGCAAAAGAATCCGGCACTGGCGTGGAGCAACGCGGAACTGGCCCGGCTGGCGGGGCTGTCGGTGAGTGCGTTCGAGCGGAAATTCCGCCGCCATTTGCACACATCGCCGATGCAATTCCTGAAACGACTGCGGCTGTCTCGCGCCGCTGCCGCGATGATGCGCACGGAGCGAAGCCTGGCCGAAATCGCGCTGGGTGAGGGCTTCTGCGATCAGGCCCACTTCACCCGCGAGTTCCGGGCCGCCTTCGGCGCGACGCCGCGGGTGTGGAGGGGTAGGTTTGGGGGAGTGAAGAGTGAAGAGTAGTAAGTGACCAGTTGGCGCTTGGGTCTCGGTGGCTTTTCACTTTTTACTTTTTACTTTCACAGCCGTCCCACAGGTTCGCGCTGACGCAAGCCTTGGCCTGATTTGGCGGTGATTTGGGGTGGTTTTTCCGGGCGGGGCGATTGCGAGTTTTTGCCGTGTAGGGCCGCAGACCAGCTTTGGCGGGCCGATGCTGTCC
>JAEUHH010000042.1 GCA_016795505.1 Verrucomicrobiales bacterium | reverse complement strand
ACCGGCCGCCACGGTGAGGACGACGTCGTTGCCGTCGCCACCGGCGTAGTCGATGTCGAAGTAGGACACCGTGCCGCCGAAGAGCGCGGCGACCGAGGCGCCCTGGACGAAGGTGCCGGAAACGGCGTCCGCGCCGTCGTTGGTGATGATGGTGTAGCTGTTGCCGACGGTGGGGGTGAAGCCCAGGTCGACGGTGATGGTGGCGCCGCCGAGATTGAGCGCGCCGACGATGGCGAGCTGGTCATGGCCGCCGACCACACCGGCTCCAAGGTCGCCGTTGAGATCGAGGTGGTAGTCGGTGGTGGCCGAGAAGTTGACCGTCGGCGCGGTCAGGGTGGCGATGCCGACGGATTCGTCGGTGGTGCCGACCATGAACAGATCGTTGTAGGTCTGGTCGCCGGTGGTGTTGATCACGCCGCCGTTTTGGACGCGGGTGGTGCCGCCGGCGTCGGTGGTGACGGTGTCCAGCGGGGTGAGGGCGCCGATGCCGCCGAGGCCGGGAGGCCGGGCGACGGTGGTGCCGCCGCTGACGATGCTGAGGTCGAAGTTGCCGTTGATCTTGCGGTTGAAATTGACCGTGCCGGGCGTGACGAGGGTCAGGTCGGCGGGCAGGATGATGTCGGCGTCGACGGTGATGGTGCCCGTTTCACTGTCGCCGACGGTGATGAGACCGGCGGTGAGGCGGCTGATCTCGGCGGCGGAGATGCGGACGGTGTCATCGACCGGGTCGGCACCCGAGCCGAGCAGGTAGCGCTGGAAATTGCCGGTGGTCAGCGGGGTGAAGGTGATGTTGCCCGCCGCGCCGGTGTTCAGGGCGCCGCCGATGAGGACGCGGTTGGCGATGATGGCCGCGGCCGGAGTGGTGGCGGCGGAAAGGTCGAGCGAGGCGCCGCCGGCGATTTCGAAGGTGCCGGCGGTGATGCTGACATCGGCGGCCAGGGTGGTGGCGTTGGTCACCGTGACCGAGTCGCCCGCATCGCCGATGATGGTCAGCGAGTTGGTCGGCCGGGTGAAGGTGACGCTCTCGGCCAGAGGTGAGTCGATGGTGATGGTGGCGCCGTCATCGGTCACCGTGATGGCGTCGATGCCGCCGGTGAAGTTGAAGACGCGGTCGGCCACGACCAGCAGGTCGGTGATCGGCTCCAGCCCCGTGTAGGTGACCGTCAGGCCGTCGATCTCGATGTTGCCATCGTTGGCGTTGTCGAAATGGTGGGTCAGCGAGTCGTAGGTCGTGCCGCTGGTGTCGCGGATGACGAGCGAGTCGTTGCCGCCCGCACCGCCGTTGAAGACGACATTGCGGGTGATGGCGCCGCCGGTCAGGTCGATCGTCAGGGTGTCGTCGCCGCCGGTGCCGTTGATGATGATGTCGCCGGTGACATTGGCGATGGGAATGCGGATGGTGACGCCGTTGGAGGCATCGGTGATCAGGTAATCGGTGCCGTCGATGACGATGACGAGGTCGTCGTCGGTGTCGCCGCCCAGCACATCGTCGATGACGAGATTGCCCGAGGGGTCCACCGTGGCGGTGGTGGTGTCGGTGGCGCCGTTTTCATTCAGCCACACCCGGTTGGGTTGTCCGTTGGTCCCTTCGACGATATCAAGGTCACCATCGCCGTCCACATCGCCCAGCGCCACGCTGAGGGTGTTATGATTGCCCAGCGTTTGCCCACTGCTGGAGAAGCTGCCCGAACCGTTGTTCAGCCAGATCCGGTTGATTTGGCCGGAGCCATAATAGGCGTTCCCTTCGACGAGATCGAGATCGCCGTCGCCGTCCACATCGCCCAGGGCCACGCTGTAGGTTTGGTGATTGCCCAGCGTTTGCCCGCTGTCGCTAAAACTACCCGAGCCGTTGTTTAGCCACACCCGGTTGGCTTGGCCATAGTTCCCCTCGAAAAGATCGAGATCACCATCACCGTCCAGGTCGCCCAGGGCCACGCTGAGGGTGTTATGAATGCCCAGCGTTTGCCCACTGCTGGAGAAGCTGCCCGAACCGTTGTTCAGCCAGATCCGGTTAGCTTGGTTGTAGTTCCCCTCGAAAAGATCGAGATCACCATCACCGTCCAGGTCGCCCAGGGCCACGCTGAGGGTTCTGTGATTGCCCAGTGTCTGCCCGCTGTTGCTGAAGGTGCCGAAGCCGTTGTTCAGCCACACCCGGTTGGCTTGGTTGCGGTTTCCTTCGACGAGATCGAGATCGCCGTCGCCGTCCACATCGCCCAGAGCTACGCTGAAGGTGGCGTGATTGCCGATCGTTTGCCCGCTGTCGGTGAAGCTGCCCGCGCCATCGTTCAGCCACACCCGGTTGGCTTGATCGCGGTTCCCTTCGACGAGATCCAGATCGCCGTCGCCGTCCACATCGCCCAGGGCCACGCTCCAGGTGTAGCTGTTCTTGCCTAGGAACTGCCCGCTGTCCGAGAAAGTCCCCGTCCCACCCGTCGCATCCAGCACCACGATGTCGCTGTCGGTGTCAGAATTGTTCGCGGTGTTGACTTCGGTGTCGCCTGACGAGGCCTCCACCCGCGCCGTGTTCGTCACGATCGCCTGCGCGGCCAGATGCGCCGTGCCGGCATCGACTACGGTGGCCGTCACGGTGTAAACGACCGAGCCACCGCTCGGCAGATCGACCAACTCATCGATGTCGCCCGAGCCGCTCGCCTCGCCCGTGGCACCGCCGGTGTAGGACGCCGTCCAGGTCACGCCGGTCAGCAGATCGGAGAAGGTATCCGTCACCCGCGCATCGGTCGCCGCGTCGGGGCCGGCGTTGGTCACGGTGATGGTGTAGGTCACCGCGCCGCCCTGCACCACCTGCTCGGCGGGCGAGGTCTTCACGATGGAGAGATCGACATCGTTTGACACCACGCCCGACCCTTGGTTGATCCAGACGCGGTTGGCTTGGTCGATGGCCCCTGCCACGACATCGAGATCGCCGTCGCCGTCCACGTCGCCAAAGGCCACGCTGGTGGTGTGGTAAAAGCCCAGCATTTGCCCGCTGTCTGAGAAACTGCCTGCACCGTCGTTCAGCCACACACGGTTGGTTTGGGCGGAAAATGTGTTACCGCTCCCTTCGAAGAGATCGAGATCGCCGTCGCCGTCCACATCGCCCAGAGCCACGCTGTAGGTCTTGCTACTCCCCAGCGACTGCCCGCTGTCGGTGAAGGTGCCCGCGCCACTGTTCAGCCACACCCGGTTGCCTTGGTTATAGGTCCCTTCGACGAGGTCGAGGTCACCGTCGCCGTCCACATCCCCCAGGGCAATGCTGCGGGTGGCGAGATTGCCCAACGTTTGCCCGCTGCCGCTGAAGGTGCCCGCGCCGTTGTTCAGCCACACCCGGTTGGCTTGGTTTTGGTTGCCTTCGACGAGATCGAGATCGCCGTCGCCGTCCACATCGCCCAAGGCCACGCCAAGAGTGCTGTGACTGCCCAGCAATTGTCCGCTGTTGCTGAAGGTGCCCGTGCCGTTGTTCAGCCACACCTGGTTGGCTTGACCGTAGTTCCCCTCGACGAGATCGAGGTCACCGTCGCCGTCCACATCGCCCAGCGCCACGCTGGTGGTGGCGGCACCGCCCAACATCTGCCCGCTGTCACTGAAACTGCCTGAGCCGTCGTTCAGCCACACCCGGTTGGCTTGGTTGGCATTCCCTTCGACGAGATCGAGGTCGCCGTCGCCGTCCACATCGCCCAGCGCCACGCTGCGGGTGCTGTATTTGCCCAGTGCCTGCCCGCTGTCGGTGAAACTACCCGCGCCGTCATTCAGCCACACCCGGTTGGCTTGGCCGCTGTAGTTCCCTTCGACGAGATCGAGATCGCCGTCGCCATCCACGTCGCCCAGGACCACGCTGCGAGTGGCACTCTTGCCCAGCGCCTGCCCGCTATCCGAGAAACTGCCCGTCCCACCCGTCGCATCCAGCACCACGATGTCGCTGTCGGTATCGGCGTTGTTGGTCAGATTGATCTCGGTGACCCCCGGCGGGGCTTTCACCCGGGCGGTGTTCGTCACGATGCTCTGCGCGGCCAGATCGGCGGTGCCGGCATCGACCACGGTGGCCGTCACCGTGTAAACGACCGAGCTACCAATGGGCAGATTGACCAGTTGATTGAGGTTGCCGGTGCCGCTGGCAACACCCGTGGCGCCGCCTGCGTAAACCGCCGACCACGAGACGCCGGTGAGCAGGGGGGAGAACGTGTCCGTCACCTGGGCGCCGACCACATTGCCGGGGCCGTTGTTGGACACCGTGATGGTGTAGGTCACTGAGCCGCCCTGCTCGACCTGCTCGGGCGGGGAGGTCTTCACGATGGCGAGGTCCGTGCTTATTCCGGGGGCTACAAACGCATCGCCCTCGACCGATCCGGGCACGGCGCCTGCCGCCTCGCCCGCGATCGGGTTGCGGCGCAGGCTGTGGTCGAGCACGCCATTCATCACCGCCGGGCCCGCGCCCGGCACATCGGCCAAGCCCAACACGTGGCCCTGTTCGTGCAGCACGGTCGAAAGCAGGTCGTAGGCTCCCGCCGCGCCGCCATCGGCCAGCGCCGCGCCCGTGGCGCCGAATTCCTCGTCCACCAGCGGCGTGCTGTCGATGAACCACGCGTTCGAGCCCGCCGCGTCGCGGTCGATCGTGATGGTGTAGCCATTGGCCTTGCCCAGGGCATTGCCGCTGAGGTCGGAGATCTGATAGGTCACCGAGTTGAGCGCCGAGAGCTGCTCCGCCGAGATGCCGGCATCGATCCAGCGCTGCTTGGCCGCGTCGGCGATGGCGGCGAGGGTCTCGGCATTGAGATCCGCCGCGCCCGAGCCCGTGGCAACCAGCGTGGCGCTGGCATCACCGGACACGCTGCCTTCAGCATCCGCCGGGGCCTCCGCACAGACCACCAGCACCGGCTCGGTGGCTTCGTCGGCCGGCGCCTGGGTATCGGCCGTCTCCCCCTCGGTGGGTTCCACCGGCGCACCTGAGAAAAGGATGCGGGGCTCGATGGCTTCGGCCTGCAAGTGGCGATACGGAGCCGGAGCGGTGCCCGCGGGCGTGTTGGCGGTGATGCGGTTCTTCTTCATGGGATCGGTTCGATTGGGTTGGTGACGATGAGAAAGAGAAAGTGGCTGAGGAAAGAGTGGATTCCGGGAGTCGGCGCGGTGAGCGAGGGGGGGCAGGCGATCAACGAGTCGCCAGCGCCGGGCGCCGGGGGGAACAGAAGCGTCCACCGCCGAGGGGGCGGGGGCGTGGACAGACTGAAGGACGGTTCAGGTCGGTTCGGTTCACTCCAAGGAAAGCGGTTCAGCCCCGGAGAAAGGCTGGCGAGTTGTAAAGTCTTTCCGTTATCAGGTCAATAACGAAATTCTTTAGATGGCCGCTTCTCGGGATTGAGAGAGCCTGATCGAGACGGGGAAGCCCCCCCGGAAGACACGGAGCCGGCCGGTCTCAGCTACTCCGCCAGTCGCAAACGGAAACTCCGTTCGTCGCCGGAGGAGTTGCAAAATCGGCCCGCCAGAGGCATTTTCAGGCGGTAGGTGAGTCAGTAAAGTGCTGATTGCCAGCAAATGGCGCAGAAGTGGCCCATTTCGGCTCTTTGGAGGGCCGGCGCTCGGGAGGCGGAGTTGAGGGAACCCTGTCTGCTCTCCGATCCAAGAGGGTCTGATCGGAGAGGAAAGAGGGTCGGATCGGGAAATGGGGGGCGTTTTCAGGTGTCAGCAGGCTTGGGCGGCGGGTTGGAGGCAAGGGAACGGGTGGCAAGGGAACGGGTGGCAAGGGAAAGGCGCGATCCGAGGTATGGAAAATGGGGAATTCGGCGCTTTGAATGAGGTTCGGATTTCGAGCTTGGGATTTCGGATTTCCGCCGCAGGCGGCAAGGGTGGAGAATCTCACGCAGAGGCGCGGAGGCGCAGAGGAAGGGAGATTTGGACAAGGGAATGGGGACAAGGGAATGGGTGGCAGAGGAATGAAAGAATGGCCCCAACGGGGCCAACGCATATCAGCCCAGAGCAACGCTCTGGGTGGTAGATTCCATCGTGAAGCCCGCGTTCTGAAGGAACGCCGCATTCTGGCCGAATCGCGCTGGACCATCCGAGCGGTGCGGCGTTCCTTCAGAACGCACTCGTTTTGTTGTTGCCGTTTTCCCAGGGTTGCACCCTGGGCTGGTATGCTTTGCCCCGTTGGGGCAGGCGGGCATGGCTGGTCGGTGCGGCTTCGTTGGAGTGAACAGGCTCGGTTGGTGGGCGCGGCTTCGTTGGGGTGAACGGGCTCTTGGGTTTGAGCTTTTCCCGATTGGAAATTGGAAATGGTTTCGGATTTCGAGCTTCGGATTTCGGATTTCCGCCGCAGGCGGCACAAGTGGGGGGCTCACGCAAAGGCGCGGAGGCGCGGAGGCGCAGAGGCAGGGAGGTTTGGACAAGGGAATGGGGACAAAGGGACTGAGTGGCAAAGGAATGAGAGAATGGCCCCAACGGGGCCAACGCATACCAGCCCAGAGCAACGCTCTGGGTGGTAGATTCCATCGTGAAGCCCGCGTTCTGAAGGAACGCCGCATTTTGGTCGAATCACGCTCGACCATCCGGGCGGTGCGGCGTTCCTTCAGAACGCACTCGTTTTGTTGTTGCCGTTTTCCCAGGGTTGCACCCTGGGCTGGTATGCTTTGCCCCGTTGGGGCAGGCGGGCATGGCTGGTCGGTGCGGCTTCGTTGGAGTGAACGGGCTCGGTTGGTGGACGCGGCTTCGTTGGAGTGAACGGGCTCGGTTGGTGGGCGCGGCTTCGTTGGAGTGAACGGGCTCTTGGTTTTGAGCTTTTCCCGATTGGTCATTCGAAATGGTTTCGGATTTCGAGTTTCGGATTTCGAATTTCCGCCGCAGGCGGCACAAGGGGGATCTCACGCAGAGGCGCAGAGGCGCAGAGGCAGGGAGATTTGGGCAAGGGAGTGGGGACAAAGGGAATGGCGATCTGGGATTTGTGATGGGTGATCGGGGCGACGCAGACCCGGTTTGGGCTGAGGCTCGGGCTATTGTTTCCGGTGCAGAGTGAGCGCGATGTAAACATGGCATCCCGGAGGGATGCTCCGTGAATAGCCCGGAGTGAAACTCCGGGTCAGCAGCGGGCCTTGATGGCAACCCCGGATGGGGTTGTCCGATGGGGAAAGGGTGCGGCGGCGGTATGGCCGCATGGGACAACCCCATCCGGGGTTGGCGAGATGGCGGCCATGCACCAGGGGTCGTTCCGACCCCTGGCTATTCATGGAGAACCGCTCCGCGGTTCGGCTTCGATCGGTGGCGGAGACGGATGGCGTGGCCGAAGCCCGTTTTGAACCTTTCCGAATTCGAAGATTCGAATTTGTTTCGGATTTAGAGCTTAGGACTTAGGATTTCCGCCGCAGGCGGCATTGGTGGCCATGGAGGACGAATCGAACAGTGAAGAAATCAGGCGGCTCGTCCGGGAGGGCGAGGTGGCGGCGGCGGCGGCTCGGTTGCCGGGGGCGCTGGCGGCTGGGCCGGGAGATGCGGGGCTGGCGATCGTGGCGACGGAGGTGTTTCGCCGGGTGGGGCGGCTGGATGAGGCGCTGGCAGCCGGGGAACGGGCGGTGACGCTGGCGCCGGGGGAGCCGGCGGCGTGGAACAACCGGGGGCTGGTGCGGCTGGATGGGGACGATCCAGCGGGGGCGGAGGCGGACTTTCGGCAGGCGGTGTCATGTCGGCCGGGCTATGACCGGGGTCGCTACAATCTGGCGCAGGCCTGGATCGCCCAAGGTCGGACGGGGGAGGCGATCGCGCTGCTGGAGGAGTTGCTGGCCCGGGTGGGGACGACGAACGAGGCGGGAGCCGGCTCGGTGGCGCGCCTCCTGGGATCGCTGGGGCAGGCGCGGGTGCTGGCGGGGAATGTGGAGGGTGGACTGCGGGATCTGCGCGAGGCCCATCGGCGCCAGCCGGAGGGGGCATCGATCGCGCTGAATCTGGCGGGGGCGCTGCTGGCAGCGGGCGGGAAGGCGGGTGAGGCCGAGGCGGGGCGCCTGCTGCAAGAGGCGGTGAGGCGGCATCCGGACTCGGCGTCGGCGTGGCACGATCTGGGAGCCTGGCACGAGCGGCAGGAGCGCCTGGTGGAGGCGCGGGAGTGTCATGTGCGGGCGCTGGAACTGCGGCCGGGGAATCTGCGGGCGCTGGCGGCGCTGGTGGATGTGCGGCGGCGGCTCTGTGACTGGAGCGCGGAGCCGGCGGAGGGCGCGCGGCTGCGAACGGCGGTGCGGCTGGCGCTGCGGGCGGGGCGGTCGTGTCCGGTGGGGCCGGCGGCGAGTCTGCGGCAGCCTTTCTCGGCGGCGGAACAGTATGCGATCGCGCGGGCGGAGGGCCGGCGGCTGGCGAGCCGGGTGCCGGTGGAGCGCTATGCGCGGCAGCCGAAAAAGCCGGGAGACCAGATCCGGCTGGGCTTTTTCTCGCGGGAGTTCGCGCACTCGGTGGCGGGGCATCTGGCGCAGGGGTTGTTCGGCCGCTTTGACCGGAATCTGTTCGAAGTGTGGGCCTGCGATTACTCGCCGGACGATGGGAGCGCGGTGCGGCGGCGCATCCTGGGGGACTGCGACGGGGTGCTGTCGCTGCGGGAGCTGTCGGATGCGGCGGCGGCGCGGGCGATCGCGGCGGCGGGGATCGACATCCTGGTGGAGATCACGAGCTATCTGCCGGGTGGCCGGCCGGGGGTGCTGGCGCGGCGGCCGGGGCGGGTGCAGTTGAGCTATCTGTATCCGGCATCGCTGGGGGCGGATTTCATCGACTATTTCCTGACGGACGCGGTGGTATCGCCGCCGGGTGATGAGGCTTATTTTTCAGAAAAGCTGGTCCGGCTGCCGGGCTGCTATCTACCGGCGAACGGGGAGCAGGCGATCGCGGCGGAAACGCCGGACCGGGCGCACTGGGGGCTGCCGGAAGAGCCGGGCTTTGTGTTTGCGTCGTTCAATGCGCCGGACAAGATCGATGCGGCGACCTACGACTGCTGGATGCGGCTGCTGGCGGCGGTGCCGGGCAGTGTGCTGTGGCAGCGGGTGGGCCGGGCCGGTGATGTGGTGGCGGAGAATCTGCGGCGGGAGGCGCGGCTGCGGGGGATCGACGGGGAGCGGATCGTGTTTGCCCCGCCGGTGCCGCGGGTGGAGGATCATCTGGCGCGTCACCGGCATGCGGATGTGCTGCTGGACACTTTCATCCACGGAGCGCATGCGACGGCGATGGATGCGCTGTGGGCGGGGCTGCCGGTGCTGACCTGTCCGGGGCAGACGCTGGCCAGTCGGGTGGCGGCGAGCCTGCTGACGGCGGCAGGTCTGCCGGAATTGATCGCAGGGAGCCGGGCGGAATATGAGCGCCTGGGAGTATCACTGGCGCGGGACAGGCTGACGCTGCGGGCGCTGCGGGAACGGCTGTTGGAATCGAAGAAGACGGGGCGGCTTTACGATGGGGACCGGCTGGTGAGGGAGCTGGAGAGGGCGTTTTTGGGGATGGTTTCGTGAGAGAGGGGTAAGAGACAGGGGATTTGCGATCTGGGATTTGCGATTGGCGATATGCGATATGCGATCGGTGATCTGAGGTTTGGAAATTGGGGATTCGAAGATTTGAATTTGTTTCGGATTTAGAGCTTAGGATTTCGGATTTCCGCCGTCAGGCGGCCTCGGGTGGACTCGGATTTGGTCTGGGAGCGGAAGGTGATGCCTTTGCGGTGCATGAACTCGACCCGGGCGGGGTGGGCGGGGTCGTGGGGATCGATCGCGCAACAGACGGTGGCCTGTCCGGTGCAGGCATGGGGCTCGTGGCGCAGGCGGCTGAAGATGACGCGATCCTCGCCATCGCCCGACGGGGTGCCGGCGGTGGACCAGAGATGCACGTATTTCAGAAGGGCGAGTTTGTCGATCGTCAGGCCGGAGGGACGAACGAAGCCGCCGTAGGTCTCGGCATAGATGCCCTGATCGACGCCGACGCTTTCGATCTCATCGATGCACAAGGGCTCACTGGTGTCGCCATCAGCATACCAAGAGAAAGAGTAAGCCCATGATTTTCCCTCGATGGCGGAGAGGATGGTGGCGGCGTGCTCGGGGAGGAGCCAGTCGTCGTCGTCCAGATAGGTGACGAAGCGGGCGTCGGCCAGCAGGGTCAGGGCGGAACGCATTGAGCCGCCAAAGCAACAGTCATGGACGCCGCCGTGACGCCGGGAGGTGGAGTAGCCGGGATCGAGCCAGAGCAGGGAGATGTGGGCGGGACACTCGGCCTCGATGGTGGCGCGGTGGTCGGCCAGTTTGCCGTCGGAGAGATCGGTATCGACGCCGATGAGGACTTGGAGCGGGCCGGAGAAGCGCTGGGAGAAGATCGAACGAACCGTACGGAGCAGGCTGGTGCGACCCACGGTCGTCACGATGATGGAGAGGTCGTGGCGGGGAACGGGCTGTCCGGCGGGATATCGGGGCGGGGTGCGTCTGAGGGAGTCCGGCTTGGGGGTGTCGGGATAGACTTTTCCCTTTCCCTCGATGAAGGAACGGCGCAACGGGGCGGCGTCATCGTTCGGATCGAGGCTGTAGCATACGGTCGCGCGCTCCGTGCATCCCACGGGATGTCGGCTCAGCCGATCGAAGATCAGCCGGTCCACTCCGTCTCCGGCGGGGAAAGGGGAGCAGGACCAGAGATAGAGGTATTTCAGCAAGGCGAGGGAATCGATCGCCATGCCCGAAGGCCTGACGAAGCCACCGAATCGGTCGGTGAAAACGCCGCGCCCGATGCCCACGCTCTCGATCTCGTCCACGCAGAGCCTCTCCCCCGTCTGACCGTCGCAGAACCAGGAATAGGCAAAGGCCCAGCTTTTGCCATCGATGGCTGAGAGGAGGGAGGTGACGTGATCCTCCAGCAGCCAGTCGTCATCGTCGAGATACATCGCGAAACGGGCATCGGCCAGCAGGGTCAGGATGGCGCGCAAGGAGCCGCCGAAGCAACAGTCATGGACGCCGCCGTGACGCCGGGAGGTGGAGTAGCCGGGATCGAGCCAGAGCAGGGAGATGTGGGCGGGGCACTCGGCCTCGATGGTGGCGCGGTAGTCGGCCAGTTTGCCGTCGGAGAGATCGGTGTCGACGCCGATGAGGACCTGGAGGGGACCGGAGAAACGCTGGGAGAAGATCGAACGAACCGCGCGGAGCAGGCTGGCGCGACCCACGGTCGTCACGATGATGGAGAGGTCGTGGCGGGGATTCATGGGGCTGGGTGTGCGCGATTTGCGATGGGCGATGGGCGATTTGCGATGGGGGATTTGCGATGGGGGATTTGCGATCTGGGATACAAGATTTGGATATTGGGAGATTCGAGGATTTGAATTTATTTCGGATTTAGAGCTTAGGATTTCGGATTTCCGCCGTCAGGCGGCCTTGGATTTCCGCCGTCAGGTGGCTCATCACTCCGGGCCAGTCGCCGGGCTGGCTTTGGCGAAACAGGCGGAGGGTCGGATACCAGGGGGAATCGGGCCGCTCGGTGAGCCAGCGCCATTCGCCGCGGACGGAGAGGGGGACCCAGACGGGGATGCCGAGAGCGCCGGCGAGGTGGGCGAGCATGGTGTCGGGAGCGATGACGAGGTCCAACTGGGTCATCAGGGCGGCCGTATCAAGGAGGTCGCGGTTTTCGCCGGGGAGTTCGAGCCGGGTGACGGGCCATCCGCCGCGCGCGATGTCATCGAGCGCGTCGCCGATCTGGAGCGCGATCCAGGCCGCGTCGGGGCGGGCGGCGAACACGGGGGCGAGGGCAGCGAGGGGAAAGGAGCGATGGTGATCGTGGGCCAACTTCGGGTCGCCCTGCCAGGCGAGACCGATGCGGAGGGACTTTCCGGTGGTGGCGGTGGCGAGGCGGGATGCCCATTTGGCTCGGGCGTCGGACGGGATGGTCAGGTAGGGCACGTCGGCCGGGATGGTATCGAGCCGGGTCTGGAAGATCCGGGGCAGATCCATCATGAGGCAATAGGCGTCGGCGGCAGGAATGGCTTCCCCTTCGATGACGAGGGCGTCGATGCCTGGCTGGATGCCGAGGAGCGGGGCCTGGGGCCGGGTGACGGCGAGGGTGAGCCGGGCAGGGCGGCATTCGGAGCGGATGCGGGAGAGGTAGCGGAAGCACTGGATGGAGTCGCCGATACCCTGCTCGGTGGCGACGATGAGGTGCCGGCCCTCGAGGCTGCCTCCGTCCCAGAGGGGCATGGTGAAGGAGCGGCGGAGATTGAGCGGGCGGCCTTCCCAGCGGTGTTGGAATTCGGGCCAGCCTTCCTCGAAGCGACCCTGTTTCAGCAGATTGATGGCCCGGTTGAAGCGGGTGCCATGCCAGCGGTCACCGGCTGCCTCGCGATCGCGGTCGAAGAGGGCAAAGGCGCGCTCGTAGGCGGTCTGGGCCTCGGTGAGGCGGTTGGCGGCGTCATAGCTGCGGCCGAGTTCGTTCCAGTAGTCGCCGGATTCGGGTTCGCGATCGACGAGGGCGTGGCCGGCGTGGATGGCTTCGGGCAGGCGGCCGAGTTCCCGGAGCAGACCGGCGCGGAGGTAGAGGGCGGGGAGCTCGTCGGCGAGAGCGAGGGAGCGGTCGACGGCGTCGAGGGCATCGGGAAAGGCCTTGAGGCCGGCGAGGGCCTCGGCCAGGAGCAGCCAGGAGCGGTGCTGGTCGGGATCGCGATCGACAGAGCTGCGGGCGGCCTCGCAGGCGCTCGCAAAGTGGCCGAGGGCGATCTGCGCGGCGGCGAGGCGGGTCCAGGCTTTGTGGTAATCAGGACGCAGGCGGGTCGCCTCCCGCCACGCGAGACAAGCGAGGGCGGAGTCATCCTGTCGGTGGGCGGCGAGCCCGAGATTGTACCAGGCCTCGGGGTAGTCCGGTCGCAGGCGCAGGGCATCGCGGCAGGCGCGCTCGGCGGCGGGCAGATCACCGCTGCGCAGCAGGGCGAAGGCGAGGTGATTGAGGTGGCGCGGCTCGGCGGGCTCGAGGCTGGCGAGGCGACGGCAGGCGTCGACGGCTTTCTTCGGCTGTCGGTCGGCGAGGGCGGCCTGAGAAATCAGGTGGAGGAGATCGACGGACCCGGCGAGACGACCGGTAAGCAGGGATTCGGCCAGATCGAGGGCTGCCCGGGGCCGGCCGGCGGCGAGGTGCTCGCGGATCGGGGTGAGCGGGTCCGGGGGCATGATCGGGGGTCAGGGCAGGAGCGCTCCGGCATCGCCCACGGTGATGAGTCGCTCGATCTCGTCGGTTTTGAACCCGAGGGCCATGGGCTGGCGGACGTTGGGCAGGGCGACGACATCGTAGAGCTCGGTGACGACGGTGCCTTCCAGCCTGAGCCAGTGGTCGATGGCCCCGGTGCGGAGATTCACCGCCATCAGGCCGCACTGGGGATCGGCGTCCTTTTCGGCAAGGCGCTGGTCGAGTGGGAGGCCGTGGAAGGTGCGGTCGCGGGGTTTGGACAGGGTGATGACGGCGTGATCGCCGACAAAGCTGAGTCCGCGCAGGTAGCCGGGGCAGAAGGCGACGGGCTCGAAGCTGCCGCGGTCCAGATCGATCCAGCCGAACTCGCCGCGTCCGGAATTGAGCACCCAGAGCCGGTCCTGGTGCCAGCGGGGCGAGTGGGGCATGGACAGGCCGGAGGCGACCACCTCGCCGTCGGGCACGGTGAGCACGCAGCCGCCATCGTGCCGCCGGGCGCGCCAGCCGTCGACGACATCGGAGCGGCTGACCACGGTGACGAAAGCCGGCATGCCGTCCCGCATGGCGAGGCCATTGAGATGGCAGCGATCCTCCGGCACCAGGGCGGTGAGGAAAGGCGGGCGCCACAGGGGCGAAAAGCTCGCCTCCGGTGCGAGCGTGGCGAGGCAGCCGAAGGAGGTGTTCACGAAGATGACCCGGCCATCGCGATCGACGGCGACATCGTGGATGTCGAGGTCGCCGGTGGTATGGCCGGTGCGGGGCAGGTAAACGGCATCGTAGCCCTTTTCCCGCCACGCGGGCGGCGGGGCGGTATCGCCCTCGACGGATACCGGGCCGGCGCCGGCGATGGCGTCGGGTCCGGTGAGGTGAAAGCGCCAGAGCTGATACTTCGAACTCAGCCAGAGGGTGCGGCCGTCCGGAGACGCCCAGAGGCCGAGGCAGCGGTTGTAGGTGCGCTCGAAGAGCGAGAGGGTGCCATTGGCTTTACACCCGGCAAAGAAGAGCTTGCCCGATTGGTAGGAAGTAAAGGCGAGGCTGACCCGGTGGCTGGCCATCCAGTCGGCAAAGTGGCGTGAAGACTCCACCTGCAGGGAGGGCTCGGGTCGGTTCGGGGCAGGGTTGGCGGGTTCCTGTAGAGACATGGGCGCTTCCTTAACCGGGAAATGCCATCGGCGCAACTGATCGCGGTAGAGCAGGTAGGAGGCAGCCGAGCGGGCTGAAAAGCGGTGAAATCTGAGTGTTTGACGGCATTTTTCCCAAGAGCGACGGTCGCGCGGGGACCGAGGTTGAGTCCCTCTCGTTTCGTCTTCACTTCTCATGGCCACTGACTACGACCGCGTTCCCTATCCCTGCCACGCGCATCCCCAGACCCATCCCGCGCATCTCGCGGTGATGGCGCGGCTGCGTGGAATGCGGCCAGCGGCTCCCGAGGCTTGCCGGTTTTTGGAGATCGGCTGCGGTGACGGGGGGAATCTGATGCCGATGGCTTTGGAATATCCCGGCAGCCAGTTTCTCGGCATCGATCTGGCGGAGTCCAGCATCGAGAGGGCTCGGCAGAGTGCGGCCCGGTTTGGGACGAGCCAGGTCGAATTCCGCGCGCAGGACATCATGGACCTGAAGCCGGGTGAACTGGGCCAGTGGGATTATGTGGTTGCGCATGGCGTGTTTTCCTGGGTGCCCGAGCCGGTCCGTCTGCGGCTGCTCGCCGTCTGCCGTGAGTTGCTGGCTCCCGATGGGGTCGCCTACATCAGCTACAACGCCTATCCCGGGGCCCATCTCCGGGCGATCCCGCGGGAGATGATGCTCTACCACACGAAAAAGGTGGCGGAGCCTGAGGTCAGAGTTGCCCAAGCCAGGGAACTGATGCGCCTGGTGGCTGAAAACCAAAGCGGGAGGGATGCCGTCTCCGCTATCGTCCTGTCCGAAGCGAACCGGGTGCTTGATAGTGCTCCGAATCTCCTCACTCACGATGATTTGTCCCCGGACAACCAGGCATACTATCTGCACGAGTTTGCGGCACTCGCCGCGGAGCGGGGATTGCAGTGTCTGGGGGACGCCGATTACGCCTCCATGTTCGGCACCCGATATCCGGCCGGGATTCGGCAGGCGCTCGCGAGGCTGGGCGACGACGACGTGAGGCGCGAGCAGTATCTCGACTTCCTCAGTTGCCGGCGATTTCGGCAGAGCCTGCTCTGTCGGGCGGAGATCAAGCGGGAGCGGCAAGCTCCCCTGGCCGCGATCAAGGAATGCTTTTTTTCATCGTCCGCCAAGACGGCGTCTCCCGAATCCCAACTCCTGGACGATAGTCCGGTGACATTTCTGGGCGAGTCGGATCTCCGGGGCGAAGTCAGTGCGCCGATTCCGAAACTGATTCTGGCCGCTCTCGGGCGAAATTGGCCGGCGCGCCTGAGATTCCAAGATCTGCGCGCTGTGATTGCTACTGCCATAGGCTCCGCCGTTCCGTCAGACGCTGTCGCTGGCGCCCTGCGTGATTTGATCGAAATGGGGGCGGCGCATGTCCACCACGCCCAGATTCGCCATGCCACCACGGTCAGCGAGCGTCCTCGCGTCTGGGACTGGGCTCGGTATCAGCAGACGATCGGAACCAGCCTGACCAGCCTCAGGCATCACACGATCCAGATCAGCGACGCCTTCGGCATCTGGCTGGTCGGGCAGCTCGACGGCACGCAGACAGCGGAAGCGATCGCCCAGAAGCACGCTCTCGCTGCCAAGCCGGGGCCGGACGGGAAGCTGGATGCCGAGAAAGCGCTTCGCAAAGCCCGAAAGCGGGTCGCATCAGGCATCGAGAAGTTGGTGCAGTTCGGCTTTGTCCCGCCGGATGATCCGGGAGGCTCATAGTAGTGGTTCGCGCCTTACGGGGGCGGGTCCTCTCGGCGTCTCGCGACGGAGGAGTGTGTGAAAACCGGGTTAAGAGCCCGACTTGGCCGACTTTTTGGCGGGCGCCCTTTTGGCTGATGATTTTTTGGCGGGCGCCGCCTTTTTTGCCGCCGCCTTCTTTGCGGGAACGGCTTTCGGAGGCGGCGCTGTCGGGGCGTGTTCATGTAGCCAGGTTTCCCACGGCTCCCAGTGGTGGGAATGCTCGGGGCGGATGAAATCGCCGACCCGCAACAGGCTGCGCTGGCTGAAGTCGAGCAATTCCGCCTTGGTGAAGGGGCCGAACTCGACGTAGGCGCGACTGAGGATGTAGTTCATGAGCGTGGCAGGGTGGTTGTGGTTCCAGTCGATGGAGGATGGTCTCCAGTAAGCCGTAAATGGCCATGACACCATCGGGGAAAAGCAACAACAATGCCATGTCGCCTGCCAGTCCAGGCCCGCCGAGGTCATCATCCGAGAAGCACCCGGAGGTGATTTGATCGGGCAAGTGGTTCAGTTTGAACCCGTAAACGGTTCGGGAAAGGTCTTTCCGCTGGGGATTTCACCAAATTCGGTCTTGCCAATTAACCGGAAGAGTGCGATAAATAACGCGTCTAGTAGGAATTTCCTTTATCAGTATGTCCGAGCTTTGCGATCCCAATCTGTCCGGCCTGACGCTGCGCCTTTCGGGGCGACTGGTGCGGGGGCATCAGGTGGCATCGGGAGCAAATGGAGATCCGAAATTTCCCGGCGGCTCGATCGCGATGCAGATACCGCACTTCCGCGAGCGGGGCTTGGACCTCTCGGGGTATCACCCGGCAACGCTGAATATCTCGATCTCGCCGTGGCGCTACCTGTTGCTCGGGGCGCCCTGGAGCTTTCGCCAGGTCGCCTGGCATCCGACGGAGCCGGCGGAGGACTTCTCGTTCATTCCCGCCGCCGTGCGTCCCGTCGCCGGGGGCGATTGGGTGGACGGACTGGTCTACCATCCGCATCCGGAGACGAAGCCGGCTCATGTCCAGCCACCGGGGCTGATCGAGATCCTCGCGAAACAGCTGATACCCGGCCTGGTTTACGGCGACGGGATGGAACTGGCACTGTCGCCGGAGCACATCGCGGTCGAGTGACTGCTGCGAGGCGGGGGGTGAATCACTCCCAGCCGTAGAAAAGCACGCTGGGCACCGCGACAGGCGCAGCCGGGCCGGGCCGGGGCTCGATGCGCATCAGCACGAGATACTGGCCGGTTTTGCGCACTTTTTCAAAGTTCAGCACCACGGCGGGCTGGCCTGCGGGGGAACTGGCGGAGATGACCTCCTCGGACTGGTCATTGAAGATGTGCAGGTGGAGCCGGGCACCCTCCGGCAGCTTGGGCGGCGAGGCGCCGAGGAACAGGCGATAGACGTTGCCCTTGAAAAACTGGAGCCTCACGGCCGTGCCAGCATCGGTGGTCACGGCGCCCGTCCAGTAGTCATTGCGCAGAGTGAAGGCGTCGTTTCCCAGATAGGGACTGGCGGCGGTGAGGGCCTGATGCTCGGGCGAATCCTTGGGAAATGGCTTGGGGCGGCCGTCGGCAGACTCGGCGGCGAAGGCGACCGGCTGCCCGGCCCACAGGAAGAGGGCAGACAGGAAGGCGGCAAGGTCGGCTGGTCGGAAACAGGTTTTCAACGCTCCCTACTGTCCGCGATTCCGGGAATTCGGCAATCGGAGGATTCGCGGGAGGGAAAAGGGGTTGCCGCGACCGTCGCCGGGCCGCTACGGTGGGAAGCCGTGCTTTTCGACCGACGCCAGATCGCACCGACGCTCCGCCATCTTGCCGCTGCTTACGGTATTCATATCGGTACGGTCTCGTGGCGTTTTCCGGGTTGGTGTGGACTGCTTTACGATGAAGAGCGCTATCTGTGGCGGACGCATTTCTCGAAGAAGCGCTTCTCGGCCCGTTGTCTCGAGGAGTATGGACAGGTCTTCCCGACGGTGGAGGTGGATTCGACCTACTACGCGCTGCCGAAGATGGCGTTCGTCGAGGGGATCGCATCGCAGGTGCCGGAGGACTTTGTGTTTTCGTTCAAAGTGCCGGACGACATCACGATGAAGACGTTTCCACCGCTGAAGGCGTTCGGGGACCGGGCCGGACAGGCGAATCCGTATTTCTTGAGCGCCGGGCTTTTCCAGATGGGGTTCCTCCGCCGGTTGGAACCTCTGTCTGGCCGGGTGGGATGTCTGATTTTCGAGTTCTCCCACTTTCATCCGGGCGACTTCGAGCATGGGCGGGACTTTGTGGCGGCGCTGGATGCCTTCTTTGCTGAATTGCCGACCGGCTGGCGCTATGCCGTGGAAATTCGGAATCGCGGCTGGTTGCATCCGGACTATTTCGGGATGTTGCGCCGGCACGGAGTGACTCATGTTTACAATCACTGGACCCGCATGCCCTCCATCGCCGAGCAGATGGTGCTGTGGCCGCCGGAGGAGGCGCCCTTCATCGTGGGGCGCTGGCTGCTGACGCCCGGCCGCAGTCTGGAGTGGGCCCGGGAGCAGTTCGAGCCGTTTCATCAGATCCGGGAGATCGATCCCGAGGCGCGCGAGTCGATGCGGCGGCTGATCCGATGCCGGCAGACCGGACGCTGTGCCGGTCCGCTCTATCTGTATGTAGGCAATGAATGGGAGGGCAACGCCCTGCACTCCATCGCCGATGTGATCGAGTCCCTCTCCGGCCGGGATGGTCCGGCGGCTGCCGCGGGTGGCGGTGTGGGCTGAGATCCGGATGAGTTACCGCGCGTCTTCGACCGAACCGGGTGGGGGACCGAGTTCAAGCTGATCGCGAAACTGCTGGAGCCGGTCATAGTCGATGCCGGGCGGCCGGTGCTGGAGCAGCCAGTCGAGATCGGTCTTGGCGCCGTCCAGGTTCTTGGTCTGAACGCGGAGCAACGCCCGCTGGAAGCGCTCCTGGGGTTCCTCGGGCGAGACGACGAGCAGCAGATCAATGTAGGGCAGAGCATCCTCGGGGCGACGCTCCTGCATGTCGATGCCGATCAGATTGCGCAGCATGCGGATGACGATTTCCCGCGGAGGCGACGCCTCGAAGGCATCGGCTCCGGGAAAGTTGCCAGTGATGGACCACGACAGTTGCTCGGCCTCGCGCCGGCTGATGAAGCGGCCACCGTCGTAAACGTCGATCAGGGCGAGCGGCGGATCGGCCTCGGTCTCGCGGTGACCGACGAGGAACTGCCCAGGCAGGGGAATGCCCTCCACGCCATCAATGCCGAGTCGCCGGGCCAACTCCACGAAAACGATGGACAGGGTGATGGGCAGGCCTTCGCGGTACTCCAGCACTTCGTTCAGGTAGCTGTTGCCGGGATGGTAATATTCGCTGCGGCTGCCGTGGAATCCGGCTTCGTCGAAAAGGAATTTGGCCAGAGATCTGACGCGGTCCCGATCGGCCGGGCCGGCTTTGTCGATGGTGGGGCGGGCTTCGGCCACGAGTCGGTCGAACAGGCCATGGTAGTAGTCGAGGTCGAGATCGGCATTTTCCAACCGGGCGATCTGGAGGCCGGCCCGGAAGAGATCGATCTCTTTTTTGTCCAACTCTTCGCGGACGGCATCGCCGACTTCGCGGAGTTGGAGTTCGATGGTGAGGTCGCGGAGGGATGCGGCCTGGGCTTCGAGCGCCTTGGCCCGGTCGAGCAGCAATTGGCGGCTCGTGGCGGAGGCGCCGGCGAGGGTGGAAAGCCGCTCATCGGTGCGGCGGCCATCGGTGGTGAAGCCGTCGATCTCGCGGGTGAGGCGTTCGAGGGCGTCGCGGCCGATCTCGGCGGGACCGAGGCGCTCGCCGGCTTTGAAGTGGCGGAACTCGGCCACGGTGTTGCGGAATTTGCACAGGCCGACTTTGCCGCCTCTCAGGACGGACTCTTCCATCTCGACGATCTGGGTGCCGTTGATGAAACCGGTGATCTTCTCGTCGGTGACCCGCACGCGGAGTTCATTCCACTCGCCGCGTCGGTAGGCGTCGGTGGGGATCTGTTGCAGGATGGTCCAACTGTAAATGTCAGGCCCCTCGAAGCGAGTCAGGCGGATCTGGCCGTCGCTGGGGTAAAAGCCGTAGTGTTTCTCTCCGCCATCGGAGGCAAAAACGAGGCCGGCGGCTCCTGATTCATCATCGAGACGGACCTGAACGGATATTTCGTAGGCCTTTCCAGCAGGAGTGGGACGCTCACTGAGGCAGAGCGCCCGACCGCCGAAGCCGCCGCCGAGTCCTTCGGCCTGGATGATGCCGCCACGTTGGGTCCAGCGGGCGCCCATGACGGTGGTCCAGAGCGTGGAGTCGAGAGCGCCAAAGGTGAGCCATCGGGTCATCGGCACCGTGTTGGGCTGATCGAGCAGGGGGCGCAGGTGCTCGGCGGGCACGGCGAAACCCAGATTCGGCGTGGCCACATTCTTGATCGTGACGATGCCGAGCACGCGGCCGTCGAGATCGACGATGGGGCCGCCGCTGTTGCCCATCTCGATGGGCATGGCGACCTGGATGAGGGGGAAATCCGGCGTTTCACCTTCGACCGCCATTTCACCTTCCAACTTACGGATGGCGGACACGAGACCGGATACGACGCTGAACTTAAGGCCTTGGGGATTGCCGAAACCGAGGATGGGTTCGCCCTGCTCGATGCTGTCGGGCGGAGCCAGATCCAGGTGAGGCAGCGGGTCGTGATCCCCGAGGTCAAGCCGGAGGATGGCGAGGTCTAGATGGCGATCCCACGCATGCACCGCCGTCACCGGAAACTCGGAACCGTCGAACAACTCGACCTTGATGGGCCGCGCCGTGCCGATGACGTGCTGATTGGTGGCGACCAAACCGTCGGCCGAGATCAGAAAGCCACTGCCCGTGCCGAGGATGTGGCCGTCGCGTGAAAGGTGGGTGATTTTGACGATGGCCGGTTGGACGCGGTCGATGAGTTTCCGGACCACCGCGGGATCGAGCGTGACGCCGTCGACCGACGTTTCGGTCATGTCGGCGAGATTCGACTGGAAAGGATCGCTAGATTTCGGTTGGTCCGCCTTTTTGGGCGGCGCGTCCATGTCCGCCTTCGACACGCCGGGAAAAGGATCGCCGGGGGCGTCACCCTTCGCGGGGGAAGCCGGCTTTTTCTGGGTGGCTTCGGGAGCGGGAGGGGCTTTGGCCGGTTCATCAGCTGCCCAGCTCGGATCGGGAGCGGCAGGGGCCCATCCCGCGAGCAGGATGGCGGATAGGCGGAGGAGAAAGGGTTGACGCATGCGAGGGGCCGGGAGTTGGATAGGACAGACTGTAAGCGTTTCCAATGCCGATGAAAATACCACTCTATGGATTCGTGTTTGGCGTGTTTGCGGGGATCGGTCTGGCATCCGAAGCCGAACCATGGGCCCGGCATGTCATTGATGCCGCTGATCGACCGTCGGGAAAGGCGGGCGCCGACGGGGTGCGCCTGGCCGATGCGGATGGTGACGGTCGGCCGGATGTGATCACCGGCTGGGAGAATGGCGATGCCATCCGGCTTTGCTTTCATCCGGGCGCCGCGGCGGTGCGTTCCCCGTGGCCCGCGGTGACGGTGGGCCGGGTGAAAGGAGCCGAGGACGCGGTGCTGGCCGATCTGGACGGCGACGGTCGGCTCGATGCGGTGACCTGCACCGAGGGGCGGACCCAGTCGGTCTTTTTCCACTGGTCACCGGCGAAGGTTCGGGACTCGACCGGGTGGCAGACAGAGCCCGTGCCAGCGCTGGCGGGTCAGGGGAAATGGATGTTCTGCCTCCCCTTCGATGCCAACGCCGATGGCCAGATCGATCTGATCATCGGCTCGAAGCAGTCCGCCACCGGTCTCGGCTGGCTGAAGGGTCCGGCGGCGAATCATCGCGATTTGGGCAACTGGCGCTTTGCGCGGCTCTCCGAGGCCGGCTGGATCATGTCGATTCGCGCGGTCGATCTGGATGGCGATGCGCTGTCCGACGTGGTCTATTCCGACCGCCGCGGGCCGAAGGCGGGCGTGTGGTGGCTCCGAAACCAGGGGCGGGTGGGGGAGGACGGGACGGTTTTCGCCGCGCCGCAGTCGCTGGGGTTTGCCGGGGAGGAAACGATGTTCATCGATGTGGTCGATCTGGATGGAGACGGTCGACTGGACATTGCGGCGGCGATCCGGCCGGATCGGATAGGCTATTTGCGGCAGCCGGCGACGGCGGAGGCCGCTTGGGAGACGCTCTGGCATCCGGGAGTCCTTCCGCCGGACCGATTCGGCACGGCAAAGGCGGTCCGGGTGGGCGATCTCGACGGAGATGGGCGGCTGGAGATCGTCGTGACCTGTGAAAACGCCGGCGGCGCGAGGTCGGGCTGCCTTTTTGACCGGGTTCGTCTGGGGGAATCAGCGGGAGAGGCAGCCTATCGGGACATCGGCGGCCCGGACGGAGTGAAATTCGACCGGATCGAACTACTCGACCTGGACGGTGATGGCGATCTCGATGTGCTGACCTGCGAGGAGGCCGATGGACTCGGGGTGTTCTGGTATGAAAATCCCGCCCGCGCCGCCGCCGACTGAGCGCGGCGATGGGTGCTTGGCAACCCCGCGCTTTGTGTTACCCTCGCGGCTTCCGATTTTCTGGGCGCGCCGTCGCCCCAGTTTTTTCGGGAAAGAGGTTTCTTCAAAACAGCAGTCCGATCATGCCGCGCTCCACCCACGCCGAAAGTGTTGCCACCCAGTTCCAAGTGCCGGGGCGGCTCGTTGCCCTCCAGCCGATCACGACGGGCAATGTCAACGACACCTATCGCGTGGTCTGTCGCACCACCTTTTCCGAGGAGCAATTCATCCTGCAGCGGATCAATAAAAAGGTCTTCGTCGACCCCGCTGCCGTGATGGCCAACATGAAGGCCGTCACCGACCACGCCCACTCACGGATCGAAGCCGAGGCCGACGACGCGGACCGAATCTGGCAGTTGCCCCGGGTCATTCCGGCGGTCGACGGTCGTGACTACGCCATCGACGACGGCGGCGAGTACTGGCGCGCCCTTTCCATGATCGCCAGCGCACGCAGCTACGACAAGCTATCGACGCCTGAGCATGCGGTGGAGGCCGGCGTGGTGCTGGGGCACTTTCAACGCATCATTTCGGATTTTCCGGCCGCCGACCTCGAGGACACCCTGCCGGGATTCCATATTACCCCGTTGTACCTGGCCAAATATGACTCCATCATCGACACCGACGAGGCCAGGCAGCGGCTCGATCGATCATCGGAGGCGAGGCGCCTGGCGAAATTCGTCGAAAGCCGGCGTGCCTTTGCCTCCGTGCTGGAGGATGCCCGGGAGCGCGGCGAACTGAACCTCCGGCCCATCCATGGCGATCCGAAGATTACCAACATCATGCTCGACAACTTCACCGGCAAGGGCACGAGCATCGTCGATCTCGACACAGTGAAGCCGGGACTGATTCACTACGACTTCGGTGACTGTGCCCGGAGCAGTTGCAATCCTGCCGGCGAGGAAACCAGCGACCTCAGCCAGGTCTATCTCGACGTGGACCTGTTCGAAGCCCTGGTGCGCGGCTACCTCCGCGAGGCGGCGGCTTTCCTGACCGAGGCGGATCGCCACTATCTGTTCGACGCGGTGCGTCTGATTGCTTTCGAGCTCGGACTGCGCTTCTTCACGGATCACCTGGCCGGGGACGTGTATTTCAAGACCACCTACGACGGTCACAACCTGAACCGCGCCCGCGTCCAGTTCGCCCTCTGCGAAAGTATCGAGGCTCGGGAGACGAAGATGCGCCGGGCTTTGGGCTGAGGCGCTCGACGATCCGGCTTTGCCCTCCTGGGAAGGAGCCCCGCGAAAAATACAGGCACCGGCGTATTTCCGCGTTTGCCGGAATCTTATAATTATCGTAATTTAAGGGTCAATTCGCCGCGACTCGCTCGGGCGGAATCGTCCCGATGCCAGACCGTTACGAAATCAAAGGCAAGATCGCCCGAGGCGGCATCGGGGCCATCTATCGCGCCTTCGACACGGTGATGGGCCGGGAAGTGGCGATCAAGCGACTGCTGCCTCTGGAGGAAACCCACCTCAACGAAGCCCAGGACGACAGCCTGAAGCGCGAAGCCGCCGCCCTGGCCCGGTTCCAGCATCCCAACATCGTCACCATCTACGCCTTCGAGTCGGACTCGGATGGTCCCTATGTGGTGATGGAGTTGGTGGAGGGCGAGACGCTCAAGGAAGCCGTGGAGCGCGCCGCCCTGCCGGTCGAGGACTTCGCCGAGTTGGCGCAGCAACTGCTCGATCCACTAGTCGCGGCCCGCGAGCTGAATCTCCTGCACCGTGACATCAAGCCGGCGAACATCATGCTCACCTGGCTCGCCTCCGGGCGGTTTCAGGTGAAAGTGCTCGACTTCGGGCTGGCGAAATTCAGTCAGCAGCCCTCGCTCCAGACGCTCGACCAGACGGGCTCCTTTCTAGGATCGATCGACTACCTTGCTCCGGAGCAGTTGGAGTTGCATCCGCTCGACCAGCGCACCGATCTCTACTCGCTCGGCTGTGTGCTCTACTTCGCGCTGGCCCAGCGGCCGCCGTTCGAAGGGGACAATGCCGCCCGGACAATGCAGAATCACCTCTCCCATCGCGTCACGCCTCTCGGAGAGATTCGCGATGATGTGCCCGCGGCCATTGCCGGTTGGGTGATGCGCCTGATTTCCCGACAACCGGCCGACCGGCCCGCCGATGCCCTGGCCGCCCTCCGGGAGTTTGAGAAAGCCCTTCGCGGAGAGAGTCTCGACGAGCCCGAGGCGATTCCCGTGGCCATCCTGCTGCCCGACGATCCCGAGCCGGCGCCGGCAATGGTGGCCGAACCGGCGAAGCCGCGGACCGCGCCCCAGGTGCGGCCCCGGACCACACCGCATGTGCCGGCGACGCCCCGGAAGGGCTCGGCTCCCGTGCTGGCGCGGCCGGCGGTGACCGGTTCGAGTCCGGTGAAGGGCACTGCGTCGAAAAGCCAGACGGATCGCGTCAATCGGACCCAGGCAAAGAATGGATCGGCCCCCATGAAGCGCCCGGAGGGTGGGGAAGCCGGCGCGCCGTGGTGGCGGGAGCATCCGTTGGCTTCGTCTCTGGCGGCGGTGGCCCTGGTGGGGCTTGCGGCGGTGATTTTCGGCCGGGGAGGGGAGTCTGATTCGAAGGAGGCACCCGGGAAAAAGGCATCGCCCCCCCCGGCGACTGCCGCGCCAGCGACCAAGACCGCCACTCCTCCCGCAGCGCCCCCCCTGCCTGTTCTGACGAATTCAGTGGTGACGCAGCCGGTCGGCGGCGTTCCCGTGGTGACTGGCGGACTGGTGGCGCACTATGCGGCATCGGACGCGGTGATGGGAGGCGATTTCACCCGTGCGGCGGCCGTGGGGGATAAGGTTGGCCTGTGGGGCAATCTCGCTCCCGGGGCGGCAAAGGGCCACCTGCTCGCCGTCGAGGCCCAGCATCGTGACAAGGGGCCGAAACTGGTGGAGATATCCCCGGAGGAATGGCCGGAACTCGCGAAGCCGGTTCGGCTGCTGCGTTTCGACCGATCCACCCGGCTCATCGCCCACGGCGGCGAGGGAATCGCCAAGGCGATGCAGGGGGCTGCTCTGACCACCTTCCTCGTCATCCGGCCGGATCGCGAGCGCGGGCCTGTCCTGCGACTGGACAGCGACCAGGCAAGCCCGTTCCTCGCTTGGGACATGACTCCGGCCGGCTACTCGACTCGACTGGCCAAAGGGACCCTCGCTCCCACCATCGAAAGCCGGCTTGGCGGCCATCGCAACCGGCTCATCGTCCTCTGTCATGTCTGGGATGGTGAGAAAGTCGAGCAGCGCCACCACCTCATGCTGCCGGACGGCCACGAGGCGCTGATTGCCGCCGGGGATGCTCCCTTCAAGCCCGAAACGGTGAAGCGCTACAGCATCGGCGCCATCTCCAGCGATCCCCAGGCCAACACGTTCGAAGGCTGGGTCGCTGAATGGCTCATCTACGATCGCGCCCTGCCCGATGACGAGCGGCGACGGGTGGCGGCCTGGCTTTCCGGCAAATACCTGAGTCCTGATCGGACCCTGACGATCGACAGCGTGACGCCGCAACCCAATGGCGCCATCCCACCGGTGCGCAATCCCGATGCCGCCTCGCGCGGACCGGTCCCGCCAGCTCCGCCGGGTGCCGCAGTGCTCGCGGCGCACTATGCTGCCGGTGCCGGCATGCGGGGCTACGACCTGCTCGCTCCGGTGAGACCGGGCCAGCGGGTCATGGCCTGGGCGAATCTGGCACCAGGGGCCGCGGGCGACCATCTGCTGGCTTATCAGGGAGGAAAGGAGCCGCTGGCGCCGATCTGGCCCGGCGATGGAGCCGGCGCCCTGCGGTTCGAGACCGGAGGCACCTTGGAGGCGCGGGGGGCGGCGGCGATCCAGGGGAAACTCGACGACCGCGAGTTGACCGCCTACATCGCGCTGGGAAAGGTGAGCGGATCAGGCGCCCTGTTGGAATTCAAAGCCGCCTCGGCCAATCCGGCTCTCGCGCTGGAGTGGCGCGAGGGCACCCTGTCCGCCGTCATCGCCTCGGGCGGCGCCCGACAGACGGCCGCGCTGCCGATGCCGGATGGAAAGGCACCGCAGATCGCCGGGCTGATCTGGCGGGCGGGCGACGGAAAACTGATTCTGCGGGCGCTCGCCGAAGGTTCGACAGAGCCATTGGAAGCCAGTGTGGCGTCGCCCGTTGCCAGTCTGCCCATCGACGGCTATCGGATCGGGCGGAGCGACGGAGACTTTTCGGGTGACGTGGCCGCCTTGCTGATCTATGGGAAGGCGCTTGACGACGCCACCCGGAAACAAGTCGAATCCCACCTCGCCACGCTCCCCACGGGACGCTGACGCCGCCATGACCGCTGAGCCAGGCTCTCTCACCATCGATCGTAACCGGGCGGTCCTGTTGATCCTGTTTTCCCTGACTGTCATCACCTCGATCCCGCTGCACTGGCATGTCGCCGGCCTGGTGCTGGGGCTGGCAACCGCCGGGATGATCCTCCGCGATCCGGATGCCGCCCTGAGGCGCCGTCTCGGCGTGCTGCTAGGCTGCATCGGACTGCTGGCTGCCACGGACATCAACACCTCGACGACGGATGCCAATTTCCTGAAAACGGGCATCCCGTTCTTTCTCGTCATCGCCCTGCCGCCCCTGCTGCTGGCGAAAAGCGATCCCGGTGTGATCCGCTACCGGTTCCTCCCGCAGGTGCGACGCCGGGCCGATGTGATCTACACCGTGCTGTCCGTGCCGCTCGCCTGGCTGGTGTTGGAGCTCTATTGGTGGCTCACGCCCGACCTGTTCCGACAGTGGTCGCTCCCCCCGGTCCCGGACGAGTCCGAGATCCAGCGGTTGTTTATCGGCATCAACCTGGTGGGGATCTGGGATGAGCTGTTTTTCGTCAATACGGTCTTCGCCGTGCTGCGCAGTCTGTTCGCCTACCGGGTTGCGAATCTGGTGCAGGCCATCGTTTACACCTCGGTCCTCTACGACATGGCCTTCATCGGCGCCGGCCCGGTGATCGTCTTCCTGTTTGCCTGGACCCAGGGCAGCATGTTCGAGAAAAGCGAAGGCCTGCTCTGGGTGCTGATCGTGCACCTGATCGTCGATTTCTTCCTCGTCGCGGCCATCGTCCACAGCTACTACCCGAGCTACGGGCTGGATTTCCTCTGGCGACACGGCTTGTGACCGTTTCCGGCCCTCCAACGCGGCGGACGGAGAACGATCAAACCCGAATGCCACGGGATTAAGACGGCTCTTCGGTCCAAACGGGTGTTTCGAGCGAAATAGATGCCGCAGGCATCACAGCTATTAGCCGGTGGTTGAGGAGCGTAGCGACGACACCACCGGATCAAATGGAAAAGAAACCG
>JAEUHH010000028.1 GCA_016795505.1 Verrucomicrobiales bacterium | reverse complement strand
TCGAGGGCTCGGAGCGGGCGCTGCTGACGATCGCTGCCTACATCGACCTGAATCCCGTCCGAGCCGGCCTGGTGACTCGACCCGAGGACTACGGCTGGTGCGGCTACGGCGAGGCGGTGGCGGGACGGCGACCGGCGCGGCGGGGACTGTGTGCGATCCTGGCAGATACCAGCCATGGGGTGAATCGCCAGATCACATGGGATTGCACGGCTGGAATCTATCGGATGCTGTTGTTCGGAAAGGGACTGGAGCGTGAGGCCGATGCCCAGGCGGGAACCGGGGCGCGGCGCGGGTTCAGCCCGGAACAGATCGAGGCGGAGGAAAAGCGGGAGGGCCAACTGTCGATCCCGGAGATACTCCGCTGCCGGGTGCGCTATTTCTGCGACGGGGCCATCTTCGGCTCGGTCGAGTTTGTGAATGGGATCTTCGAGTCAAATCGCTGGCGCTACGGGCCAAAGCGAACGACGGGCGCCCGAAAGCTGCGGGGCGGCGCGGACTGGGGCGAGTTGCGGGTGCTGCGCGACTTGCAGGTGCGGGCCGTGGGATAAGCCGGGACTCCCAGGCACCGCCGCCGGTCGGAAAGCGAGTGTTCTGCATCGGAAAAGCCGGAGGAATCTGCGGGTTGTATGCGCGCGACTTTCGATGCAAACCGTCGCCAAGGAGGCGCGAAGCCGGTCTTTGTATCGCAAGGGAACACGCAGTGGCAAAAAACCGTGTTTTTTCTTGCCTCTCGTCGCGGAAATTGAGATTCTCCTGTCCGACCCATTCCTCAACAGTTCCCGAGGGGCCGGAAACGGCTACCCTCGCAACGTTAGCAAAAACACCAAGACATGAATCGAATCCGTCAATGTATCCTCACTGTGGCGATCATTCTCGCCGCGACTCTGCTCCCCCGCGGGGAGGCCCGCGAGTGGACCAGCACGGATGGCCGCAAACTGCAGGCTGTCTTCGTTGGCATCCAGGGCGACAAGATCGAGCTGAAACTGGCCAATGGTCAGTCCGTCTCGGTGCCAAAAGACCGCCTCATCCCGGCCGATGCGGAAGCCGCGGAGCGGTTCGCCGTGTTGGGCGACGACTCCTTCACCAAGATGTCGGCGCGGAACATCGACAATCTCCTCGCCCAGACGTTGGTGAAAAACGGCTTCAAGTCGTTCAATGACCCGCTGCCCGACGACCTTTTTGTGCGCCGCGTCTATCTGGACATCATCGGCCGCATTCCGACCCGCGAGGAGTTTCAAAAGTTCGCCGACAGCCCGCGCCCGGACAAGCGCGAGGCGCTGATCGATGAACTCCTCATCCATCCGGGCCGCGCCAGCCACCTGTTCAACTACTTCGCCGACATGTACCGCCTCACGGCAGCCGGCGACTTCAATAATGGCATCCGCATGGAGCCCTACATCCAGTGGTGGAAGGACTCCCTGACTCAAAACAAGACCTACGACCAGATCGTGCGGGAAATGGTCACAGCCACCGGCAACATCGGCCACAATCCGGCCGCTGGCTTCCTGCTCCGTGACGCAGGCATGGAATTCGACGCGTTTTCCAATTTTGGGCAGGTGCTGCTCGGGATCGACGTTTCCTGTGCCCAGTGTCACGACCATCCCTTCGAGGAATGGACGATGGAAGACTTTTACTCCATGGCGGCATTCTTCGGCCAGACCCAGCGCACCTTGTCGAGCTACAAGACAGAGGACGCCATGGGCATGGTCAAGGCCGAGATGCCGGGCGCTCCGGCTGGTTGGTTGGAGCAATTCCGCACCTTTGCCCGAGGGAAGGGCATCAATTTTGACGACCCCGCCGCTTCCCGGCAGTTCGGTTGGTACACCACCTTCCTGGGATGGAATCTGGCCGACATCGAGACCCGCATCACTCCGGTGCCGGAAAGCGTCTATGATGTCGGCGGAAAGGTGTTCGACCCCGGCACCCTCATCGGCAAGCCTGCCAAGGCGGGTGGCAAATCGCGTCGTGAAGCCCTGGCCGACTGGCTCACCGATCCGGAAAATCCCCGTTTCGCCGTGGTCATCGCCAACCGCATGTGGACCCGCGCCTTTGGCCGGGGACTGGTGAATCCGGTGCATGACTTCAGCGACGACGATATCAAGAATGCTTCCCAGATGCAGACGCTGGCCTTCGTGACCAACGAAATGAAGCGCGTCAACTACGACCTGCGCGAGTTCATGCGCATCCTCTACAACACCCGCGCCTACCAATCCATCTCGACCGCCGAGGAGCCGGATGCGGCGGACAAATACTTCTTCCAGGGCCCCGTGCTGCGGCGGATGCGTGCCGAGCAGGCCTGGGATTCGCTCACCCTGCTGGGCGAGGGACCAGAGATCGACACCCGCAAGGGTCGCGACGGCTCCTTCCTGCGGGAACTGCTGAAGGTCGATTTTGAAAAGGAGACCATGGACATGGTCTTCGCCAAATATGAAGCCTTCTCCAGCAACCGTGGCGAGACCATGGGCCTCGCCGTGGCCACCGAGCCCGGCAGCCTGAGCCCCGGGCAGGCGATCAATGAGGGACTCCGCGCCTCCGAGATGGTCCAGCCCGCCGCGGCCGCCTCGCTGCTGGACACCTTTGGCCAGTCGGACCGTTTTGTCACCGACCAGCACAATTTCGACGGCTCCGTGCCGCAGGTGCTGGCTCTGATGAACGGTGGCGTCACCTCGTCCCTCACCGGCAGCGCGTCGAAGCTGGTCACGGATCTGGAAAAATTCGACGGTCCTGACGACAAGGTCCGGGGCGTCTTTGCGACGCTGCTGTCCCGCTTCCCCACTGAGGAAGAGCTGAGTCTCGGCATGAAAATGATGGAAGACTACGGCGACGACGGCATCCGAGACCTCGGCTGGGCCTTGATCAACAGCCCGGAGTTCCTCTACATCCAGTAAGGCCCCCCGACCGGACCTTCCAACTGCAATCCAACCTGTAAAACCCCATTCCCGTATCATGATCCATCAACTCATCGACCTCGCCGGCCGTTCGTCCCTGAACCGCCGCCGCTTCATGGAAAGCACCGCCAAAATGACGCTGGGCGTCACCCTCGGCTCCACCTTCCTCGGCCGCACGCCCGCCAAAGCCCAGGCGGCGGCTGCTGGCGCGGGCAAGGCCACCAGCCTCATCTACATCTACCTGGGAGGCGGCATGAGCCACCTCGACACCTTCGACCCGAAGACCAGCAAGGATGTCATGGGCGGCACGGAGCTGATCAGCACCAAGGCGGATCCCATCAAGCTGGGCAGTCTGTTGCCCAAGCTCGCCGAGCACGCGCCCAAGATGGCCGTCATCAACAGCATGTTCTCCACCAATGGCGCCCATGAGCAGGGCGAGTACATCATGCGCACCGGCTACAACAAGATCTCGACGATCGTGCACCCCACCGTGGGTCCTTTCGCCCAGGAGTTGCTCGGCCGCCGCGGCAAGATCCTGCCCGACAGCGTCGTGGTGGGCCAGAGCACCTCAAATGCCGGCTATCTCGATCCCGCGCTGAGTCCCCTGCCCATCGCCGATCCCAGCGGCGGCGTGCCGAACACCATGCTGCTGACGGAGCAGGACCGTTTCGACCGCCGCATGGAGATCGCGAACCGCCTCGGCAAGCAATTCATCGAAAAATACAAATACAACGGCCCGAAGTCCTACGTCGAATACTACGACCAGGCGAACAACCTGTTGAAGAGCACCGAGCTGGAGGCCTTCGACCTCACCGGTGAGAGCGGCCGCGAGGCCTTCGGCATGAACCGCCTCGGCCAGGGCTGTCTGCTCGCCCGCCGGCTGGTCGAAAAAGGCGTGCGCGTCGTCGAAGTCGTCTCCGGTGGCTGGGACATGCATGAAAACGTGCAGACCCGACTTCAGGAGCGTGTCCCCGAGCTGGATCAGGCGCTTTCGGCCCTGTTCGAGGACTTGGAGCAACGGGGCCTCCTGGCCACGACACTGGTGGCCTTGGGCACTGAGTTCGGCCGCACGCCGGACATCAACCCCAATTCCGGTCGCGACCACCATCCGGCCGCCTACTCGACCATGCTTGCTGGTGGCGGCATCAAGGGCGGCATCGTTTATGGCGCATCCGACAAGCAGGGCAAGAAAGTGGCGGAAAATCCCGTCAAACCCGAGGATTTCCTCGCCACCATCGGCCACGCCATGGGCGTCCCGCTCGACCAGACGATCTATTCGCCGAGCCGCCGTCCGTTCACCTTCGCCAATGACGGCAAGCCGATCGAGGCCCTCTTTGCCTGATCGGTCGATCGGGTGAAAACCCAACTCCTTCCGAAAAGCCGCCGCGGGAGCCCCTCCCCGGCGGCTTTTTTCGGCTCCTGGGGAGGCCGCGCTTCCGGCTTTCCATTGCCGAAGCATCCCGTAGTGTCCCACCCACGACTCCGACCCTCCCGATGCGAGTGATCCGCGACATCCCGACCCTGCGCGCCCTGCCGGTGGCGAGCCCCCGCGTGCTGGTGCCGACCATGGGCGCCTTGCACGAAGGCCACCTCCAACTCGTCGATCTGGCCCGCCGACACGCGGGTCCCGACGGCGAGGTGGTGGCCACCGTGTTCGTCAATCCGACCCAATTCGCCCCCCACGAAGATTTCGACCGTTATCCGCGCCCCTTCGAGGCGGATATGGCCCTGCTGGAGTCGCGGGGCTGCGACGCGGTCTTTGCCCCCGGCCGCGAGGCCATGTATGCCCCCGATGCCTCGGTGAAAATCATCGAGACAGCCATCGGCGCCGGACTCGAAGGCGCCAGCCGGCCCCAGTTCTTCAGCGGCGTCTGCACCGTGGTGGCCAAGCTCTTCAATCTGGTGCGCCCCGATATCGCCATCTTCGGGGAGAAAGACTATCAGCAGCTCGCCGTGATCCGCCGCCTCGTGCGCGACCTCGATTTTCCCATCGAGATCGTCGCCGCCCCCACGGTGCGGGAGCCGGATGGTCTGGCGATGAGTTCGCGCAATGCCTACCTCAGTCCCGAGGAAAGGCGCCAGTCCGTGGTGATTTCCGCCGCGTTGTCGGAGGCGCGGCTTTCGATGGAACAGGGTTGCATCGGAGTGGCAACCCTGTTGGATCGGGTGCGCGAGCGGATCGCCTCCGGGCCACTGGCCCGGATCGACTATGTGGCCGGCGTGCATCCCGATACGCTGGAGCCGGTCGACACCGTCGGGCTCGACGGCTTGCTCATCGCCGTGGCGGTCTGGTTCGGCAAGACCCGGCTCATCGACAATGTCTGCTGGCGGAGGCGCTGAACGGGCGGGCCGGCACTTCGGTGGAAATGGCGCGATTTTTGAGTGATTCCGCCGCCTTTCTCGCCGAACCTTGGCGCCTCATCGGTCCCGTGGCGATCTGGTCGGCGCGGTCTCATCCATGAAAACCTACGACTTCATCATCGTCGGCAGCGGCATCGCCGGGCTCAGCTACGCTCTGCGGGCCTGTCGGCACGGCCGGGTGGCCATCCTGACCAAGCGCGAGGCGGAGAATGCCAACACGGCCTGGGCGCAGGGTGGCATCGCCTGCGTGCAGAGCCCGGAGGATTCCTTCGACCGACACGTGGCCGATACCCTCGATGCCGGCGCCGGTTTGTGCCCGGAGTCGGTGGTGCGGACCATCGTGAGCGAGGGACCGGCGGCGATCGACGAGTTGATCCAGTGGGGGGTGGCATTTGATCATCGCGAAAATGGTGCCGGCGAGGACGAACTCGATCTCGGCCGCGAGGGAGGCCACACGAAGCGCCGTATCCTCCACTCCAAGGACACGACCGGCCGGGAGATCGAGACCAAGCTGCTCGCAGCGGTGCGGGCGGCGGAAAACATCGATCTCTACGAGCGGCATTTTGCCATCGACCTGATCACCACCCGCAAGCTGGCTTTTGCCTCGTCGGTCCGTTGCGTGGGCATCTATGCGCTGAATGAGGAAAGCGGCGAGGTGCTCACTTTCCGCTCCGACCGGGTGGTGCTCTGCACGGGCGGCAGCGGGCGGGTCTATCTCTATACGACCAATCCCAAGGTCGCGACCGGCGATGGCGTGGCGATGGCCTGGCGGGCGGGTGCGGAGATCGCGAACATGGAATTTGTCCAGTTCCACCCGACCTGCCTCTATCACCACGAGGTGAAGTCTTTCCTCATCACCGAGGCAATGCGCGGCGAGGGCGCGAGGCTGGTGGACCGCGAGGGACGCGATTTTGTGAAGGATTACGACCCGCGGGGTTCCCTGGCCCCGCGCGACATCGTGGCGAGGGCGATCGACCGGGAGATCAAACGCACCGGCAGTCCCTGCGTGTATCTCGACATCACGCACCAGCCGAAGGAATTCATCGCCGAGCGCTTTCCCAATATCTACGAAACCTGCCTGCGGCTCGGCATCGATGCCGCGACCGATCCCATCCCGGTGGTGCCCGCGGCGCATTACCAGTGCGGCGGTGTGCGCACCGACGTGAATGGGGCCACCAGTCTGCCGGGTCTCTGGGCGGTGGGGGAGGTGGCCTGCACCGGCTTGCACGGAGCAAACCGGCTGGCGAGCAATTCCCTGCTCGAGGGCGTGGTAGTGTCGCGACGCGCGCTGGACGATGCTCTGCACCGGGCACCGCTCGACCGGCCGACCGAGGCGCTGGTCCTGCCGGAGTGGGAGAGCGGCGACGTGACCGATGTGGACGAACTGGTCGTGATCTATCACAACTGGGACGAAATCCGCCGCCTGATGTGGGACTATGTCAGCATCGTGCGTACCACGAAGCGCCTCCAGCGGGCGGCGACGCGCCTGCAAAACCTGCGGCGCGAGGTGCAGGAGTTTTACTGGAATTTCCGGGTCACCACTGAGCTGCTCGAGCTGCGCAATCTGGTGGAGGTGGCCACGCTGATCGTCGATTGCGCCGCCCGGCGTCGGGAGAGCCGCGGCCTGCACTACACGCTGGACTACCCGGAGACGGACGACCGGGCGTGGAAAAAAGATACGGTTTTGTCGCGTTTTTAATTGAAATTCTAATATTTGGTCTTTTTATCGTCGGTGGAACCGTTGGAGACACGGCAAACTTCCCCCGAGTGACCCCGACGATGGACAGGCGCAGGCTAGGCTGGCAGATATTGGCAAACGGAGCATTGGCACTGGTGGCCGGGACTCCCGTGGCATCAGGCCAGACGCTGGCCACAGGCGGCGGCCTGGGATTGGCCACCGCGGTGGCCCCGGTGACCGAGGTGTCGAAGCTGGAGGTGGTGCGGCCCCTCACGGCCAGCCAAGGGCTCGCGAGCGTGCCCTTGCTGCCGGGATCGATGCCCAGTGGAGCGGCGGCGATGGATCTGCCGAAAGTCTTCGCCCCGACCAAGCCGCGCACCCGCTACACGCGGTATCCGTGGAAGACGAACATCATGACCACGGTCTTTTGGGTCGGCGAGCTGCCCACGCCGCGCAATCCCACGCCCAACACCAAGAGCGCCTGGGATCGGGAATGGGTGAAAAGCTTCGGCGGCTACGACGACCCGGATATGGAGGCGCGCGACGGCTTCCGGCCCAAGGAATTCGTGCCCGGTCAAAATCCCTTTTACATCGCCCTGCCCTACAACGACCTCCAACTCGGCATCGGCACGAAGACTTCGGCGCGGCATGTCGTGCCGTGGTTCGACAAAACCTTCGTCCGGCCCGGCCAGACGATCATCAAGGGCCGCTGGCTGGCCATCCGCCGCGGATCGAAGGTCTGCTATGCGCAGTGGGAGGATGTCGGCCCCTTCGAGACGGACGACTGGCAGTACGTCTTCGGTGATGCCCGACCCAAGACCAAGGGCAACAAGGGAGCCGGACTCGACGTGTCTCCGGCGGTGCGGGACTATCTCGGCATGACGACCATGGGCCACTGCGACTGGCGATTTGTGGACGAGGAGGAGGTGCCCGACGGTCCCTGGCGCTGGTGGGGGGCAAACAATCCCTTTGCGCGAGCTGGCGGCGCCGGGGGGGCCGGGTCCTCGCCAACCGATCCGGCCCGACTGCAACAGATTCGCGAGATGGCCTCCCAGTATCTGGAGGACAAAGCCGGGGCCGCGACCGAAGCTGTCGCCGCCGAGTGATCCGCGTCGGAGCGGGCGGTTGACTTGGGCCATTAGCGCGGCTAATGGACCGGCACCGCGATGCACATCGAGACCTTCAAGGTATTCTGCGACCTGGTCGAGACCGCCAGTTTCTCCGAGGCGGCCCGGCTCAACGGCATCACCCAGAGTGCCGTAAGCCAGCAGATCCGGGGCCTCGAGGACCGCTACGGCGCGGTGCTGATCGAGCGCGGGCGCAAGAATTTCGCCGTCACGCCCGAGGGTGAGGTCTTCCTGCAGGCAGCGCGCGAGATCGTCGACGGCTATCAGGGGATCGAGTCGAAGCTGCGCCAGATGCGCGACATCGTGGCCGGTCCCCTGACGGTGGCGACGGTTTTCAGCATCGGTTTTCACGAACTGCCACCGTACTTGGAGGTGTTCCGCGCCCGCTTCCCCGAAGTCCAACTGACCGTCCACTACCGGCGGGCCAATCAGGTCTATGCCGACGTGCTGGAATCGAAAGCCGACCTCGGACTCGTCGCCTACCCGCAGGAGCGCAAGGGCATCGAGATCGAGCCGGTATGGAAAGACCGGCTCGCCCTCATCGCTCCGCCGAAGCACCCGTTTGCGAAACGCAAAAAAATGTCGATCAAGGACATCGACGGCCAGCGTTTCATCTCCTTCGAGCCCGACCTGCCCACCCGCAAGGCGATCGACGACCTCATGCGCGAAGCCGGCGTGCGGGTGAAGGAGGTGGTCGAATTCGACAACATCGAGACAGTGAAACGGGGCGTGGAGATTGAAAACGCCCTGTCCATCGTGCCCAGCGAGTCCGTGAATGCCGAGGTCGCCGCCGGCACGCTGTGCCGCATCGATCTGGAAGGGCGCAATCTGTGGCGGCCTCTCGGCGTGATCCGTCGTCGGACCAAAGCCATCACCCCGCCGATGCGCGAGATGGTGCGTCTGCTCAAAAGCGGCTCCGAGACGGCACCGGTGGCCTGATCGCCTGCGCCGGGCGCGACCGATGGCTGAAAATAGTTGGAAATTCGCCTTGAGGATCTATTTCAGCATCGTTAAACATCGTTTCTTCGATTTATCGCAATTCTGATCCCCTCGTGCCTGCCCGTCCGTCAGGGGTGACTCCCGGAGAATTTGTAGATTCCGGCGAGGAACCATTGTCACCAGCCTCGGTCCCCTCTGGGTCGGGGACCCGCCCGGTCGCGCCCCGCTGGCTGGTCGCGCCGACGCCCGTCGAGTCGTCTCCCGGCTCGGATCGCCAGGACCGGCTGGTGCTCGACCGCCTGCCCGTTGGCGTGTTGCTGCTGGATGGCGAGCAAACCGTGCGGATGGCCAACGCCACCCTGACCAGCCTGCTGGGGCGCGAGGTCCCGCGCGATGGCATCGAGGCCTGGCTGCAGGCGGTCGCGCCGAATCCCCGCCGGGGCGAGGAAATCGCCCGCCAGTGGCGCGAGTATGTCTGGCAGAAACAACTGCCCCGTGTGTGGACCCTGCGCCATCGCGATGGCGGGCTGCGCGAGATCGAGATGCAGCCGCGTCAGTTGGACAATGGCGACCTCATGGTCATCCTCCGCGACGTGACCGAAGACCAGCGCCGCGAGGAAGCCCTGCGCCTGTCCGAATCGCGGTGGGAAGGCCTTTACCACAAAACCGGGTCCGCCGTCGCACTGGTGGAGCCGAGCGGCCGGCTGGTCGATGCCAATGCCGCCTTCGAGCGCCTGACCGGCTATCGCCGGGCCGAATTGGTGAAACTCGGCGTGGCCGATTGCATCGAGCCGGAAGATTTCGGGCACCTCTGCGAGGTCGAGCGGCGACTGGCCGCTGCCAGGGGCGGGGCCGGGAGCGGCACTCCGATGGAACAGGGTTCGATCGGAGATGAGACCCTGTTGGTGCGGATTCGGACCCGCGGCGGAGACCTCGTGCCGGTCCGGGCGAGTCTGGCTCCAGTGCGTGGCCTGCAGGGCCGGGCAGAGTTCACCGTCCTCATCGCCGATCGGGAGCGCGAGCCGGAGGCGCCTGGCGCCGCGGTCGGGGCGCGGCCGGTGGACGAGGTCCTGGCAGCGCGGGCGCTGGCTTTTGGCTTTTTGCGGGATGCGGTGATCGTCACCACTCCGCGGGGCCGCATCCAGGAGTGGAATGCGGCGGCCACGGCGGCCTTTGGCTGCGAGGCGGCGGCGGTGCAGGGCGAGGGATTGGCCCGATTTTTCGCACCGCCAGACGGAGCGGCATCATTCAACCGAGACCTCTCGCAGGCGTTGACCGAGTCGGGTCGGTGGGATCGGCGGGGGCCGTTTTTCCGGGCCGATGGCTCGCAGGGCGAAGCGAACCAGAGCTTTCTCGCAGTGATCGATGGCGATGAAGCCCGCGGGCTCGTCGTGATCCAGTGGCACGACCCGGCGACGCCAGCCGATCCGCCTGCCCCGGCGCCCGCGGTGGCGCTGGACCGGGACTGGGCGCTGATGAGCCGGCTGCTCACGGCGGAAAGCGGTGCCGGCGCCAGAATCGGTGCGCTGCCCGTGGCGCTGAAGATCCACGCGCGGGTGCGGGCGATGGCCCTGCTGCAGGAGCTGGCCGGAGACGCTGCGACCGTCGGTCTGGCGGACTACACGCGCCGCCTGGTCGCCGATCTGCTGAAGATCACGACCGATGCGCGGGGTGGGGCGCCGTCCCGATTCAAGATCCGGGCCGATGAGTCGCTGGTGGCTCCGGCGTCCCCCGCCGGCCGCTACGGGCTGCTGGTGGCCGAGATGGTGCTCGGGGCGATGGTGCCGCCGGCTTCGGTCGAATCGGCATCGATGGATCAGCCGCCGCATCTGGTGCTGAGTCTTTTCGAGGGGCACCCGCGGATCGATTTCAGTGCGCCGGCCCCGGCTTCGGCCGGCGTGTCGGAGGCGGTGCTGCGCCCCCTGGCGGAGGAATTGAAAGCCAGCCTGCGCCTGGAGACCCGCGAGGGCCGGTCCCACTGGCTGGTGCGCTTTCCCCTCACTGCCGATCGGGGCTGCTGATTTTGCGTCTGTGCCGGCGGGCTCGAAAAGGGGCCGTTTCCGTGGCAGACTGGACGGAAAATGCCGCCGCTGGACTCCAATTCGATGATTTCCCGGCACATCCTGCCCCACTACCGCATCGCCGTGGTGGGAGCGGGCGCGGTGGGCTGTTACTACGGCGGAAAACTGGCCCACTACGGGCGCGAGGTGCATTTCCTGATGCGCTCGGATCTCGCCCATGTCAAAAAGCACGGCCTGCGACTGATCAGTCGGCAGGGAAACATCCACCTGCCCAAGGTGCTCGCCCACGCCACGCCGGAGGAGATCGGCCCGGTGGATCTGGTGCTCATCGCGCTGAAAGCCACCGCCAACGCCTCCCTCGACACGCTCATCCCGCCACTGCTGAAGCCGGACGGCTCCACCATGCTGATGACGTTGCAGAACGGACTCGGCAATGAGGAATACCTCGCCGAGCGCTTCGGGGCGGATCATGTGCTCGGCGGGCTGTGCTTTGTCTGCCTGAACCGCACCGCTCCGGGCACGATCGAGCATTTCGGCCACGGCCGTATCGAGATGGGCGAGTTTGCCGGCCTGCCGCTGCCGCGGACCTGGGAGATCCAGGGGGAGTTCAAACGCTGCGGCATCGTCTGCTCCGTGCTGCCCGATCTCGGCCTGGCCCGGTGGCGCAAGCTGGTGTGGAATGTCCCCTTCAACGGCCTGTCCATCGCCGGGGGCGGCATCGACGTGGCCCGCATCCTCGCTGATGAGGATCTGCTCTACCTGACCCGCGGCCTCATGGACGAGGTGATCGGCATCGCCCGCCGGCTCGGACACGACATCCCGCCCGCCTTCGCCGACAAGAACATCGAGAACACGCGATCGATGGGCCCATACCGGCCCTCCAGCCTGATTGATTATCTCGAGGGACGCGAGGTCGAGGTCGAGGCCATCTGGGGCGAGCCCTGCCGTCGCGGATTCAATGCCGGGGCTGAAATCGGGCGCCTGGAGACGCTCTATCGGCTGATCCGGCGGCTCACCCGGGAAAAACGCGGGGAAATCTGATTCGGCAGTCGTTTTTTGGGGATTTCTGGAATAAAGGGCCAGTGCCGATCATCAGCCACCCGACCGCATCAGCCATGTTTCCCAACGAATTCACCCCGCACCACTTTTCGTCCGCCCTGCTGGAGCGGCAGCCGAAGATCGGTCTGGTCCTCGGCTCCGGGCTGGGGGGCTTCGTCGACCGGATGCGGGTGGCGGAGACGCTGCCCTATCGCGACATCCACGGCCTGCCGGTGAGCCGGGTGCCGGGTCACGAGGGCGTTTTTGTCTTCGGCACCATCGGTGATATCGAGGTCGTCGTCGCCCAGGGGCGGGCCCATCTCTACGAGGGATTCTCCGCGCGCGAGGTGGCCGCCGGCGTCCGGGCCATGGCTGCCATGGGGATCGAAAAGCTGATCCTGACCAATGCCGCCGGGATCGTGAACGACGATTTCCAGCCCGGCCAGTGGATGCAGATCGCCGATCACCTGAACCTCACCGGCCAGTCGCCGCTCACGGGCGGACCGCATTTTGTCGACCAGACCGGCGTCTATTCGCGGTCCCTGCGGCAGATTTTTCGTGATCACGCCGACCGGCTGGGCATCCCGCTGGCCGAGGGCGTCTATGCCTGGGTGCCGGGGCCGCAGTACGAAACCCCCGCCGAGGTCCGCATGCTCCGCGTGCTCGGGGCCGATGCCGTGGGCATGTCCACCGTGCCCGAGGCCATCCAGGCCCGCGCCCTGGGCCTGAAGGTGGCCGGCTTTTCCTGCCTGACCAATTACGGTGCCGGCATGACGGCCGAGCGACTCGATCACGATGATGTGCTGAAAGCCGGCCGCGAGGCAGCCGACATGCTCGCCCGCCTGCTGGAGGCGAGTTTCCTTGCCTGATCCGGCGGGAACGGGCGAATGGCGCGCATTTGCGGCCCGCGCCGGCTGGATCTCCCTGTGGTATGGTGACGCGAGATGTCACCGCTCCACGAACACGACCTGTTGCTGTCGCGCCGGCTTTTCTTCGGGCAGACCGGGCTGCGGCTCGGCGGCTTGGGGCTGACCTACCTCCTGGGCGGCGAGCCGGCCCGCGCCGCCGCCGCTCCCGGTGCGCTGGTCCATCCGCCCCTGCCGGGCCTGCCCCATCTGCCGGCCAAAGCCAAGGCAGTCATCTATCTGCACATGAATGGCGGCCCGTCCCAGATCGATACCTGGGACTACAAACCGGGCCTCGCGGAGTGGTTCGACAAGGATCTGCCGCCCAGCGTGCAGGGCGGCCAGCGGCTCACCGGCATGACCAGCCGCCAGACGCGGTTTCCCGTGGCACCGAGCCTGTTTTCCTTTTCCCGGCACGGGGAGTGCGGGCGCTGGGTCAGCGAATTGCTCCCCCACACGGCGAAGCAAGTCGACGACATCGCCCTGATCAAAACTGTCCACACCAACGCCATCAATCACGACCCGGCCTGCACCTTTGTCATGACCGGCCGCGAAGTCCCCGGCTTTGCCAGCTTGGGCTCATGGCTCGCCTACGGACTCGGCAGCGAAAGCAACAACCTGCCCGCCTTCGTCGTGCTCACGCCGAATTGGAAATCGAAGGCCGCCGCCCAGGCCCTGTTCACCCGCATGTGGAGCAGTGGATTCCTGCCCGGCCGATTCAGCGGCGTGGCCCTGCGCGCGGCGGGGGATCCCGTGCTGTATTTGCAGAATCCCGACGGCGTTTCCGCGAAACAGCGCCGCACCCAACTCGACACGCTCGCGGCGATGAATGCCCACCGCTTCGACCAACTCGGCGATCCGGAGATTCAGAATCGCATCTCGCAGTACGAGATGGCTTTCCGCATGCAAAGCAGCGTCCCGGAGCTGACCGACCTGTCCACCGAGAGCCCGGCCACGCTGGAGAGCTACGGCCCCGATGTGCAAAAGCCGGGCACCTTCGCCGCCAGCGCCATCCTGGCCCGCCGAATGGTCGAGCGCGGCGTGCGCGTCGTGCAGATCCTCCACCGCGGCTGGGACCAGCACGGCAATCTGCCCGCCGACATCCGGCTCCAGTGCCAGGACACCGACCAGCCCATCGGCGCCCTGCTCACCGACCTGAAGCAGCGCGGCCTGCTCGAGAGCACGCTCGTGGTCTGGGGCGGGGAATTTGGCCGCACCGTGTATTCCCAGGGCACCCTGACGAAGGAAAACTATGGCCGCGACCATCATCCGCGCAATTTCTGCATGTGGATGGCCGGCGGTGGCATCCGGGGCGGGGTCGACTATGGCGAAAGCGACGATTTCAGCTACAACATCGTCGAAAAGCCGGCCCACCTGAACGACATCAATGCCACCATCCTGCACCAGTGCGGCATCGATCACGAGCGGCTCAGCTACAAATTCCAAGGCCTCGACGCCCGCCTCACCGGCGTGGAACCCCAGCGGCCCATCCGCGAAATCCTCGCGTGAAGGACGGGTGGCGGCCGATCCGACCCGGTTGGTGTTCCGATCAGACAGGGTTGCAACGGAGTTCATACCCTGTTGACTCGCGGGGAGGTGTGGCTACGGTTTCGCCGCCTTACGATTTTGCTGGCGCGGCGCAAAAAATCCGCCACACTGGCGAGGCCCCAAAGAACCGATCAACCCAACCGGAGGCATCAGGCGTAACAAGGTGGATTTCAAGGATATCAAACGCATTGTCGAGCTCATGGACGACCATGGGCTCACCCATTTCAAACTGGAGATCGAAGGCTCGACTCTGGAAATGAAAAAAGGCGCCGAGGTGGACGTCGAAGCCATCCAGAAGCTGATGAGCCTCGCACAGCCGACCTATCTGCACGCCGCGCCCGCCCCCATGGCGGCTCCCGCGCCCGCAGCGGGTCCGGCGGCTCCCGCCGCTCCGGCTCCCGTGGCCGAAGGCGGTCTGGCACCGGGCGAGGTGGAGATCAAATCGATCCTCGTCGGGACCTTCTTCCGCGCGCCGTCTCCGGATGCGGATGTCTTCGTGAAAGAAGGCAGCGAAGTCTCCGAGGACTCCGTGGTCTGCATCGTCGAGGCGATGAAGGTGATGAATCAGATCACCGCCGGCGTGCGCGGCAAGATCACCAAGATCCTGGTGGAAAACGGCACCCCGGTCCAATACGGCGACCCGCTCTTCGTGGTGAAACTGGCCTGACGCCCGCGCCGGGCAACAACCAGCGCACTTCCCGCCGGACGGGAGGCGGCCGCGGCCCGAATCCCGACTTTTCCCCTTTTCTCCATGTTTCGAAACATCCTAGTCGCCAATCGCGGTGAGATCGCCGTGCGCGTCATCCGGGCCTGCAAGGAACTGGGAGTCCGCACCGTGGCCGTCTATTCCGAGGCCGATGCCGACTCCATGCACGTGCAGCTCGCCGACGAGGCCATCTGCATCGGACCCGGTCCCAGTTCGGGCAGCTACCTGAAGGCCGAGACCATCATGAGCGCGGCCGACATCGCGAATGTCGACGCGATCCACCCGGGTTACGGCTTTTTGTCGGAGAATCCCCGTTTTGCCCAGATTTGCGAGAGCTGCGGGGTGAAATTCATCGGTCCCTCCGCCGAAGTGATCTCGATAATGGGCGACAAGAACCGCGCCCGCGCCACCGCGACGAAGTTCGGCGTGCCCGTCACCCCCGGCAGCGAGGGCATCGTGAAGGACGAGGCCGAGGCGGCCAGGTTGGCCGAAAAAATCGGCTATCCCGTGATGATCAAAGCCAGCGCCGGCGGCGGCGGACGCGGCATGCGGCCTGCGCTGAACCGCGCCAGCCTGAAGTCCGGCTTTCATGCCGCCCGGGCCGAGGCCGAGGCCTGTTTCGGCTCCGGGGATGTCTACATCGAGAAGCTGATCGAGAATCCCCATCACATCGAGTTCCAGGTCGTCGCCGACCGCCACGGCAATGTGATCCAACTCGGCGAGCGTGACTGCTCGATGCAGCGTCGCAACCAGAAGATCATCGAGGAGACACCCTCGCCGCTCCTCACCGACAAGCTGCGCAAGGAAATGGCCGAGGCCTCCGTGACGCTGACCCGCGAGATCGGCTACGAGAATTGCGGGACCATCGAGTACCTCGTCGATGACGATGGAAATTTCTACTTCATGGAGATGAACACCCGCATCCAGGTGGAGCATCCCATAACCGAGGAGGTGCGCGGCTGCGACCTGATCAAGGAGCAGATCCGCATCGCCGCCGGCATGCCGCTCAGTGACCATGTGGTAAAAAGCGAACCGCGTGGCCATGCCATCGAGTGCCGGATCAATGCGGAGGATCCCTACAACAACTTCGCCCCCAGCCCGGGCAAGATTCAGCTTTACTATCCCTCCGGCGGCCGCGGCGTCCGCGTCGATACCCACGTTTACAGCGGCTACGAGGTGCCGCCGTATTACGACTCGATGATCGCCAAGCTCATCGTCACCGGGGCGAATCGCGACATCGCCATTGCCCGCATGACGCGTGCGCTGAACGAGTTCCTCATCAGCGGCATCAAGACGACGATCCCCTTCCAGTCGTCCATCATGCAACACGCCGCCTTCAAGACCGGCAAATACAACATCCGCTGGGTGGAGGAGTACCTCGCCGCCCAACCGGACCCGCCGGTGCCCGGCGCGCTCGAGGCCTGAGCCGGAGGCGGGCGACCGGTGGACTCTACGTCGCGCCCCATGAGACCGCTCGCCGACTGTCGGCTTTACGGCATTCTGGACCTCGGCTACGTCGCCCGCGACGGGCTCGTGTCCATGGCTCGGGACATGATCGCCGGTGGGGTGGATCTGATCCAGCTTCGTGCCAAAGGCCACCCGCCCGACGCGGTCGAGGCGATGGGCCGGGAGATCCTGCCAGTGACCCGTGATGCCGGCGTTCCGTTCATCATCAATGATTGGCCCCAAGTCGCCGCCGCGATCGGTGCCGACGGGGTGCATGTCGGTCAGGATGATGCCCCGATGGCCGAGGTGCGGGGTATCGTCGGTCCAACGATGATCGTCGGCCGCTCCACCCACAGTCTCGATCAGGCGCGAGCCGCGGCCGCCGAGCCGGCGGATTACATCGGCTTCGGCCCCCTGTTTGCCACGCCCACCAAGCCGGACTACGTGCCTATCGGCATGGACGACATCCGCCAGGTGCACGAGGCGCATCCCTCCCTGCCGATCTTTTGTATCGGCGGCATCAAGCGGGATAACCTGTCGACCGTGCTCGCCGCCGGCGCGCGGCGGGTCGTCATCGTCTCCGGCATCCTCCAGGCACCCGACGTCGCCGCCTACGTGCGCGGGGTGCGGGCGCAGCTGGCTGGGAGCTGATCGCCATTGCCCCTTTCGGTTGACTCCGGGCCGGTTGGGGCTTTCTTCGCGGCTCCCGATTTGCCCCGCGTGCTTTTTCACCCCCTTCCCACTCTATGAGCGTCCTCATTTCCGGTTCCATCGCCCTCGATCACGTCAAAACGCCCCACGACGAGCATGAGAATCTGCTCGGCGGATCGGCGTCCTACGCGGCGATCGCGGCGAGCTTCTTTTCGCCGGTGAATCTGGTCGGCATCGTCGGGCACGACTTTCCCCAGCCGCACATCGATCTGTTCAAAAGCCGCTCCGTGGATCTGGGCGGAGTGGAATTCTCCGACGGCGCGACCTTCCGCTGGTCGGGCGAATATTTCACCGACATGAACACGCGCGAGACGCTCGACGTCGCGCTGAATGTCCTCGAAGCGTGGCAGCCGGTCATTCCCGAGGCCTTCAAATCGTCGCGCGTCGTGCTGCTGGCGAACGCGCATCCGGAGAATCAGCACGCGGTCCTCGATCAGGTCGGCGACGCGCCGCTGTTCACCATCGCCGACACGATGGACCTCTGGATCACCATCGCACGCGACCGCCTGCTGGCGCTGCTGAAGCGGGTCGACCTGCTGGTCATCAACGACTCGGAGGCCAAGCAACTGATGGACACCACCAACCTGATCGCCGCCGGTCGCCGGCTTTGCGAAATGGGGCCGACCTATGTGATCATCAAGAAAGGTGAGCACGGCGCGCTGCTCTTTGGCCCGCACCGCTTTTTCGCCTCGCCGGCCTACCCGCTGCATCAGGTCTATGACCCGACGGGCGCGGGCGACTCCTTCGTGGGCAGCATCGCGGGCTACCTTTGCGGTCTGGGAAAGGACACCTTCGCTTTCGACGACCTGGCCAATGCCGTCGCGCGGGGGACGATCATCGCCGGCTATACCTGCGAGAGCTTCAGCACCCACCGGCTCGAAAAACTGAGCCCGGACGAGTTCGAGACGCGACTGGGCGAGTTCCGCGACTTCACCCGGTTCGCCTGATGCCGAATCGGTCTCAGCGGTGTATCCGCTGGAAGGCCACCACGCTGCGGGCGACGCTGTCGGCGACGATCTGGCGGTAGCGCGGGTCGGTGAGGGCATCGCGCTCGCGGGCATTGCTCACAAAGCCGCCCTCAACCAGGATGGCCGGGTGGCGGGTCTTTTTCAGCACGGCGAAATTGGCCGTCTTCACGCCGCGATTCACCGCGCCGATGTTGCGGATCAATTCGCCCTGCACCAGATCGGCCAAAGCCTTGCTTCCCGAGCTGCGGTAAAAGGTCTCGATCCCGCTGACCTGATTCTTGTAGCTGGAATTGAAGTGGATGCTGACAAAGATGGCGTTGCGGTAGCGGTTGGCGATGGCGGCGCGGGTGTCGAGGGCGATGAATTCATCGCGGCTGCGGGTCATCACGGTGCGGAAGCCCATCTCGCGCAGGGAACGCTCCAGTCGCCGGGCGACATCCAGATTGATGTGCTTCTCGTAAACCAGCGAATCCGCCGCGCCGAGGTCGTGGCCACCGTGGCCGGCATCGATCACCACGGTCTGGAACGCGGCTTCCGCCCCAACCAGACCCATCCAAACGGCAGCTAGAGCTGCTCCCCAACGCCGCCAGCCGGAGGTGGACTCAAAACGGCGGGATGGGTGGGCAGCGCGAAAACGGGACATGGGATGGGTGTTGGCTACGGGGTTCCTTTCCGTTCGGACCCCGCGCATCCTTTCCGGACTGACGGCGAAATCCAAAGATTTTAATTAAAGTCCATTAATTTTAAATTTTTTCAAGCAATCAAGTGACATTCAGCCCGTTTTGCCTATCCAAAGGCGTGGCAGGGCACAAAAGTTTTCCGCCCGGCGGCTCTCTCCGCCGCCAAATCGCCCCCCTTGTCGCCGGCACCAACCGGACTACAGCAACGTGTCAATCACCCGGTCCAGCTCGGCCGGGGTATTGTAAAAATGGGGAGCCAGTCGCGCATGCGGCACGCCGGAGCGATCCTGCCGGGGGCTGACGACGATGCCCTCGGCCTGCCAACGGCGGATTTGGGCGGAGATGGTGCCAGGATTCTCGTGCGTGACGGTCGTGATGCCGCTCGCGGCGGGTCCGTCCACCGGGCCGACCACCTGAAAGCCCCCGGCCACCAGCCCGGCCACCAGCCGGCGCTTGTGTTCCAGCAATCGCGACGCCACCCGGTCGATGCCCACCGAGAGCAGCAGGTCGATCGACGCCTGCATGCCGAGCAGCCCGCTGGCATTGAGCACACCGGGTTCATAGCGTCGGGCGCCAGGCTCGAAGACGATCGCATCCTGGGGTATGAACTGCGGCGACCGCACATTCCACGCCCCGAGCAATGCCGGCCGCAACGTCTCGAAATGTCGCTCGGCCACGTAGAAAATCCCCGCCGCCATCGGGCCCAGCATCCATTTGTGCGAGTCCGCACAGAGGAAATCGACCTCGTCCACCACGGTGGGAAACGCCCCCGCCGTCTGGATGGCATCGAGGCAGAACAGCGCCCCGCGCGCTCGCACCAAGCGCCCGATCGCGGCGACGTCGATGCGGTAGCCGCTCAAAAAATGGCACGAAGCCAGCGCCACGAGTCGCGTGCGCTCGGTCAGGGCCGCCGCCACCAGATCAGGGGTGATTTCTCCCGGACGCTCCGGCTCGAGCCGGATCACCCGCACGCCTCGGCGCTCCAAATCGGCCCAGGGATAGACATTTGCCGGATAATCGTCGCGATGGCAGATCACCTCGTCGCCCGCCCGCCAATCCAGGCCCAGCGCCACCAGGCTCAAACCCAGCGACGTGGGTCCCAGCAGCGCGATCTCGTGGGCGCGTGCGCCGATCAATCGCGCCGCCGAGGCGCGGACGTTGTCCATCTCATCCAGCAACACGTGGGAAAAATCGAGATCGCCCGTGGCATTCCGCGTGTTGAAGGCGTTCATCGCCTCCGCCGCCACCGACGGCAGCACCGTCACCGCCGCGTGGGCCAGGAAAATCTGCCGCGCCGCGACGGGAAACTGCGCCCGGCGCCAGTCCTCGTCCGTGTCCAGCCGCCGCAGGTAGTCTTCGTGATCGTCCATGGGCGACCGGCTCAAACGCGTTGGGCGTTTTCCCCTTCCTCGATCAGCTTCCAGAATTGCTTCGACTGGCTGAGGGCCTCGTCCTCACTCATCGGCAGATTGGCCCGGTAGAGAAAATCCTGGAAGGTGTTCTTGTTCAGCACGCGGTGCACCAGCACGCTGTGGTCGTCAGTGACTTCGAAGTAGATGCGCAGATCCCGTGCCCGGTAGCGGTAGAGCTTTTTGCCCTCGCGTTCCAACTGGCCGAAACGCTCACCGTCCAGCTTTTCGAGATCGGCCGGAGTCACCTGAAATTCATTGAAGACCTCCAGTTGCAACAGGGTCGGCAACTGCGAGATCTCCGCCGCACTGATTTCATTGAAAATGATCTGAAACACAGTGCCCAACGTGCCCGCGTCCGGGGCGCCCTGCCAGCGAAAAAAGCGCGCCTCAGCGACCGGCCCGACCGCGCTCCAGTTCTTCCCGGAGCCGCCAACGGGCCATCCAGCGGCCGAGCAGGCCCTGGGTCGGGCTCGCGAGCCAGGCGAGGACGAAGAGAGCCAGGCCGGCGACCACCATGGCAGCCGGGAGATTGCCGTCGAGCCAGAGACCCAGGTGAAAACCCAGCACGCTGCTCAGCGCCGCGTGCAGCACCGTGAGCAGCAGCGCCTTCCACAGACGGTCGGTGAGCAGCAGGGCCGTTGCGCCGGGGATGATGAGCATCGCCACCACGATGATACTGCCGACCGCCTCGAAGGCCGTCACCACCACCACCGACAGCCAGGCCATGAGCCCGTGGTGCACCCAGCGGGCCGGGATACCCATCGAGCTGGCCAGTGTCGGGTCGAAGGCGCCCACGAGCAGTTCCTTGTAAAACGCCCCGATGAGCAGGGCTGTGGCCACCAGCACCGCCGCCGCCTGGATCAGCGCCGGCGGGATGCCCGGCTGCGTCGCCACTTCCGCCAGATTGCCGAAAAGCACGCACTCCGCATCGAGATGCAGGTCGCCGCCATACTGGGTCACCATCGCCACACCCAGCGCGAACAACGCGGAAAAGACAATACCGGTCGCTGCGTCCGGCTTGACCCGACTGTGTCGGTGAATCGCATCGATGAGCCACGTGGTGAGGAGACCCGCTCCGATGGCGCCGAGCAGGATGGGCGGCCCCGTCAGCGTCCCTGAAAGCAGCGCCGCCAAGGCGATGCCCGGCAGCACGCTGTGGCTGATGGCGTCTCCCATCAGTGCCAGGCGCCGCAGGATCAGATACACCCCGGTCAGCCCACAGGCCGCCGACACGCAGAAAGCCATCGCGACGATCCGCACCGTGGTGTCGCGATACCAGGCCGACCAGGGTTCGGTCAGAAAGGTGACCCAATCGAATGGCGGAATCAGCTCGGACACGGCAATCGGCGGCTCAAGGGTGGGTTTGTGCCAGGGGAATGTGCTTCCCGTGCGGATCCTCGGTCGGCTGGTCGAGCGCGCGCTCCAGTTTGCGCACGATGTCCTCGCCCAGCACGTGCTCGATCTTCTCGGCATCGTCGTGGACGTGGTCGGGGGCGATGTCCGCCGCGTGGGTCAGGAACAGCTCCCAGAGCCGGTGATTCCGCACGATTTCCGCCGCCCGCGCCCGACCGGGCGGCGTCAGGCGCACCCGACCGTCGGCCGAAACCGGCTCGGCCAGTCCGTGCGCGACCAGCGCGGCGATTTCCCGATCCACCTCAGCCACCGGGCGGCGTCGGCGTTCCACCAGAGCCTGCCGGGTCACTGTCTCGTCGGCAAAGCCACCCTCCTCCAGCAGGTGGTAGATCGCCTTCAGCGTGTTCTCCCGCCGGATGCGTCGTGACTGCCGGCTTTTGCTCAGTACGCGGGATACCAACCCTTTTCGAGGCGCGAAGAAAAAGGCGGCGGAAAACAACGCGGCCGCGCTCAGCACGACGAAGGGTCCCGTGGGCAGCCCGGTCTTCAGAGCCGACAGAAAGGCGCCCGCCGCTCCGGCCGCCATGCCGATTCCCATCGCCAGCGCCGCCATCACGTGCAGCCGGTCGGTGAGCAGCCAGGCCGTGGCCGCCGGAATCACCAGCAGGGCCGAAACCATCACCACGCCGACCGCTTGGAGCGCACTCACCACCGCCCAGGCCAGCAGCAGCATCAGCAGATAGTGCATCGCCTGGGCCGGAATGCCGATCGACGTCGCAAAGGTGGGATCAAAGCTCGCCACCCGGAAATGGGGAAACAACAGACCCAGCAACAGCAGTGAAACCGCCGCCACGCCCGCGATCAGCAGCACATCCGACTCCGACAGGGCCGCGGCCGAGCCGAAGAGGAAGGATTTCACCCCGCTTTTGTCTCCCGGGAGCCGCTGGATCAGCGTAACCAACAAGATGCCCACGCCATAGAAGCCGCCCAATACCACGCCGAGGGCGGTGTCGCGCTTCAGGCGGGTGGTGTCGCGGATCAGGCTCACCACGACGGTGCCCAGCAGGCCGGCCAGCACCGCTCCGACAAACAGATGGAGCGGACTCTTGCTCAGCGTCCACACATAGCCGAGCGCGATGCCGGGCAGCACCGCGTGCGCAAGCGTGTCGCCGACCAGGGCATACTGCCGCACCACGATGAAGGTGCCCAACAGACCGCAGCACAGCCCCAGCAGCACGCAACCAGCCAGGGCGAGCCGCACGGAGGGATCGCGCAGCGAGAGGAAGCGCCACGCCTGCTCGAGCACTCCGGCTTCGACCACATCCTGAATGCGCGCCGCCTCGGCTGCGGCGGGCCACAGCAGCGGTAGGCAGGCCAGCACGGTCGGCAGAACCCGGCGGAGGCGGGAACTCCGATGAGACAGGGTCTGATCGCCGATGGAACAGGGTATCATCTCCGGAGCAACAGGGTACGATCGGAAGGGCTCAATGCCGCGTCTCGCGGGCGAGGGCCTCGTTTTTGGCCAGGGCCTGGGCGACCTCGGTCATGACGGTCAACTGGCCGCCGTAGGTCTTGCTGAGCATGGCGGGGGTGAACATCTCGGTGGTGGGGCCGCAGCCGACGAGCCGGAGATTGAGCAGCACCAGCCAGTCGAAGTAATCCGGCACCGAGGCGAGGTCGTGGTGGACCACGAGCACGGTGCGACCTTCGCGGCACAACTCGCGCAGCAGGCCGATGATGGCCTCCTCGGTGGCGGCGTCAACGCCGGCGAAGGGCTCGTCCATGAAGTAGAGATCGCTCTCCTGCGCCAGCGCCCGCGCCAGGAAGACGCGCTGCTGCTGGCCGCCCGAGAGATTCGAGATCTGGCGGTCGGCGTAGGGCAGCATCCGGACTTTCTCCAGACAGGCCCGCGCGATCTCGCGGTCGCGGCGACCGGGGCGTTTCAGCCAGCCGAGTTTGCCGTAGCGCCCCATCAGCACCACATCCATCACGTTGACGGGGAAATCCCAGTCGATTTCCTCGCGCTGCGGCACGTAGCCAACGCGATGGCGCTGGTCCCGCAGCGGCGCGCCAAAAGCCTGCACCCAGCCGCTGCTGAGCGGGAGCAGGCCCATGGCGGCCTTGATCAGGGTGGATTTGCCGGCGCCGTTGGGACCGACGACGCCGACCAGCTTACCCGCCGGCACCTGGAAGTCGATGCCCCAGAGCACCGGCTTTTTATGATAAGCCACGGTGAGGTCGTGGACTTCGAGGGCGGGGAGTGGATCGCTCATGGGCGGCTTTTCAAAAACGCGCGGTCATGCCGGTGAAGACGCCGTGACCCTCGGCGGCATCGTTCAGGCCCACCTGGGCGCCGACATCGAGGGCGAGGTTGTCGTTCACCGAGAATACGAGGCCGCCGCTGCCGAAGACGCGGTAGCTGCCCTCGCCGGTGATGCCGATGTATTCGACAAAGCCGGACCAGCGCTCGGTGAGGCCGATGCCGAGCACTGCGGTGTGGAGGAACTCGGCGACGTGGCTGCCGCTCTCCTCATCATAGACGGCGTCGATCTCGGCCATGAGCCCAAAGGACAGGCGATCGGTCAGGTCGGTGGACCACGGAATGGCGAGACCGCCTTCCCATTCGCCGTTACTCAGGGAGGTGCCGGTGGGGATCTTCACGAAGGGCAGCAGGGCGAGGGCCGAGGAGCCGCCGTCATTGCCCCAGAGGTTGAGTTTGTAGCGGAGTTGGACATCGCCGAAGCCACGCTCGGTCGTGCTCCCGGCATCGTCAATGGTATAGACATCGAAGACGAACTGCACATCGCTCCGGTCGTTGATGCCGTATTTGAGGTTGCTGGCCAGCACGGTGCGGGTGTTACTGCCGGCCGTTTCATCCTCGGACCAATCGAAGAAGCTGGTCTCCAACTGCCAGTGCCCGGCATCGACCGAGATGGGACTCTCGGTGGTGTCGGGCCGGTCGGCAGACAAGTCGCGCAGGGCTGGCTCGGCGGCTGCCGAGAGGGTCGCGGCGAGGGCGGTCAGTGAGGTGGGCAGGAGACGGCGGATCATGGTTTGGGCTGGCTGGTTGTTGTTTGGTTGTTGTTGACGATTGAAAGGCAAAACCGCTGACGGAAACGCTACCGAAGCGCCTCGACGATGACGGAGACGTTGTGCCGCATCATGCCGATGTAGGTGCCGGCATCCCAGGTCTCGCCACCGATGGTGACTGGGTTGCCGGCGGGGCCGGTGGAGTCGGAGTAGAGTTCGCCACCCACGGAGACCCCGGCATCGCGGGCGATGCGCTCGATGACGGCGCGGGAGACGCTGGACTCGACAAAGATGGCGCGGACACCGCGCTGGCGGATCAGATCGACGGCACCGACGATGTCGGCGAGCCCGGCCTCGGTGGCGGTGGAGATGCCCTGGACCCCGATCACGTCGATGCCGTAGGCGCGGCCAAAGTATCCGAAGGCGTCGTGGCTGGTCATGATGAGGCGGTTCGCCTCGGGCAGAGAGGCGATCTGTTGCCGGATCCAGGCGTCGAGCGCGTCGAGTTCGCCAGCGTAGGCGGCAGCCCGGGCGGCGATGGCGTCGGCGCGGTCGGGACGAAGTTTCTTCAGAATGTCGGCCACCGGGGCAATGGCCGATTTCCACAGCCTCACATCGCCCCAGACGTGCGGATCGGCATGACCGGCGAAATCGCCGTCGGGATGGATCAGCGACTCCGCGGGCAGGCTCTCCGCGACGGCGAGCACATGCTTCCCCTGCGAGGCAAGTGGCGCCAAGAGATCAGGGATTTTGCCCTCGAGCAGGTGCCCATTGTAGATGACCGCATCAGCGCCGCGGATGAGGGCAATGGCCCGGGCCGGCATCTCGTAGGTGTGGGGATCGACGCCGGGTGCCATCAGGCTGGCGACGGCGAAGTCCTCCCCGGCGAGGGTGCGGACCAAGTCGGCCAGCATGGTGGTGGTGGCGACGATGCGGGGGCGTCCGCCGTCGGACTCGGGGTGAGAGAGTGCGGCCGAATCACGGTCGCCGCAGCCAGTCAGGCCACCCAGTACGAGACCGGCGGCCAATGCGACAGCCAGCCTGCGGATGCCGCGCGATGCATGGGATGACGCCTTCATGAATCAAGAATTAGCCTAGACTAACAATGATAGTCTTGGCTGGTTTTCAGCGACTGTCAATGGGCAGTTGCACTCTGGGACCACAGGCGTCCGATGCCGCCGGAAAAGTGCCGGCTGCTCCCAAAGCCCGGCTCGATTTCCCGGAAAAACGCAGCCTCACCCGGCCGTGGCCAGGGTGAGGCTGCTCATTTCCCCCCAAACAAATGGGTTTCCCAATGGAGCGAGATTGATCAAAATCGCGGTTCTGATCAAGACAATCTGTCGGGGAGACCCTCGCGCGATTGCGCGGGATTCAGGCTTTACGCATGAGCATGTAGCAGCCTATGGCGATCATCACGCCGCCGAAGAGGCGAGTCAGGGTCTCGTTGCTCAGAGACTTCACCCAATCGGCTGCGAAATAGGCGAACAGGCAGGCGCCGATCGCGGTGGGGAGGAAGAGCTGCCAGTTGACCAGCCCGTTTCCCTGGTGCTTCAAAATGGTCATGATCGCAGTCGGGGCGATGACCGCCAGGGAGGTGGCGATGGCGGTCTTTTGATCGACGCCGAGCAGCACAACAAAGGCGGGCACCATGACCACGCCGCCACCGACGCCGCAAAGGGCCGCAATGAGGCCGCCGACGGAGCCGATGAGCAGGGGAATGACGATGGACTGGATCATGGCTGGTGGCGGATGGGGGCGAAACGGGAAGGGTTGGAGAGGGGAAAGCCGGAGGGCGGAGTCATGCCGCGCGATTGCGGGCCTGCTTCGGCTGGCGCGCGAGGATGCGGGTGACCAATTGACTGAGCACGAGGCGGGGCTCCAGTCCGGTGGTGACGAGCCGGAGATTCGCCTCCAGGCAGGCCTCCAGGGCGTCGCGCAACTCGGCGGCGGCGAATTTCCCGCATTGCTGGGCGGCGAGGTAGAGGCCCCAGACGTTCACTCCGCCCTCCTTTTTCTTTGGCAGGTGGGCGGTCTCGTGGGCGGGCAGGCGGTTTACGGCGCCCTCGAAGCCCCTGTAATTTTGGGAGCCGGAAATATTGTGCCGCTCCCGGAGGTCCCGGGCTTGGAGGAGATTGCGCACCGTGGGAACGATGGCCGCGAGCAAAAGGCCGACAGCCTGCTCGCCCTTGCCGAGCTGCTGTTCAATCAGGTGGATGGTGCGCGGGAGGTCGCGCTGGGCGAGGGAGCGGCCGATTTCGAAGACGACTCCGGTATGGGTGGCGGCGATGATGGCTTCGACATCGGCCAAGGTGGCCCGGCGGCGGTCGCCGAGATAGAGGGAGAGCTTTTCCAACTCATTCCGCAGTTGACGGGTGTCGACTCCCACCCGCTGGACGAACTCGTCGATGGCTTCCCCATCGAAACTGAGCCCCAATTCCCGCGCCCATCCCGATACCATCGTCGCAACCTGGCCCTGCCAGTCGTCCTTGTTGATGTCGATCCGGTCGTGGATCTCGACCGTCGCGATGCTGCCGAGCTTTTTGTAAAAGGAGCGCCGCTTGTCGATCTCCGACGCGCTGAGGATGAAGGTCACGCCGGGCGGCAGGCCGGCCTCGAGGATTTCCTGGAGGGCTGACACGGCATCAAGAGTGGTCTCGGAGCGGCCGGTGACGCTGTCCCCGAGGAAATTGGCGCCCTGCAACCACACGACCTTGTCTCCGCCGAAAAACGGCAGGGTTTGGATCGACTCGATGGTGGAGCGGATGATCTGGGTGACGTGGTCCGAGTTGTCGGCCTGGCCGCTGATGACCTCGAGGCCAAAATCGTCGTCCGGCGGTGCGAACTTGCGCGCCAATGCCAGGGCAGTCTCCGCGACACGACCTTCGTCAGTGCCAATGACGGCATAAATGGAAGTCGGCTTTTTCGCGGCGGCCATGGAAGACGCCACCCTACGAAGATTGCCGGCTCATGCAATCAATTCCAGACAGCTGGCCGGCCTCGTGAAAAGCGGTCAGGGGAGTTGCTGCGACCACGATTCCCGCCCTCACGGAATGGGCGGGACCACCGTACTGGCCGGCGGGATCGCTCCTCCGCCCGAGAGGCTGGAGCTGGGCAGGCTGACCGGAGGTCCGGGAACATCGCTGATGCCGGCGCCGGTCGCCGAAACGGGAGAGGTGATCCGGGCCGGGCGATCCGCCGAGGCCGTCGCCAAGCCACCGCCTCCCACGGGACCAGCCATGGGAGCCAGCGCCGGAGCGGGTGCGCCGCCACCCGAGCCGAGGTCGCTGTTTCGGATGATTCCGGTGGAACCGTCGGCGAGCTGGATGGTGCTCCATTCGTCGCCATGTTTGGTCTTGGTGACCACCGTGCCGGCCCGGAGTGTCTGGGCGTCGGAACCGAGGGTTCCCGCTCCGAAACGCATGAACTGGGCGCCGTCGCGGCTGACGACAAAAGACGTCGGCGTGAACGTCTTCTTGGGAAGCGGCTGCTTCGGCTCGGCTGCGGCGATGGTCGGGATGGACGGCATCGAGACTTCGGGGAGGTCGGGCAACTTGAAGAGCTTCTTTTTCTCACCGCCCGCCGAGGGATCGGCCATGAGTTTTTCGGGGTCGTTTTCCTGAGGGAAAAGACTGGCGTCGATCGGGCCGCTGCTCGAGGCGAGCCCGTCTGAGCGATTCCCGCCGCCCGGCACGACCTTGCCGACGAAATTCTTGAACCCGCCGAGCATGCCCGGCTTTTCCTCAGCCTCTGGCGGCAGATCGGAGGCAGCAGGTGCCACCGGACCGACCACGCCAAGAGTGGGTGGCACTCCGTCCGGCTTCTTCCCGCCGATCAGGGGCAGCTTTTTCATGAACCCGCCCTCTGCCGCTTCCTCGGTCGCAGCCGGCTGGGTGGCTGGAGCCATCGCCGTGGCGGGATCGGCATAGGGATTCGGCGAGGTCACCATCGGAGCGGGGGCCGGGGCCTCGGTTGCGGGCGCTTCCTCGTCATCACCGCCGACAAAGGGAATGCGCGAGGTCAGGCCCCGGACGAAGCCCTTCTTTTCCTCTCCGGCAGGCGCCGGCTCCGAAACGGTGGGGGACGGCTCGGCAGCGTCACGATTCCGCCCGCCTACCAGAGGAAGTCGGCTGAACATCCCGGGCTTGTCCTCTTCGATCGCAGCGGCGGCTTCCGCTGAGCGGGGTGTCGCCGTCAGGCCGGTTTCCACCTCGTCATCCTTGCCGAGTCCCGGAATCCAGGAAACACCCTTCTTTGCCGCGCCGGCCACGGCGCCCGTGGCACCTCCGGCGGCTCGAGCCACGCCCTGCATGGCTTTTTTCGGCGCTTTGAATGGATTGAAGCCACCTTCCTCTTCTTCCACGAGGGGTTCCTCTTCCTCGGGCGGCAGATTGGCCAGCACTTCCGGCGGGACACCGCGTTCCACTTTGACCCGGCCGGAATCATCCGCCCAAGAGTTCATTTCACCGGAGGAAACACCCCGGTAGGCCGCCGCCGCTTTCTGGTGCTCCAGTTGACGGGAGGCTTGATCCTTCATTTCGCGGATCGCCCGCGCTTCGTCGATCATTTGCTGCTGCGATTTCTTGGCCAGGGCATCTTCGGCCGACCGCTCCATCGCCGCGCGCTCGGCTTCAGGACGAGCTGCTTGGGCGCGGGCGCGCACTTGCATCAATTCGGCTTGCCGGGCCGTTGAGACTCCGGGCAGGCCGGAGGTCATTCCCGAGGCGGCTGCCGGATTCGTGACGGTGTCCTGGGCCTCCAGAGGGAGGGAAATGACACCCCAGAGGGCAACCACGACGCCTGCTCGACAAGAGGCCGACGCGGCGGCTCTCCGGTAGTTCCTATTTTTGGCAATCATGCGACTCAATTGGGGAAAATTTCAAAATTTTAACACGATTCGACCGGAGGTCCACCAAAACAGGCCTTTATTTGAACATTCCTGATTTCTCATTTATGATTCAGTTCTGCCCAGTCCGGCCGGTTCGCCTGCTTCGAAAACGAATGGCTTTGACCCTTCCTTAGAACACGGCACGGGCACTCCGTTCGATTTTTACCTACCGTCCCCCTTCGATCATGCCCCGTCCTGCCCGAGAGACCGCGCTTGCCGAGCGCATGGAGCGACTGGGCATCTCCGAGGATGATCTGGAGGAGCGCTTCATCGGTGGCAGTGGTCCCGGCGGCCAAAAAATCAACAAAACGTCGTCCTGCGTCTCGCTGACCCACCGTCCCACCGGCATCGAGATCCAATGCCAGGAGGCCCGATCCCAGTCCGCCAACCGCCATCTCGCGCGGGTGCGGTTGTGCGACCGGCTCGAAGCGGCTGAGCTGGCCCGAAAAGCCGAAAAAGCCCGGCTCCGGGCCAAAAAGCGCTACCAAAAGCGTCGCCGCTCAGCCGGGGAAAAGGCTGAAATGCTCCGGGACAAACGCCACCGGTCCGAAAAGAAAAGCCAGCGCGGCCGGGTGCGTCCGGGCGATTGAGCTTGCGTCCCATGCCTGATCTCGTTACCCTCGCCTCACCATGAAAAAAGGCTGCGTCATCGCTATCATCGTCGTTTTGGTCCTCGGCGCCATCGGCATCGGGGGCTGTGTGTTCTTCGGAATGAAATATGGCATGCAGGCTGGCAACGCCGGCATCGCCTTCGCCGTCGAGACGGCCATTGCCGAATATCAGCGTCAGAATCCCGACGCCAAGGTCGAACCCACCAACGAAGCCTGGGCCACCGCACTCCAGAATTTCAAGATCCCTGGTGGGGCCGGACAGCAGGATTTGGCACAGTTCATCAAGGAAGGCAAGATTGTCGATATTGCCCAGCAACCGATGATCATCAGCCAGAACCCCGATGGCTCCATCAAGGTCAGCTCGCCCGGCAAGGACGGCCAGCCCGGCACCGCGGACGATGTCGACTCCAGCATGTTCAAGAACCTGCAGGAAAAGGCCGAGGCCGCTTCGCAGAAGTAAGCCGGATCGATTCCTCCGCTTTCGTTACAAAGGGCCGCTCTCCCCCCGCCGGGAGATCGGCCTTTTTCTTTCCCGTTGCCTTCCGGGCTCCCGCCCGCCACGTTCCCGGCCATTCCGTCTCCCTCCCATGCAGGAATATCATCGTCTCCTCCAACTCGTGCTCGACCGGGGAAAGCCGCGCGACGATCGCACCGGCACCGGCACCCTCGGCGTCTTCGGTGCGCAGGCCCGCTTCGATCTGCGGGAGGGCTTTCCCCTCGTCACCACGAAAAAGCTGCATCTGCGCTCCATCATCCACGAGCTGCTCTGGTTCCTGAATGGCGACACCAACATCGCCTACCTCCGCGACCATGGCGTGACCATCTGGGACGAGTGGGCCGATGAAAACGGCGACCTCGGGCCGGTCTACGGCAAACAATGGCGCCGGTGGGAGGGCGCTCCGGGAGCGGCACCGATCGACCAGATCGCCGCCCTGGTGGAGTCGATCCGGACGCGCCCGGACAGCCGCCGGCACATCGTCAGCGCGTGGAATCCTGTCGACGTGCCCCACATGGCCCTGCCGCCGTGTCACACGCTCTTTCAATTTTACGTCGATACGACCGCGGGCGAGTTGAGTTGCCAGCTCTACCAGCGCAGCGCCGACCTGTTCCTCGGCGTGCCCTTCAACATCGCCTCCTATGCCCTGCTCACCCTGATGATGGCCCAGGTCTGCGACCTGAAGCCCGGTGAATTCGTCCACACCTTTGGCGACCTTCATTTGTACCAAAATCACCTCGCCCAGGCCCGACTCCAGCTCACCCGCGAGCCGCGACCCCTGCCGCAGATGCAGCTCAACCCCGACGTGAAAACCATCGACGGCTTCCGCTACGAGGATTTCACCCTCACCGGCTACGATCCCCATCCAGCCATCAAGGCGCCCATCGCCGTTTGATGCCGGAAAACTAAAACCATTCGTCCCCGCGGCCCCATTCCCCCCGCCATGCTCAAAGCCATCGTCGCCATGTCCAGCAACCGCGTCATCGGACGCGATGGCGATCTGCCGTGGCGCCTGCCGGAAGACTTGAAATGGTTCAAGCGCCTCACCCTCGGCCATCCCATCGTGATGGGACGCAAAACGATGGATTCCCTCGGCGGCAAACCTCTGCCCGGACGCCGCAATCTCGTGCTGAGCCGATCTCTCGGTGCGGACGAGTTGCCCACCGGCTTCGAGCGGCTGGAGTCGGCCGATCCCGAGTCGCTGCGCGCGCTCGGCGATCCGGTTTTCATCATCGGCGGCGCCGAGATCTTCCGCCAGTGGCTTCCGCTCTGCGACGAGGTGCTGCTCAGCTACGTGTTCGAGCCCCATCAGGGCGACACCTACTTGCCGGCCTTCGAAGATGCCTTCGATCTCGTCGAATTGCTCGACCGGCAGCCGGAATTCGAATTGCGCCGCTACGCGCGCCGCAACGGCTGATCGCCGGCGGGAAAAACTGGCGTCCCATCCCCTCCCATGGCCGAGATGACCTTCCAGCAAGCCGTCGCGCTGGCCCGCGAAAAGGCCGCCGCGGGCCACTGGACGGAGGCCGAGGCGGTCTTTCACCAAGTCCTTGGCCAGCTCCCTGGTCATGCCGAGTCCCTCCACCAACTCGGGCTGCTCGCGCTGCAACAAGTCAACCTCACTGCCGCGATCGATCGTTTCAACCAAGCCATCACCTCAGCGCCGGATCGCGCCGGCTACCACGTGAATCTCGCCGCCGCCCTCCGCGCGACCGGGCAGATTGACCAGGCTGTCGCCTCCTGCCAGCGGGCCGCGGACTTGGCGCCCACACGGGCCGATGTCGCCCACCAACTGGGTGCCGCCCTGCTCCAGCAAAGCGATGCCAGGGCCGCGGTCGAGGCCTTCCGCAGAGCCGTGGAACTGAATCCAGAAGCAGCCGAATACCACACCCATCTCGGCATCGCGCTCGACCGCGACGGCCGCCCGGAGGAGGCCGCCGCCGCCCATCGACAGGCCATCGCCCTGCGTGCCGACCTGGCCATCGCCCACACCCATCTCGGTGTCAGCCTGTCCCATCTCGATCGGTTCGAGGAAGCCCTCGACTGCCACCAACGCGCGGTCGCGCTCGATCCCCGTCTCGCCGTCGCCCACAACAATCTCGGCGTGGTGCAGCGCAGTCTGGGCGACATCGACGGCTCGGTGGCCTCCCTGCGCCAGGCCATCGCCCTCACACCCGACGACGCCGAAGCCCATCTCAATCTCGCCCAGACCCTGCTGCTCGCCGGCCGGTTCGCCGAAGGCTGGCCCGAATACGAGTGGCGCGCCCGGCTCGATCCGGTTCAAGCCGGACGCCCCCCTTTTGCCCAACCCCGTTGGGATGGGACACGCCAGCCGGGAAAGACCCTGTTCGTCTGGAGCGATCAGGGATACGGCGACATCATCCAGTTTTCCCGTTACCTGCCGTTGTTGGCGGACAGCGGGATGCGGGTCGTGCTCGGCTGCCGTCCGGCCCTGCGCCGGCTCCAGGAGTCGATCCCCGGCGTCGATGACTTTGTCACGGAGGGCGGATCGCTGCCGGCCTTCGACTTCCACGTGCCCCTTTCCAGCCTTCCTTTGGCACTGGGAAACAGAATGGCCGACATTCCCGCTACGGTTCCCTATCTGTCTCCGCCGCCCGCGGTGCTGGAGGCCTGGCGACAGCGTTTCGGATTGTCTTCGCGTCTTCGCATCGGCCTGGTGTGGGCGGGACAGCCGCGCCAGCGGTTCGATCGCCGCCGCTCGCTCACTCTCGGGGCACTGGCTCCCCTGTTTGCCGCCACCGGAGACATGGCCACCTTTTTCAGCCTCCAACTGGGTGAGGCGGCGGCCCAACTCGAACCGTCACCCGTGCCGGCGGAGGATCTCGCTCCCCATCTCTCAGATTTCGCCGATACGGCCGCCGCCATCTGCCAACTCGATCTCGTGATCACGGTCGACACCGCCGTGGCCCACCTCGCCGGAGCGCTGGGGCGGCCCGTGTGGACACTGATTTCCTCACCGCCCGACTGGCGTTACCAGATGAACAGGGAAGACTCCCCTTGGTATCCGACCATGCGCCTGTTCCGCCAAAGCCGGCCCGGAGACTGGGCCGACCCGATCGCCCGTGCCGCCTCCGCCCTTGGCACGGTGGCCAGGGAAGGCCGCGATTTCCGATCCAACCCTGTTTGATCGGCGATCCAACCCTGTTTCATCGGAATCCCCGCCGGCCCCGGATGGGATGAATGCGGCCCAATGGTAATACGATTTCGGAAAAAGTGATTACGCCCCGGCACGGCGGGTGCTACGTCATTTCGTCGAAACTCCCAACCTCCTCACTCCAGTGGAAAAAGGCGTCAAACGCATCAGCATCTCGCTCCCGGCCGCGGTTTACCGCGAGCTGGACAATCTGGTGAAGGCCCGCGGCTTCACCAACCGCTCGCAGGCGGTCGCGGAGATGATCAATGCCAGCCTCATCGAACACTACAAGCAGCGCGGCAGCGAGATGATGGCGGGCACCATCACGCTCTTTTACGACGAGTCGAAACCCGGACTACTCCAGCAGCTCGCGTCCATCGAGCGGGAGCACATCAACGAGGTGATCAGCTCGCAGCACATCCTGCTGGAGCAGAATCACACCATGGAGGTCATCCTCGTCCAGGGACCGGCCCGGCGGCTCAAGCTGATCGCTGACAAGCTGATCACCTGCAAGGGCGTCAAATCGGGGCGCCTCGTGATGATGTCGATGCTGATGCCCCCGATCCATCCCCTGCCGTCGGATGCCAAACGCTGAGCACGCCATGGAAGAGCCCGTTTACACCACCGAAATCAAGGGCGGCGGCATGTGGTCGCAGGTCCTCGGCCGCGGCAAGCGGCTGCGGATGACCGATCTCACGGGGAGCGCCAATGTCTCCATGCTGCTCTACAATGCCGACCAGCCGGTCGAGCGGTACAACATGCCGGACACGCTGAAGGGGCAGCACGTGTTCTTTCTCACCGCTCCGCTCTGCGTGCATTCGGACATGGGGCGGATCCTTTGCTCCATCGTCAGCGACACCCGCGGCTGGCATGACACCGTCTGCGGCTGCACCGATGCGGCGATGATCCGGGCCCAATATGGCGAGAACGGGACCTATCAGGCGTGCCGGAACGACTTCTACCGCAACGGCCGGGACAATTTCCTCATCGAACTGGCCAAGTGGGGCCTCGGTCCGCGCGATCTGGTGCCAAATCTGAACTGGTTCAGCCGGGTGGTGGCCGACGAGGCGGGTGCGCTCAGCTTCGTCACCGCGGGCGCCCGCGCCGGAGACTCGGTCGAGCTGCGCTTTGAAATGCGGACGCTCGTCGTGCTGAACACCTGCCCGCATCCACTCGATCCCGCCACCACCTACGCGCCCGGTCCGGTGCGGCTGGAAGTCCTCGACGGCGAGCCAGCCGGTCCGGACGATCCCTGTCGGCTTTCCCGTTCTGAAAACGGGCGGGCCTACCTGAACACCGAAACCTATTACCGCCTCCGCGGCTGATTTTTCCCGTCATGCTCACCGAAAGCGACCGGAACCCCACCGAAGCCTGTCACGACGAGGTCGTACTGGCCGGCGACCACTGGATTCACGAGATCCGGGCCGGCCAGACCTTCCGCATCGTCGATCTGGAAGGAAACCAGGCGGCGGACACCCTTTTCTACGATGCCCACGACCCCGCCAACCGCTACAGCGCGTGCGACACCATCCGGGCGCAGCGGAATCTCTACCTCACCACCGGCAGCCGCCTGCTGTCGACCGGCGGCGACGTGCTGCTGACGATCGTGGCCGACACCTGTGGCCGGCACGACACCCTGGGCGGGGCCTGCTCGCGCGAGAGCAACACGATGCGTTACGCCCTCGAAAAGGAGCACATGCACGCCTGCCGCGACAGCTTCCTCTGCGGCGTGACGGAGTGGGGACACGGGATGGGCAAGCGGGACATCACCTGCAACATCAATTTCTTCATGAATGTCCCGGTCACGCCCGACGGCCGACTCACCTTTGCCGACGGCATCTCCGCGCCCGGTCGCTATGTCGAGATGCGTGCGGAACGCGATGTCATCGCGCTGATCAGCAACTGTCCCCAGCTCAACAATCCGTGCAACGCCTATAATCCGACGCCGGTCCGGGTGTTGATCTGGAACTAAGCCAGCCGGTCCCGGCATTTTCTCATCATGAAGGTATTGGTCGCCAATCGCGGGGAGATCGCTGTTCGCATCCTGCGAACGCTGCGGGAAATGGGAGTGCCATCGGTGGCGGTGTATTCCGAAGCCGACCGCGAGGCGCCTCATGTGGGCCTGGCCGATGAATCCCACTGCCTCGGGCCTGCGCCGGTGCGGGACAGCTACTTGAATCAGGATCGGCTGCTGGAAATCATCGCCGCGACCGGTGCCACCGTCGTCCATCCCGGCTACGGCCTGCTCAGCGAGAGTGCGGCTTTCGCCGCCCGGTGCGAGGCGGCCGGGGCGGCCTTTGCCGGGCCGACGGCGGAGCAAATCCGGGCCTTCGGCCTGAAGCACGAGGCCCGCGAACTCGCGGTGACGGCCGGCGTGCCGCTGCTGCCGGGCACGGGGCTGCTGGACTCGGCCGGGGCCGCCCTGGAAGCGGCTGATCACATCGGGTATCCGGTGATGCTGAAAAGCTCCGCCGGCGGCGGTGGCATCGGCATCCGGATCTGCAGGGGTCCGGACGATCTGGCCGATGCCTTCGACGCGGTGAGGCGCCTCGCCTCGTCCAATTTCGGCGAAGCCGGGGTCTTCCTCGAAAAATACATCGAAAGCGCGCGCCACATCGAAGTGCAGATCTTCGGCGACGGGCAGGGCGGCGTGCTCGCGCTCGGCGAGCGGGATTGCTCGTCGCAGCGGCGGAACCAGAAAGTCGTCGAGGAGACGCCGGCTTTTGGCATTTCCGATTCGGTGCGTCAGGCGCTCCACGCGGCAGCGGTCTCGCTGGCGCAGCGGGTGGACTACCGTTCGGCAGGGACGGTGGAGTTCCTCTACGATGTGGGGACGGAGGCCTTCTATTTCCTCGAGGTGAACACCCGGCTCCAGGTCGAGCACGGCGTCACCGAGATGATCTACGGTATTGATCTGGTGGAGTGGATGATCCGCTGCGCTGGAGGCGGCTGGGCGCTGCCCGATCCGGCCAGTCTGAGGCCGCAGGGGCACGCCGTGGAGGTGCGCGTCTATGCCGAGGATCCCAACAAGGAGTTCCAGCCCTCGCCCGGACTGCTGACCCATGTGGTCTTTCCCGCGGAAGGCCGGGTGGATCACTGGATCGAGGCGGGCACTGAGGTGACGGGCTACTACGATCCGCTGCTCGCCAAGATCATGGCCTGGGGCGAAAATCGGAACGAAGCCATCGACTCGCTGCTCAAAATGCTGGGCAACACCGAACTGGCCGGCATTGAGACGAATCTCGCCTATCTGCGCCAGGTCATCGACGATCCGGCCTTCCGCGCGGGACGGGTCAGCACGCGCTGGCTTGACACGCTCGACTACCGGCCCCGGACCATCGACGTCCTGGCCGGCGGCACCCAGACGACGATTCAAGACTACCCGGGTCGCCTCGGTTATTGGGATGTGGGCGTGCCGCCCTCCGGACCGATGGATCCGCTGGCTTTCCGCCTCGCCAATCGGCTGGTGGGCAATGAAAATGACGCGGCGGCCCTGGAAATGACCCTGACCGGGCCAACGCTGCGGTTCAATCGCGATGTTGTGATCGTTCTGACCGGGGCGCCGATGGATGCCCGGCTCGATGGATCGGAAGTGCCCTACTGGCAGCCCGTGGCGGTGCGGCGCGGCCAGACGCTGGCGATCGGCCGGGCAGCCACCCAGGGAATGCGCGCCTATCTCGCAGTGGCGGGCGGCTTTTCCGTGCCCAGCTATCTCGGCAGCCGATCCACCTTTATCCTGGGACAGTTCGGTGGTCATGGCGGCCGGGCCATCCGGACGGGAGATGTGCTGGCGCTCGGAGAATCGTCCGGAGACGGTACGCCGACGACACAGCCGCTGGTGGCGCCTCCGGGATACGGTCACGCGTGGACGATCCGGGTGATGTACGGCCCGCACGGGGCGCCCGATTTCTTCACGCGCGAGGACATCGAAACCTTATTCGCCACCGATTGGGAGATTCACTACAATTCCGACCGCACCGGCATCCGCCTGATCGGTCCCAAACCGGTCTGGGCGCGTGCCGACGGGGGCGAAGCCGGGCTGCATCCGTCGAACATCCACGACAACGCCTACGGGATCGGCACGGTCGATTTCACCGGCGACATGCCCGTGATCCTGGGGCCGGACGGACCGAGCCTGGGCGGCTTCGTCTGTCCGGTGACGATCGTCCATGCAGAACGCTGGAAGATGGGCCAACTCCGCGCCGGAGACCGGGTACGCTTTGAACTGATCGATCTCACCGAGGCTCTGCGACTCGATGCCGAGTTGGAGGCTCAAATAGCTGATTGGAATGCGGTCGTGCCGGTGAGCCACCCCGCCAAACAACCGCCGCGAATCCCCGAAGTGGCGACGATACACGAGCGCGGGGACGGAGACGAACGCCTCGTATACCGCCAGTCGGGTGACCGCTACATTCTCGTCGAGTGCGGCCCGCTACGGCTCGACCTCCGGCTGCGGTTGCGCGTCCATGTGCTTCACCAAGCCCTGAAAGAAGCGAGCCTGCCCGGCATCATCGACCTCACGCCGGGCATTCGTTCGCTCCAGGTCCACTATGACAGCCGGGCCATCTCGCAGGGCGAACTGATTGACCGGATCGAAGCCATCGAGCAATCCCTGCCGCCGCTGGAGGAGCTGGAAGTACCATCGAGGGTGGTGCATCTGCCGCTTTCCTGGGACGATCCCTCTACCCGCGAGGCGATCGCGAAGTACACCCAGTCGGTCAGGCCGGACGCCCCGTGGTGTCCGAGCAACATCGAGTTCATCCGCCGCATCAACGGGCTCGACTCGATCGAGGCGGTGCAGGAAATCGTCTATCAGGCAAGCTATCTTGTGCTCGGCCTGGGCGATGTCTATCTGGGCGCCCCCGTGGCGACGCCGGTCGATCCGCGGCACCGTCTCGTCACCACGAAGTACAATCCCGCCCGGACTTGGACGCCGGAGAATGCCGTCGGCATCGGCGGCGCCTACCTCTGCATCTACGGCATGGAGGGGCCGGGCGGCTACCAGTTCGTCGGGCGCACCGTGCAGATGTGGAATCGTTACCGGCAGACCGGCTGCTTCCGCGAGGGCAAGCCGTGGCTGCTGCGCTTTTTCGACCAGATCCGCTGGTATCCGGTCAGCGCGGAGGAATTGACCGAACTCCGCCGAAGCTTTCTCCACGGCACTTTCCTGCCGCGGATCGAAAACACGACCTTTTCCCTGCGCGACTACACCGCCTTCCTCGATCAGCACGCCGGCTCGATCCAGGCCTTCAAGGAACGGCAGCAGGCCGCCTTCGAGGAGGAGCGCGAGCGCTGGGCCGCCACCGGTGTCACCGAGGTCGTCGCCGATACCAATTTGGATGCCGCAGGCGCGGCCGGAGAGGCCATTCCCGATGGCATGGAGCCGGTGGAGAGCTTCGTGGCCGCGAATGTCTGGCGGCTGTTCAAGGTCGCCGGTGACCGCGTCGAGGCGGGCGAGCGGATCGCCATCCTGGAGGCGATGAAGACCGAGTTCACCATCTGCGCGCCCCGCGACGGCACCGTCTGGAAAGTCACCGTGACCGAAAGCGCCGCGGTGCGACCGGGCCAGCCTCTGCTCTACCTCGAACCACCGTGATCACCGCCGACGAACTCGCCATCCCCACCCTGCTGCGCGCCTACCGATCCGGCTCGACCACACCGGGCGACGTGATCGACGGCGTCCTCGACGCCTGCGACGCGGGAGATCCGCGTATCTGGATCACGCGGCTGACGCGGGACGAGGTGATGGCTTACGTCGGGCGTTTGGCCGGCCGCGACCCGGCCAGCCTGTCGCTCTACGGAGTTCCGTTTGCGATCAAGGACAACATCGACCTGGCCGGGGTGCCGACCACGGCGGGATGTCCAGAGTTTGCCTACACGCCGGTGGCATCGGCTGTCGCGGTGGAAAGACTGATCGCCGCCGGGGCCATTCCGATCGGGAAGACCCATCTGGACCAGTTCGCCACGGGTCTGGTCGGCGTGCGGTCGCCCTATCCGGCGCCGGCGAATTCCGCCAACCCCGACTACGTGCCCGGCGGCTCCAGCTCCGGCTCGGCCATTGCGGTGGCGACGGGCCTGGTGTCCTTCGCCCTCGGCACCGACACGGCCGGCTCGGGTCGCGTGCCGGCGGCGCTGAACGGACTCGTCGGCCTGAAACCCACCTGCGGCCTCGTCAGCACATGCGGCGTGGTGCCGGCCTGCCGCTCGCTGGATTGTGTCACGGTCTTCGCCCGGCGCGTGTCTGATTCCGCCTGCGTTCTCGATGCGATGGCTGGCTTCGACCCCGGCGATCCCTTCAGCCGCCCGTGGACCACGCCGGCCCTCCCCGTCCCGGCGACGCCGCGCGTCCGGATCGGCGTGCCTCGTGCAGATCAGCTAGAATGGTTCGGCTGCACCGAGAGCGAGGCCGCCTTCGCGGAAGCTGTGGCCCGCGGTCGCGAGACGCTTGGCTGGGAGATCCGCGAGATCGATTTCAGTCCCTTTCTGGAGGCTGCCCGCCTCCTCTACGAAGGCCCGTGGGTGGCCGAGCGGCTCGCCGCCATCGAGACTTTCCTCCACGAAAAGCCCGACGCGGTCTTCCCCGTGACCCGTCGCATCATCGAAGGCGGGCGTTCCCACACCGCCGTGGCCGCCTTCCGCGCTGGCTACCGGCTGCGGGAGCTGCGACGGCAGGCCGATGCCGCCTGGAAGTCGGTCGACGCCATCCTCTCCCCCACCATCGGCCGGCCCTGCACTTTGGCCGAAGTCGAGGCCGACCCGGTCGGCGCGAATTCCCGGCTCGGGCACTACACGAACTTCATGAACCTCCTCGACTGCGCCGCCGTCGCCGTGCCGGCTGGCTTTCTGATCAAACAGGGTATGCCCTCCGGAGTGACCCTGTTCGGTCCCGCTTTCCGCGACCGGTTCCTGCTCGAGTTGGCGGAGCGTTTCTTCCCGGGGCCCGTGGACGACGGCTACGACCTATCGGGCTGTCTTTTCGGCTCCACCGAGCCCCGCATCGAGGTCGCGGTCTGCGGCGCCCATCTTTCCGGGCAGCCGCTGAACCACCAGTTGACCGGCCGGATGGGACGATTGGAGGAGAAAGGTAATACCGCCCCGATCTACCGGATGTTCGCGCTGCCGGCCACCGGAGGCTTCCCCCCGCGTCCCGGTCTGGTGCGCGTGGACGAGGGCGGCGGCGCCGTCGAAACCGAGATTTGGTCCCTGCCGGCGGCTGCGTTCGGTTCGTTTGTCGAGAGTATCGGCTCTCCGCTCGGGATCGGCAAAGTGTTGACCGCCAGCGGGCGGGAAGTCAGCGGCTTTGTCTGCGAATCGTGGGCGGTCCGGGAGGCGGTGGAAATCACCGCCCTGGGAGGCTGGCGGGCTTACTTGAGTCGATAGCCGAACGGGCCGGAGAAATGTCGAAAAAATCGCACCCGGCCGCCGCGGGTGGTACGGCACCTGCTTTTCATCGGCCGCAACGGAGAGAGTTTTTCTGAGGCTTTTTCCGTTGACCAAAAAGCCCCAATCGCTATCAGGTTGGGGCCTCAACCAAGGGAGTCAATACAACCATGAAACTGAAATTGTTTGTTTACAGCACGATGGCAGCCGTCGCGATTCCGTTCGCGAACGCTGGTGACGCAAAGGGAGTGACCGAAGCCGTGGTGGCCGAAGAGCCGCTCGGTGGCACGATCAGTGCCGGTTACATGACCAACTACATCTTCTACGGGGTCGACTTCGGCGCCAATGCCGTCTGGACCGGCGTTGATTACGCCATCTCCGGCACCCCGGTGAATGTCGGTGTGTGGTACATCAATCCCACCGACGGCAATCTGGACGACGAACTGGACGTGTACGCCACGATCAGCCAGGAAGTCGCCGGCTTCGACGCGTCTCTGACGATGACGGGCTACTTCTTCCCGGATTCCGGCGCCGACGCCACCTACGAACTCGGCGTGGGCCTCGCCCGCAGCCTTGGCATCGTGGACTGGAGCGGCACCGCCCGTTACGACTTCGAAGTCGAGGGCTGGTACTTCGAAACCGGTCTCAGCAAGGGCTTCTCGGTCTCCGACATGATCGAGCTCGTCCTCAGCGCCGGTATCAGCTACCAGATCGACTACTTCACCAGCGGTGGTGAGTTCAACCACGCCTACGTGAAGGCCGCCCTGCCGATCGCCCTGCGCAGCAACGTGACCCTGGAGCCATACGTGGCCGGTCTGTTCGCGCTGGACGCCATCGACAGCTTCCAGGACGACATCGTCCACGGCGGTGTCAGCCTCAGCGTGTCCTTCTGATTTTTTCTTACGAAGCACAAAACACGGATTTTGTTTTCCTTGGCAAACGCCTTCCAGCTCCGGCTGGAAGGCGTTTTGCCGTTTTGGGAGTTGGCGCCGCGGAAAGGTTGTTTGCGAAGGAAGCGGGTCGGTCTATCCTTTCTCTCTGTATGCATGAACCCCGTCAGAGTCTGACCGAGCCATTTGGAAAGGTGGTTGGTGAGCCAGTTGACATCCTCGACAAAGATCCCTTCGAGACTTATCGCAGGATCGTCGTGATGGGGCGACAATTGCGCTCCCTTCGTGCCCTGCCCCGGGGTGTATACCGGTTCAAAACCTTTGAAGCTGCCGACCAATGGGAGAAGGCCTACACCCGGAAAACGACTCCGGAGAATTGATTTCCCGGCCTCCGGAAATCTCCGACTTGGTGGAGCTCTGCGGGAAACTGAATGCCGCGGGAGGTAAATATGTGGTTGTGGGTGGCCTTGCCATGGTCCAGGCCGGCTATCCGCGTTTTACTGGCGACATAGACCTGTTGATTGAAAAATCCCTCGAGAATGAAACCGTGGTCCTGAACGTCCTCGGAGAGTTGCCTGACGGGGTGGCGAAGCAACTCCAACCGGGCGAAATTTCAAAATACGGAGTTGTCAGGGTTGCCGACGAAATCGTGGTTGATCTCTTGGTCAGCGGGTGTGGGGTGACCTACGAAGATGCCATTCCCGACGCCAAGTGGGTCACTATCGACGGTGCGGCCATTCCCTTCGCATCCAAAACCACTCTTTGGAAAATGAAGCAAACCGTCCGGGAAAAAGATATCCCGGATCGCCTTTTCCTTCGCCAGGCATTACTTCGCGAAGGAGTGGTTTTGGAACCATCCGTGTCAAATGATCGTGATCCGCTCGCGCGGGCTCCCAGGTGGCTGCGGCACATTCTGGACCGGCTTTTTGGTGCCTGAAATGTCGCGTTTGGTCCTTCCCGAGGCGCGGGTTGGAGCGTCATTATGGGTGCCGATGGGCCAATTTCGCTGGCATGGGCGGTTTGTCACGATGAAGGTCACCCCGCATGCCGAACATCGCCAGAGTGCTGATCGACGGTGCGGCGAGCGACCTCCAGTTCGACTACGCCGTGCCCGACGACTGGGCCGGCCGGGTCTTTCCCGGTTGCCGGGTGCGCATCCCCCTGCGCAACCGGCCCGCCACCGGCACCGTCATGGCCGTGCTGGAGGAGCCCGATGCCGGCGCCACCTGGCTGGCGAAATTGAAACCCCTCCAGTCCCTCATCGACGAGGAGCCGGTCCTCACGCCACCCCTGTTCGCCCTCGCCGACTGGATCGCCGACTACTACCTCACGCCCCGCGAGGCGGTGCTTCGCTCCATGATCCCCCAGGCCGCCCGCAGCGGCGAAGGCACCGAGAAAACCCGCAAGCTCGTCACCCTCCTCTCCGAGCCCGATGCCGAAGCCCTCGCCGCCCTGCGAAAGCGCTCCAAGCGCCAGGCCGAACTCGTCGACCACCTCGCCGCCCAGACCGGGCGTCACGCCTTCCTCACTGAACTCACCGGGAAAGACCTCGGCTTTTCCCGGCAGGTCATCACCGCCCTCGAGAAAGCCGGCCTCGTCTCCGTGGCCGACGGGGCCGTAGCCCGCGATCCCTTCGCCAGCGAGACCTACCTCGCCAGCGGCCCTCTGGAACTCAATGCCGAGCAGCGCACCGCTCTGGACGCCGTCATCCAGGCCATCGAGTCCCCCGACGATGCCGGCCGCAAGCCCATCCTGCTCCACGGCGTCACCGGCAGCGGCAAGACCGAGGTCTACCTCCAGGCCATCCAGCATGTCATCGACCGCGGCCAGGGCGCCATCGTCCTCGTGCCCGAGATCTCTCTGACTCCCCAGACCGCCGACCGGTTCAAACAGCGCTTTGCCGCCATTCAACGCGAAGTCGCCGTCCTCCACAGCCACCTCAGCAGCGGCGAACGGCACGACGAGTGGCGCAAAGTCCTCCGGCGCGAGGCCCGCATCGTCATCGGCGCCCGCAGCGCCATCTTTGCCCCCATCCGCGACCTCGGCCTCATCGTCGTCGATGAGGAACACGAAAACTCCTACAAACAGGAGACCCAACCCCGCTACCACGGCCGCGACCTCGCCGTGGTGCGCGCCCACCTCGAAAAATGCGCCGTCCTGCTCGGCAGCGCCACCCCGTCCCTCGAGTCGTGGCGGAATGTCCAGTCCGGCAAATACCGACTCACCGAGTTGCGCGGCCGCATCGACGACCGCACCCTGCCCCTGATCCGCGTCATCGACATGCGGCTGGAGACGCGCAAACAGGGCGGCGGGCTCGCCATTCTCTCCTCCAAGCTCCGCGAAGCCATCGACGCCCGCCTCGCCGAGAGCGAGCAGATCATCCTCTTCCTGAACCGCCGCGGATTTGCGCGGTCTCTCCAGTGCCCCGAGTGCGGCCATGTCGCCGAATGTCCCCATTGCAGCCTGGCCCTGACCTATCACAAAGAGGACGACCGTCTCATCTGCCACCTCTGCGGCTATGCCCGCGTCGCCCCCCAGCGCTGCCCCGAGTGTTCCAGCCGCGGCATCACCCTCGCCGGCTATGGCACCGAAAAGGTCGAGTCCGTCCTGCGTCAGGTCTTCGACAAAGCCCGCATCGCCCGGGTCGATACCGACACCATGCGGAAAAAGAATCAGCTTTCCGATACCCTGAAAGCCTTCAAGGCCCGCAAAATCGACATTCTCGTCGGCACCCAGATGATCGCGAAGGGGCTGCACTTTCCCAATGTCACCCTCGTCGGCGTGCTCAATGCCGACATCGGCCTGCACGTCCCCGATTTCCGCGCCAGCGAGCGCACTTTCCAACTCCTCACCCAGGTCGCCGGCCGCGCCGGGCGGGGCGATGTCGCCGGCGAGGTCATCGTGCAGACCTTCACCCCCCACGCCCCGTCCATCCAGTTCGCCCGGCATCACGACTACGAGGGCTTTGCCGCCCAGGAGCTGATCCTGCGCGACCAGTTCCAATTCCCTCCCGCTCTGCATCTCGCGGTCGTCACGGTGCGATCCGTGCACAAAGAGCGCGCCGAGTTTTCGCTCCAGACCCTGCATCGGCGGCTGAAGCGTCACCTGCCCCCCGGCATCGAACTCACCGAGCCCCTGCCCTCGCCCCTCGTCCGTTCGCACGACCAGTGGCGCTTCCAGGTGACGATGAAAAGTCCCAGCGCCCGCCGTCTCGCCCGTCATCTCCGCGAGACCCTCGCCGGTCTGACTTTCCCCGAGGACGTCCTCGTGACCATCGACATGGACGCCTACAGTCTGAGTTGATGCGGGGCAGAAAGCCCCGAGCGATTCCGATCAGACCCTGTTGGATCGGCGATCAAACAGGGTTGGATCGGAAAAGGGCGCCCTCCCGGCCCGCGATCAGCGGGCGGCGAGATAGGGGAGCTTGCCGGCGGTCTCGGCGATGTCGGCTTCGCCCTCGAGCAGTTCGCCGATGGGATCCCACAGGCCGGCGAGGAAGGCGTCGCGGGCGCTGTCGGCCACGTGGATGGGGCAATCCTGATCACCGAAAAAGACGCGGTTTTTCTCGATGTCGATGGTGACTTCCAGAGTCGGGTCGGCTTCGACAGCGGCGGCGAGGCGTTCGATGTCTTCGGCCGCAGCCACGACGCAGGGCATGCCAAGGGTGGCGCAGTTGCCGAAGAAAATCTCGGCAAAACTCTGGGCGATGACAGCGCGGAAGCCGGCTTTGTGCAGGGCCTGCGGGGCGTGCTCGCGGGAGCTGCCGCAGCCAAAATTGGCGCCGGAGATGAGGATCGATGCGCCGGCGTGCTTCGGGTCGTTGAGGGGATGTGCCTTCGCGGTGCCGTCTTCCTGATGACGAACGTCATAGAACAGGTACTGACCAAGCCCGTCGAAGGTGACGCACTTCATGAACCGCGCCGGGATGATGCGGTCGGTGTCGATGTCGGAGCCGGGGACGTAGACGGCGCGGCCGCGCACGGTGATGATTTTTTCCAGGGCCATTTGAGGAAGGTTTTCGGGATTCAGTTTTCAGTTTTCAGGACGGGCGGCGAGGGGCGGCTGAATTTTTCGGTCCCACCGCCAACCGCGGGTCGGCAGTTCAGGCGGCGACGGGGAAGACTTCGCGGGCGTCGCTGACCACTCCGGTGACGGCGGCGGCGGCGACCATGACAGGCGACATCAGGATGGTGCGGCCGGTGGGGCTGCCCTGGCGGCCTTTGAAGTTACGGTTGCTGCTGCTGGCGCAGAGCTGGTCGCCGATGAGTTTGTCGGGATTCATCGCCAGACACATGGAACAGCCAGCCTCGCGCCACTCAAAGCCGGCTTCGCTGAAGATTTTGTCGATGCCTTCCTGCTTGCAGAGTTGGTCGACGATCTGGGAGCCGGGCACGGCGATGGCTTTGACGCCGGGAGCGACATGGCGGCCTTTCAGGAATCTCGCGGCTTCGCGGAAATCGGACAGGCGGCCGTTGGTGCAACTGCCGATGAAGCAGACGTCGACCTTGGTGCCGGCGATGGGGGCTCCGGCGGGCAATTTCATGTATTCGAGGGCCTCGACGATGGATTGCCGCTTCTCGGGATCAGATTCCTGGGCGGGATCGGGAATGTGCTCGGTGACGAAGATGCCGTGGTCGGGCGAGATGCCCCAGGTGACGGACGGGGCGATATCCTCGGCGCGGATGTTGACCACGTCGTCGTAATGGCAGCCGGGGTCGGAGGCGACGGCTTTCCACTGTTCGACGGCGGCATCCCAATCAGCCCCCTGGGGGCAGTAGGGACGGCCCTTGAGGTAGGCGAAGGTCTTTTCGTCGGGATTCACATAGCCGCAGCGCGCGCCGCCCTCGATGGACATGTTGCAGACGGTCATGCGCTCCTCCATGGAGAACTGGTCGAAGACGCTGCCGCCGTATTCGTAGGCATAGCCGATGCCGCCTTTGGCGCCGAGCAGCTTGATGATGTGGAGGATGACGTCCTTGGCATAGACGCCGGGCTGGAGCTGGCCGTCGACATTGATGCGGCGGACCTTCAGCTTGCCGAGCGCCATGGTCTGGGTGGCGAGCACGTCGCGGATCTGAGTGGTGCCGATGCCGAAGGCGATGGCGCCAAAAGCTCCGTGGGTGGCGGTGTGGCTGTCGCCGCAGGCGATGGTGGTGCCGGGCTGGGTGATGCCCTGCTCGGGTCCGACGACGTGGACGATGCCCTGCCGGCCGGTGCGGATGTCAAAGAAGGTGATGCCGAACTCTTCGCAGTTTTTCCGCAGCGCCTCGATCATCTCTTGGGCGAGGGGGTCGGCGAAGGGCTCGACGAGTTGTTGCTGGGTCGGGACGATGTGGTCGACCGTGGCAAAGGTGCGATGGGGGTATTTCACCTGAAGTCCGAGGTCGCGCATCATGCCGAAGGCCTGCGGGCTGGTGACCTCGTGGATCAGGTGGGTGCCGATGAGGAGTTGGGTCTGGCCGTTGGAAAGACGGCGCACGGCGTGGGCATTCCACACTTTTTCAAACAGGCTCTGGCTCATGGATGCGATTTGCGGAAAACGGGACTGGAAATGAGGATTACGCCGGATCGGACGGCCGGGAAACGCCGGTGGCGGAGCATCCGCCACGCGGGCGGGGAGCGTAGCACGCTTCAGGACGGCTTGGTAACGGAAACTTTTGAGGATTCTAAAAGCGAAGTCTTGAATTCTGGAAAAGCTGTGTCACTACTACCGCCTGTAACTCTCGAACCCAATCCAACCTACACTGATATGAAACTCAAAGACCTGACTGTGAAAATGATGGCTGCCGTGACCGTGATCGGTTTCGCTTTCGCGACCGTTTCCTGCGAGAAGGCCGCCGACAGCGCCGCTGGCTCCATGGACAAGGCTGGTGAAGCCGCCAAGGAAGCTGGTGAAAAAGCCGGTGAAGCCGCCAAGGCCGCCGGTGAAGCCGTGAAGGAAGCCGCCAGTGGTGCCGCTGAAGCTGCCAAGGACGCCGCTGCCGGTGCCGCCGACGCCGCCAAGGGCGCCGTGAACGATGCCGCCAAGGCCGTCGAAGGCGCGACCAAGTGATTGGTCGTCCGACGATTCTGAATCCGAGATAATTTTTTCGAGATTTCACCGAGCCGCCGTGTCCGGAAAGCCGGGCACGGCGGTTTCTTTTTTGCGTTCAGGCAGGAGGGAAGGCCGACAAGATTTGCCAGCCGGAGCCACTCAACCCAGCCACGAGAGGCCGAGAGCGATCACCAGCGGCGCAGTGATGACACTCGCGAGAGTGGTGGCGAGCACGACTTGGATCGCGGTCTGCGGATGCCCACCGTAGAGGCGGGCCATGACGATGGGAAAGACTGCCGCCGGCATGCCTGCCTGAACGATGAGCACTTTTTTGAGTTCCAGCGGCAGGGGAAGCAGGGAGACGGCAGTGAGGATGATGGCGGGGATGGCAACCAGCCGCACGAGGATGCTCGCGAAGGCGATGCGGGCCATCTCACCGAGAAACTGGCGCTCAAAAAGCCGGCCGATGGTCGCGCCGATCATGAACAGCGACATCGGGATGGAGCAGTCACCCAGCATGGCCATGGCCCGCCGGAACACGTCGGGGATCAGGGCGTGACCGCCGGTGTAGTTGAGCGTCAGACTGGCGACGACGGCGATGAAGGGGCCATTCACCAGCATTTTCCATGATGGGGCGCCATGGCCGGAGATGATCCACATGCCGACGGTCCACAGGGCGATCTCGACCCCGAGGCCGTGGACAAAGATCAGGCCGGCGGGGCCGGGATCGTCCGGCCAGAGCTCCACCACGACCGGCAGGGCCATGAAGCCGTAATTTTGAATGCCGGCGGAGATGGTGAAGGTCCGCAGCCCGTGCCCATGGCGAAGCCCAAAGAGCCGGGCCGCCCCGTAGGCGACGGCATAGCCGACCAGAATGAGCACCAGGCCGCTGGCGATCGACCAGACCGCCAGGCCGACCCGCTCGAGCGAGGGATTTCCGGCGATTTTCGTGAAGATCAGGCAGGGAGCCAGGATGATGAGCACGAGCTTCATCATGCCCGTCTCCAGATCATCCGACAGCAGGCCCCGCCGCTGCGCCAGACCACCGGCGGCCATCACCAGGAAGATGGGCGCGAGGGCGGTGAGAATCGTGGTGTAGGCGGGCACGCGAACGGGTGGGACGGGATCCTGATGAGGCCGCGAATGCACGCCGGAAACGTCCCGCTGTCAATCCACAGCCGGAGATTGACCGGAACGGTAAAGAAACCTAGCATCCCCGAATCGTTTCCGCCTGCGAAGGAGCCCGCGGCGGGCTGTTTCCCCTATCCCACATGAATATCATCATCGTCGGCGCCGGCGAGATCGGACGCCACATGGCCCTGAGCCTGTCGCGGGAGCAACATGCGATCGTGGTGATCGAGGCCGACGAAAAAGTCGCCACCGAGCTCGACAACAAGATCGACGCCCGGGTGATGAATGCCGACGGCGCCTCGGTGAACACCCTGCTGGAAGCCGGCGTGGCCGAGTGCGGGCTGTTCATGGCCCTGACGAGCAACAACAACATCAATCTCGTGTCCTGCTCGATGGCGAAAGCGCTCGGGGCCGCCCAGGTGATCTGCCGGGTGCATCCCGGGCTGCAGCGCGAGGAATTCCTCTTCGATTTCCGCTCCCATTTCGGGATCGATTACCTCTTCAGCTCGGAGCGTCTCGCAGCCATCGAACTGGCGAAATTCGTCCGCAATCCTCACTCGCTTTTTGTCGAGGAGATCGCGCGCGGCCACATCGAACTGCAGCAGGTGAAAATCGCCCGCGACAGCGGTCTCACCGGCCGGCCGCTGCGTGAGATCGAGTTTCCCCCCCGCGTCCGGGTCGGCGCCATCCTGCGTGGCGAGGAGTCGATCATCCCGGGAGCCGAGGATCGTCTGGAGCCGGGCGATGTGGTGACTCTTTTCGGCGACCCGAACCGGCTGCATGAGGTGGCCTGGAAGCTCCAATCCCCAGGTGGCGGACGCGAGCCGGAGACCAACGTGGTCATCTTTGGAGGTGGCGAGTATGGCTTTTCCCTCGCCCAGAGCATGGAGAGCTGGAACAGCCGGGTGCGTATCTTCGAGACCGACCCGGGACGCTGCGAATACCTCACGGAGTCGCTCGCCAATGCCACGGTGCTGAATGCCGATGCCACTTCGCTGGCCGAGTTGAAGGAGGAAAATGTGGGCCAGGCCGATTTTTTCATCGCCGTGACGGAGGTGGACGAGGACAACGTGATGACCTGCATCCAGGCGCAGAGTCTCGGCACGAAAAACTGCCTCACCCTGATTCACCGTGCCGACTACGCCGATGCCATGACCCGCTTCGGCGAGCGGCTCGGCATCCGGGCCGCGGTGAGCCCGCGCGAGGCCACCCGGCGCGACCTGATGCGTTTCGTCACCTCGGATCGCTTCCACCTGGTGCGGCGGTTGCATGCCGGCGAGCTGATCGAGGCCGCGGTCCAGGAAGGCTCCGCCGCCGCCGGCAAAAAGGTGCGCGAGGTGAAATGGCCGGACAATTGCGTGCTCATGGCCCTGCTCCACGGCATCCGCGCCGTGGCGCCGGCCGCGGAGGATGAGATTGCCGCCGGTGACCACCTCTACGCACTGGTCTCGCCAAAGGCGAAGAAAGCCTTCCTGAAACTGGTGGGGGGCTGATCTCTCCGCGCCTGCCATGAATTTCCGCCTCATTGCCAAAATCCTCGGCGTGTTGCTCTGCCTCATCGGCCTCAGCATGGCCGCTTGTGCCGGCTTTGCCTTTTACGAGATGCAGGCGTCGCCCGAGTCGGGTCGAGCCGGCCTGGAGGCTCTGGGTTGGTCCACCGGCATCACCCTGTTCGTCGGCATCAGCGGCATGATCGCCGGTCGCGGCACGGGTAATGAGGTCTTGCGTCGCGAGGCCATGGTCATCGTCGGAGTCGGCTGGCTGCTGTCCGCCCTGGCCGGCGCGCTGCCCTACCTGCTCGGCGAGCCGCGCCTGTCTTTTGCCGGCGCTTACTTTGAGTCGATGTCCGGCTTTACCACCACCGGATCGTCGGTGATTTCCGACCTCGACCCCTGGCCCCGCAGCCTGCTGCTCTGGCGCTCGGTGACACAATGGCTCGGCGGCGTCGGCATCGTCGTGCTGTTCGTGGCCGTGCTGTCCTTCCTCGGCGTCGGCAGCCGCTCCCTGATGCAGCACGAGTCGAGCCTCAACATTTCGGACGCCGCCGCCGTGCGCATCCGCGATGTGGCCAAGAAGCTGTTGCTCGTCTATCTGGGTCTCTCCGCCCTCTGTGCGGTCGGCCTGTGGTGGCTGGGCATGACACCCTACGAGGCCATCAATCACGCCATGACCACGATCTCCACGGGCGGCTTCAGTACAGAAAACAAAAGCCTCGCCCACTGGAGCAGCCTGACCATGGAGATGTGGCTCACCGCCTTCATGTTTTTCGGCGGCGTGAGTTTCATGCTCTACATCTTCCTCTTCACGGGCCGTTGGAGCCGTCTGCGCGCCGAGGAGGAGGCCCGCTACTACCTGATCTTCCTCGCAGCGGTCTGTGGCGCCATTGGTCTCAACTTGCACCTCACGCACGAGGACACCAGCTTCCTCTCCGGGGTGCGCCAGGCTTTTTTCACCGTCGTTTCCATCAGCACCACCACGGGATTTGCCACCGAGGACTACGACCAGTGGCCCACTTTTTCCCGGCTCCTCGTGCTCGGGTTGATGGCGGTGGGAGGCTGCGCGGGGTCCACGGCCGGCGGGGTGAAGATGAACCGCATCATCCTCTTCACCAAGATTTCCCTCCAGGAATTGGTGAAATCCTTCCGCCCCAATCAGGTCTTCCGCCTGCGTCTCAACGGGGCCGCGCCAGACGAAAGCGTGCGGCTCCAGACCATGATCTTCATTTCCTTCGCCTTTTGCACCTGTGGCGTCACGGCCCTCCTCGTGGCCTTGATGGAGCCCCATCTGGACCTCACCAGCGCCTTCGGGGCCGTCCTCGCCACCCTTTTCAACGTCGGCCCCGGTATGGGCCAGCTCGGGCCCACGGACAACTTCTCCGGCCTCCACTCCGGATCCCTCTTGCTGTTGAGCCTCGTCATGGCAATCGGTCGGCTGGAATTCTACGCCATCCTCGTGCTCTTCCTGCCCTCTCTCTGGCGGCGATATTGATCGCGGGCCGATTTGACTTGTCAGCTCCGCCCAGTCCGGGCACTTTGCGCGTCCCCGGGGCGCCCGTCCCCGTCTCATGAGCCGCCCTCACGTCGTCATCATCGGATCCAACGGCCGACTCGGCCGCGCCTTGCTGGAGACCTGCCAGCCCCGATACGATGTCATCCCGCTGACCCGCTACGACCTCGACCTCGCCTGGTCAGAGCGCCGGCTGCGCGAGGCCCTGGATCCTTTGCCGGCCGACCTCGTCCTACTCGCCGCCGGGAATACCAACGTCGACCACTGCGAGCTCCATCCGGACGAAGCCGACCAGCTCAACGTCATCGCTCCCGGCGCGATCGCCCGCTGGTGCGCCGGACGGGGTATCCGACTCATCAATTTCAGCACCGATTACGTCTTCGATGGCGAAAAAAACGCCCCCTACACCGAGGACGACCCCATCAATCCCCTCAGCGTTTACGGCCAGTCCAAAGCCGAGGGCGAGGAGGCCACCCTGGCTGCCTCCGACCACCATCTCGTCGTCCGCCTCACCTGGCTCTACGGACCCGGCAAAGCCCTCGCCACCCCCGACTGGGCCGTCGAGCTGGCAGTGAAGAACGAACGGCTCCACGTCGTCAGCGACCGGGTCGGCTGCCCCTCCTACACCGGAGACATGGCCGCCGCACTCGAGCCCCTGCTCTTCGACGCGCGCGCCAGTGGCCTCCTCCACCTCTGCAATGCGGGCAGCTGCACCTGGCAGGAGTGGGCGCAGTATTGCGTCGATTGCGCCATCGAATGCGGCGTCGAAGTCCGTGCCCGCACCGTCGAGCCCATGTCGATGGACGAACTTTTCGGCAAACGCGCCCTGCGGCCCCGGCAGACCGTGCTCTCCACCGCCCGCTACGAGTCCCTGACCGGTCGCACCCTGCCCGACTGGCGCGTGCCCCTGCGCCGCTACATCGCAGACCATGTCGCCCCCCGGTTTTTGCGCGTTTAGCGGTTGAGCCGCCACCCGCCCCGGCTATCTTGGCGGCCCGGAACACACCTTTTCACCTCAGCAAACTGTCGCCATGCGCATTCTCGTCACCGGCGGAGCCGGCTTCATCGGCTCCAATCTCGTCCACTACCTCCTCGGGCCTGCCGCGGACGAACTCGGCGTCTCCATCGAGCGCGTCGTCAATCTCGACAAGCTCACCTACGCCGGCAATCCCGAGAATCTCGCCGCGCTCGCCGGCGATCCCCGGCACCTTTTTGTCCAGGGTGACATCTGCGACGCCGCCCTGCTCGAAAAGCTTTACGCCGAGCACGATTTCGATGCCGTCATGCACCTCGCCGCCGAGTCCCACGTGGACCGGTCCATCGATGCCCCCGAGCAATTCATCCTCACCAATTTCGTCGGCACCTTCCAGATGCTCCATGCCGCGCGAAATCACCACAAAAAGCGCCAGGCCGCCGGCACAGGGGACGGATTCCGCTTTCTCCACGTCTCCACCGACGAAGTCTATGGCTCCCTCGAGCCCGACGATCCCGCCTTTTCGGAAACCACGCCCTACGCGCCGAACAGCCCCTATTCCGCCAGCAAAGCCGGCAGCGACCACCTCGCGCGGGCCTACTTCCACACCTTCCACCTCCCCGTCGTCACCACCAACTGCTCGAACAATTACGGTCCGCGGCAGTTCCCGGAAAAACTCATCCCCCTCATGATCGCCAAGGCCCGCCGCGGCGAGAAACTGCCCGTCTACGGAGACGGTTCCAACGTGCGCGACTGGCTCTACGTCGACGACCATTGCCGCGGTCTGACCCTGGCCCTGCTGCGGGGCACTCCCGGCGAAGTCTATAACATCGGCGGGCGGAATGAATTGAAGAACATCGACGTCGTGCGCAAGCTCATCGAACTGGTCAACGACTGCCTGCCCGAGGGGGAAACCCGCCTCGCCGACGACCTCATCACCTACGTCACCGACCGGCCCGGCCACGACCGACGCTACGCGATCAACTGCGAAAAGATCGAGCGCGAACTCGGCTGGCAGCCCAAGGAAACCTGGGAGACCGGCTTCAAGAAAACCGTGCAGTGGTATTTCGACAACGACGCCTGGATCGAGAGCATCCAGCAAGGCACCTACCAGGGGCAACGCCTCGGAGCCGACGCCTGATTTCCGATCAGACCCTGTCTCTGCTCCAGAGCAACCCTGTTTGATCGCCGGGCCAACCGGGTCCCATCGCACGCGCGCGGCCGGACGTTTTCTCGAAAAATCGCGCGGGTTTCGATGCGATTGTCTTGACTCCGTTTCGGAATCCTCTATCCAAGAACGCAAGCCAGACGCATCGGCTATGCCACTTGGCGGGCCGCCTCCTTCAGCGCATCACTGGCTTCGAAAAACCCCGCCTCCCCGCACCCCCAACACCCTTCCGACCAGCACTTACGTGAACTTCCGGGCCTTGTCGCTCACCGCTCTCCTTCTCCTCGCCTGTCCCAGTCTCTCCGACGCCCAAAATGCGACCCGCACGAGCCGAAACAAGGCCTCAGCAGGCGACCAGGGCCTTCTGAGCCCACTGGCGGCCCTGTTTCCGCGCCGTAAAACCCCGCCGCAAGAGAGCGAAGCCGCCGGATCGGACTCCGGAAAGCGGGAGCCGGGAAATGGGAAAAGCTCAGCACCCGTCGCCGCGAAATCGGGCGACTCGGATCAAAAAGCTCCGCCGAAGAAAGCCGGACGCCAGAAGCGCATCTTCATTCTCGGCGACTCCCAGGGGCACACCGAGTTCGGGGCAGAATTTCAGAAGCAACTGCTCCTCGGCGGCCACGAAGTCATCTACCACGCCGTCAAAAACGGCAGCCCGTATTACTGGAGCGGTCTGTGGGACTCCCCGGTTCTCACCCGGATTTTTGCCCCCGCTTCGAATCCGGAAGAGGCTGGACAATGGAGCCAGGTTTCCATGCCGCCCCGCACGGTGACGCAGTACGTGGAGACCTACGACCCCGACGTCTTCATTTTCCAAGCCGGGACTAACTTTGAACTCGACTTGGCCAAGGAGGCCACCGTCCAGATCTCCGATCTCGTGCGCCAGAGCGTCGATCAGGCATCCGCCCGCGGGGCCAAGGTGCTGTGGATTGGGCCACCCGATGCCCGTGACGACGTGAAATCTGACGATTATCAGAAAAGGGCCGCTCGGACCCTTGCCGCGGCATTGGCGGGAATTTCCGCGAAACAGGGAGCCGACTGCCTTTTTGACAGCCGTGCAGCCTGCCCCATGCCCAACGACTCCGCCGGCGATGGGGAACACCCCGGACCGGCCGCCGCCCGCGCCTGGGCCAGTCAGGCGGCCGCTTGGACCCTTGATCGGATGCGCGGCATAGAGACGCGCCGATCATCCCCAATGCGGAAACCTGCCGATGCCAAGCCCAGCCCTGTGCCTGGATCGCTGCTCGATTCGCTGACCCAGATCCGCCAGCCCTCCGGCTGCGCCATGAAACTCAAGCTCCTGGCCAAGTCGCGGATCGAGGATCCCAAGACGATGGCCTACACCGACGCGTTTTCGGTCTTCAAATACGAGCTCGAAAATCCCGATGAAGTCCTCAAACGGCTCAAAGGGGTCACCCTGACCACCGCAGCCTCCGGCAAAAACCCGCAAAAGCCCTATCAGGTCTACGTGCTCCACTGGACCGCGCACAATGACGGCAAAAAGCCCGCCACCACCCGGATCGCTGGCTGGAAGGAAGGCAGCACCGTGAGCCTGAAACTCACCCCGCTCGACCAGCACCCCCTGCGCAAAGCCCTGGCCACCATGCGTCAATACAACGACTTCGACGACTTTGACGCCCCGATTTTCGTGGCCTCCAACCTCCTGGAGGAGCGCGACTTTTGAGCCCCTCCGGCGTTCCGGGCAAAAAATTCGCGGGATTCCGAGTCGATTTCCTGAAAAAACGCAAAAAAAGCTTGCTTCCGAAAACCGAAAAGGCTCAAATGAGGGTTCACGAACGACGAAACAGGTTCAACACGATAACGCCATGAAACAGATCATCGGAATTTTTTCGGCACTGGTCCTCGTGCCCTCCATGCAGGTGCAGGCTTGGGTGGGAGGGCCTTGGGGAAATGAAAGTTACCAAGCTAACGGGGACGATGGAGTTTACGAAGCAATCGGGACGATGACCGATGGCACGGCCATGTATCGTTGGTCCGTCTTCAACGAGAACCCAGGTGGAGCGGCGCTTGGTGGGGGAGGTGGCCTTTTTGGGGGAGGTGGCAGTGGAGTCACCAGCAATGTTCAGTTTGGCGGATTGTCCGGAGCGGCATCATCTCATGTCATTTGGTATCGGGGATTGATCTACTATGGGCGCTGCTTTGGCTTGGTGAACTCTCACCTCAAGCAGATTATGGTGACCGGGAACGCCACCGATAGCGGGTTGGATGGAGGCAACACGCCATTGAATGGTGTCAACCTGAGGCCGGGTTCCACGAGCTCCTTGAACATTACCAGTGGTTTGGGTTCGGCTGCGGCGATTCCGACTCGCAAAAGCGTCGCCAACTCCACTTTTAAAGCCAAGCTTGACACCTCGCATCCGATGAAAAAATTTCATGGCTATGGGACAATCGCCTTCTTGGGTGAATCTCCCGTTGATATCGTGATTGTGCAGTTGGGCATTCCGGGAGCGGGTGCGCTTCCCCCGTCTGTCATCGGACCTATTCCAGTTGCGGTTGGCAGTGCTACAAATAACTTCGTTCGTCAGGGGCACCATGTGGGAATGAGAGTAATAGGAACCCAAGTATCCACTCAGGTAAGGTAACCTTTATTTAATTCCCACCCGATTTTAAGCCGATATTTCTGAATTGGTGTTCCCAGACAGGCGCCAAACGGCTTTTACGGCCATGGAATTGATTGTCACCATAGCGGTGGTGGCAATCTTGGCGAGCTTGGCTTTCCCAACAGTTAAAGGTCTAAAGCGAAGGGCCGAAAAAGCCAAGTGCATCGGCAACATGAAGTCTATCTTCGGAGGCCTCAATCAATTCGTACTGGAAAACAATCACTGGCCTCAATTGCCGCCAGGATCGGAGAAGTGGGAGGAAGAAGATTATTTCAAATGGTGGATTCGCCAGATAGAACCCTACGGAATCGCTCCAGACGTGTGGTTGTGTGCGAGCGATGAGGTAAACTGGGAAAAGGGAAAATCCAATCTTGGGGCCTATTCCTCGTACATTCCAGCAGAGTTCAACAGCCATCAGTACACTCCCTTTCGCTGGAATCAGCCATGGCTAACGGAAAGAGGGGATTTCCATGGGAAAGGAGCCCACGTCATGATGCAGGATGGGTCCATTACTACTTCACAAGCTCCTTGGGGAGAGCGCTAGCACAAGAAATGCAAAAGCGCCAAACCGCCAACTCCACTCCCTCCCCCGGTTTTTCGCCAGCCCCAGTCCTGCCGGACAGCCGCAACGAATCCATCCACATCTGGGTCGGTGACCGGCTCTGGCCGCGGAATGAGGCCCGGGTGTCGGTTTTTGACTCGGTGGTTCAGGGTGGCGATGCGGTATGGGAGGGCCTGCGGATTTACGACGGGAAGATCTTTCAACTGGATGCCCACCTGGACCGGATGTTTGCTTCGGCCAAGGCGCTCGCGTTCGCCCATCCTCCCAGTCGGGAGTATGTGAAACGAGCGATCTTCGAGACTCTCCAAGCCAATGGGATGCGCGACCAGTCGCACATCCGGCTCACGCTGACGCGGGGCGAGAAGGTCACCTCGGGCATGTCGCCGGCCAACAACCAGTCCGGCTGCACCCTCATCGTCCTGGCGGAGTGGAAAGCGCCGGTCTATGACAACGCCCGCGGCATCCGGCTCATCACCTCCGCCATCCGCCGGAACGGCCCGCAGTTTCTGGACTCGAAGATCCACCACAACAACCTGCTGAACAACATCCTCGCCAAAATTCAAGCCAATCTGGCCGGGGTGGATGATGCGGTGATGCTGGACATGAACGGCTTCCTCTCGGAGACGAATGCCACCAATCTCTTTCTGGTGCGGAACGGGCAGGTCCTCACTCCCCACGCGGACAGTTGCCTGCCCGGAATCACCCGGCGGGTAGTCATCGACTTGTGCCGGCGCCATCAACTGCCGATTCTGGAGCGCAACCTGTCCCTGACCGAGTTGTACACCGCTGATGAATCCTTCACCACGGGAACGATGGGAGAGCTAACGCCGGTGGTGGAAGTGGATGGACGCCAGATCGGCAGCGGCACGACAGGGCCGGTAACGACCCATCTCCAGACGCTTTTTGCCGAACTCACCGCTTCCGAGGGTGAGCCACTGCCTTTCTGAATCCGGCACGCCACGCCGGCGGGACCTTACTTACCCGTCGCGGCGCTTCAGCTGGGGAAAGAGCACGATGTCGCGGATCGTCTCGGCGCCGGTGAGCATCATGATCAGCCGGTCGATGCCAATGCCGATGCCTCCGGCGCTGGGCATGCCGTATTCGAGCGCGAGGAGGAAATCCTCGTCCACTTTCTGCGTCTCGCCACCGGCCTGATGTTCCAAGCGCTCCCGCTGGACATCGGGGTCGTTCAGTTCGGAGTAGCCCGGAGAGATTTCGGCGCCGTTGATGATCAGCTCATAGACATCGACCAAGGAATCGTCCGCCGCATTTTGTCGGGCGAGCGGGACGAGTTCCTTCGGCACATGGGTGACGAAGATCGGGTCGATCGACTTTTCCTCGACGAGTTTCTCGAAAACCTGCTGGGTGACTTCGTAGTCCTCCATCTCGGGGGAGATCTCCACGCCAAGTTCGCCGCACCGGGCACGCCTTTCGGCGGGACTGAGGGCAAACCAGTCATCTCCGGCCACGCTGCGAATCAGCTCGCGGTAGGGAGCCCGCCGCCAGGGGCGGGAGAGATTGATGGTTTTCGTGAGATCGCCGTCCTCGTTGCGATGTTCGATGAGGAGGCCGCCGCAGTATTTCTCCGCCAGATGGCAGACGAGCTCCTCGACGAGTTGAGCCATTTGTTCGAAGTCGGCGTAGGCCCAGTAGGCCTCGAGCATGGTGAACTCGGGATTGTGCCGTCGGCTGATGCCCTCGTTGCGGAAATTGCGGTTCAGTTCGAATACCCGGGTGAAACCGCCGACCATCAGACGCTTCAGATAGAGCTCCGGAGCAATCCGCAGGTACATGTCCATGCCGAGGGCATTGTGATGCGTCTGGAAGGGCCGGGCGGCGGCGCCACCGGGCACATCCTGCAACATCGGTGTCTCGACTTCGAGAAAGCCCCGATCCTGGAGGAACCGCCGGATCTCGGCAACCATGGCGATACGCTTCCGGAAAAAGTCGCGGCTCCGCTCGTTGGCGACGAGATCGAGGTACCGCTGCCGGTACTTGATCTGCGGATCCTGAACGCCGTGCCACTTGTCCGCGAGGGGGCGCAGCGATTTCGAGAGAACCGTGATCCGCTTCGCCTTCACGGATGGCTCGCCGGTCTTGGTAAGAAAGGTTTCGCCCTCCACTCCGAGCCAGTCGCCGATGTCGAGCTGCTTGTAGATCTCCCACGCCTCGTCACCCAGCTCCTTCTGGTTCACAAATGCCTGAATGCGGCCGGTCAGATCACTGAGGTCGATGAAGTTCGTCTTGCCCATGTCCCGCATCGCGGTGATGCGTCCGGCCACGCGAACGTGCAGCCCCTCGGCGAAGACTTCATCGCGCAGCGGCCCGGGATCGTGGGTGGTTTCGTATTTGCCACCGAAGGGATCGACGCCAAGCTCGCGCAGACGGTCCAGTTTTTGCCGTCGATGGGCTAGCAGGGTGCTGAGCTCTTGTCCATCGGCCGGGGTGGGATCGGCCGGGGCTTGCGACAGGTCTTCGGTCATGGGATGAGTCGGGTGAAATCAAACGGAGGGCGACAGTGCGAAAGAACAAAGCCGGCACCCTGGCGCGGGGAGCGCTTAGAATGGTCGATGCGGGGGAAAAATCAACCACCACCCCGGAGTCCCCCGCACAGGTCGAAGTCGCGAGCGACTTGTGGCTGGATGCCCGGCTCGCCCTCGTCCACCGCCGCGCAGGGTGGTTGGCGGTGGCGGATGTGCATTTTGGCTACGAGGTGGCCCGCCGGGCGGCCGGAGGCCTTTTCCCGCTCTGGGGACGGCAGTCGATCGAGGAAAGATTCGCCGCCCTGTTGGCTGATCATCGACCGGAGACGGTGATCCTGGTGGGGGATATCGTGGACAGCACGTTGTCCGGTAGCGATGCCTGCGAATGGCTGGATTCGGTGCAGGCGAGCTGTGACCGGCTCATACTGGTGGCAGGCAATCACGATCGCGGCGAGATCCGGCGTCGATTTTCCCTCGTGGAGAGCCATCTGACCGCTGAGGGCCACTTTTTCCATCATGGCCATCAGGATCCGGTGATCCCGGACCAGGCGGTGGCGGAGGTCATCGGTCACTGGCACCCATCTGTATCCGCCTCGGATGGCGCCGGACTGCGTCTGCGTCTGCCCAGCCTGGTGCAGGAGCCGCGGCCCGGCCGGGTCAGGTGGATTCTGCCGGCGTTTTCCCCATGGGCGGGCGGCGGACGGTGGACGGGCAGCGACCCGGCCGCACCCTGCCGACAGTGGGTCTGCGGGCCGGGCCGGGTCTTCGAGTGGTGCGACTAAAAAAAGCGCCGCGCCGGCACAATGGGCCTCGGCTGGCAGATGCGGTTCACGCACTCGTCGAAGCTTTCTTCGTTGCTCAGGATGCCGATCTCGACGCGGAGGAAATAGATCGGCACATCGAGCCGACCCAGTCGCGGGAAGCGCACCGAATCCTTTTCCGTCGTCACGATCATGTCCACTTCGCTCTCCACGCAGCAGTTGATGAAGGTCAGGATCTCCTGCTCGGTGAACCGGTGGTGATCCAGAAATCGCTTGGTCGCGACGAGGTTTGCGCCCAGCTTGCGAATGCCCTGCTCGAAGCTTTCCGGCACGGCGATGGCGCTGATGGTCCCCACCCGCTTGTTTTGCAACTCCGACAAAGGCAGGGTCTCGCGGCTCTCGATGTGCTGGAGGTGGAGCGGACGGTGCTCGCACTCGATGATCTCCGCGGTGCGGTTGTACTTCCGGATGCGCTCCTTCAGCTCATCGTTCGGTTCGCCATTGCACTTGGTGATGAAGATGTAGCTGGCGCGCTTCAGGTTTTTCGCCGGTTCCCGCAGGGTGCCCCGCGGCAGCAGTTTCTCGGTGCCGAAGGGCTGCCAGCGGTCCACCAGAACGATGTCGAGCCGGTGGCGCAGCTTCAAATACTGGAGACCGTCATCCAGCAGCAGCGTGTCGCAATTGAGTTCGGAAATGGCGTGCTTTCCACTTTTCACCCGGTCCTTGTCCACCACGACCGGGATGTCCTTCAGGTTCGCGGCGAGCATGTAGGGTTCGTCGCCAGCGGTGCGGGAGTCGAGCAGCAGTTGTCGGCCATCGCTGACGACCCGGGGCGGATTGATTTCGTTCTTTCCCTGGATCTTGCCGATGATCCGCTGGAGGAGCGGCTTTTTGACCGACTTGTAGCCGCGGCTGAGAATGGCAACCCGCCGGCCGCCATCCTGGAGGGAGCGGGCGAATTTTTCGACCACGGGCGTCTTGCCCGTGCCACCGACGGTCAGATTGCCGATGCTGACGACGAGACAGCCGAGATTCCGCTCGCGCAGGATGCGGTTCCGGTAGAGCCACAGACGAAAATCCACCAACCATCCGTACACTTTGGACAGGATGCCGAGGAAAAAGCGAAACACCGCCGCACGCTTGCCGGTGCGACGATCGAGGATCACGTCGATCGCGAATTGCTCAAAGCTTTCCAGCCATTCCCGCATGCGAAAACCGTTTTGTTGGGTGAGGAGAGAGTGACAGACCCGCCGCAGCGGTCAGGGGGGCGGGGAATCTAGACCCAGTCCGGCCGGTTGGAAAGCCGTTCGGCGCGCTGATTTTTTCCCCGGCTCCAGATGGGAAACGCTTGCAATTGCCTCTGGATTCGGAACCATCACCCACAGCCATGGACAGACCTGACGGACGCCAGCCGGGCGAACTTCGCCCCATTTCCTTCCAGCCCGATATTGCCCGCAATGCCAGCGGTTCAGTGCTGGTCTCGTTTGGCGACACTCAGGTCATCTGCGCCGTGATGATCGAGCCCGGCGTGCCGCGATGGATGATCCAGCAGGATGTCCCGGGTGGCTGGCTCACGGCCGAATACAACATGCTTCCCTACTCCACCCTGGAGCGGAAGCAGCGGGACATCGCCCGCGGCAAGCTCGATGGCCGGAGTTCGGAGATTCAGCGCCTCATTGGCCGGTCACTCCGGGCCGTCGTCGATCTGAAGGCACTCGGCCAGCGGACCATGTGGGTGGATTGCGACGTACTCCGTGCCGACGGGGGCACTCGGACCGCCTCCATTACGGGCGCTACCGTAGCCGCTGGCATTGCGTTCCAGCGAATGATCGCCAAAGGCGAACTCAAGCAGTCGCCGCTACGCCAACTGGCCGCCGCCGTTTCCGCCGGTATCTATGAGGATGTCTGCTGCCTCGACCTGAACTACCCCGAAGACCGGGACGCTTCGGTGGACTTCAATTATGTCATGACCGACGATCTCGACCTCATCGAGATGCAGGGTTCCGGCGAGGAGGCAACCTTCTCGGAGGCCCAAATGCTCGAAATGCTGGCCCTGAGCAAGGCGGGCATCACCGAGATCGCCCGCCTCCAGCGGGAGGCCATCGCGGCATTTGCCTGATTCGCGACCCACGCCCTCCGGGCCTGCTTCATGGCCCGATCGGGCCGCTGATTGTGCCGATTTTGGCGCGGATTGCTCGCCTATTGGCAAATCCGATGCCGTCGGGTGAAAACCGCTTTTCGGGTGCATCGGGTGGGCTTTTGGTCGGCCCGAAACGTCATCGCACACCCGATCCATGGACATCCTTTTTGCCCTGCTCACCTTCCTCAGCCTCGCCGGCTGGATCTTCCTGCGTCACTCCTTTTTTGCCGTGCCCCTCATCGTCGCCCTGTCGATCTGGGTGGAGGATTTCTTCCCGCTGTCCCACTTCCCCATGTACAGCGACCCGAACAACAGCGAAAACTACTTCTTCGTGGCCAGCCTCAATGACAAGGGCGAACCGGAGCCTCTCCCGATCAATGCCCTGACCGGTGTGACCGCCCCGAAAGTGAAGAAGATGTATAAAAGCTGGGCCAAGGATCATGCCAAATCACTCGGCAAGTCCGATTCCGACCTGACCCCAGCAGAGCGCGCCGAAGTGGGCCGTCGCCTGCTGGCTTACCTCAAAGAACAGGCCATCAAAAAGAAAAAGGATCTTCCCGGCACCGCCGCCCTGGTGGAGGTGTGGATCGTTTATGACAACGAGAAGGGCTTCAGCGAAACCCCCGAGATCGTCGCCACCCTGCCCGCCGGCGCGCTGCCCGTTTCATCCTGAGAGCCTCCCGTCCGGCATCCGACCTCATCCCCATTTTTCCCCATCCTGTTCAGCCATGTCGATCCTGTCCGCCCTCCAATCCCGCTTCTCCAGCCCCCGCTGGCGCCACATCGCCGCCCAGTTCGGCATCCCGCGTTTTCATCGCTTCGAGATCGTCTTCATGCGGGTGCTCTACGCCTACGTGCTCTTCCAGTGCATGCCGCTCGGCGAGCCGTTTTCCAACCATGGCCTGAAGATCGCCGAAGCCATCGTTCCCGGCGACTCCCTCGCCGCCATCGTGGGAAACAAGGAGAGCAACCGCATGCTGCGCCCCCCGCTGCCGCCGATCTCCGACCTGCTTCCCCAATCCGAAGCCAAGATCCCCTTCGACGCCCAGCCGCAGCCCGACGGCATCGCGAAATTCGTCGACCTGACCTTTTTCCATGACGACCGCTTTGTCGAAATCCTCCCGTGGATCGTGTTGCCCTGCCTCGCGCTCTACATCTCCGGCTTTGGGCTGCCCGTGGCCCTGCCGATCCTGTGCTTCGTCCTGTTGGGGAGCCGCACGCTCTACAATTCCCAGGGCTACATCCATCACGGCTTCCAGATGGTCTCGCTGATCCTCCTCGCCCAAACCGTGGTCAGCCTGTGGGCGCTCTGGAAGAACCCGCGCGAGGCCATGGGCCTGAAGCCCGCCAGCGCCATGACCCGGCACGGCCGCACCTGGTGGGATGTCCTCATCCGTTACTCCCAGCTCATGATCATCGCCAGCTACATGATCCCCGGCGTGATCAAACAGTTCAAATCCGGCGGCCAGTGGTTCCTCAACAGCCACTACATCGGCGTCCAGGTGGTGAAAACCCACCGGCAGAACTACTACAACAATCTCGAGGAGGAATGGGCTCCCGAACAGATGCCGCCGCTGGCGAACTTCATGCTGGAACACAAAAACTGGACCCGCCTCCTCCTCGGCTGCGGCGTAGGCCTGCAGGTCATCGCCTTCCTCGCCCTCTACAACCGGCTTACTTGGCTGGTATTTGGCCTCATGTTCATCAGCTTCCACTACCTGAATGACATCATGTTCGGTCTTTACTTCTATCATGTTGAGAAGCTCGACTGGATTTTCCTCGTCAATCTGCCCTTCTGGGCGTGGTGGCTCTGGAGACGGTTTGCCCGGAAGGCCCCGGTCGCACTCGATGCCCCGCAGGCCCTGCCCGGTGGCGTGACCGCCGCCGGGTAAAGCCGCCGCCCGGACCTGGGTCTGGAGTGCCGCCGTGTCATGGCGGAGGAATTTCGGTTGCCGCCGGCAGGGTTTTTGCCGAAAAGTGGGCCGCAGACCGATGAGCCAGATACCCGACCATCTCCACTATTCCGATTCCCACGAGTGGATCGATCCCGCCGATCCCAGCGCCGCGGCGGTGGGGGTGTCCGACCACGCGCAGGCAGAGCTGACCGATGTCGTCTACCTCGAGTTGCCCGCCGTGGGCCGCACCGTGGCCAAAGGCGAGGCCATCGCCGTCATCGAGTCAGTCAAGGCCGCCAACGACATCTACAGCCCCGCCAGCGGCGAGATCGTCGCGGTGAATGAGGCGCTGACCGAGGACCCGGGGGCCGTGAATACCGATCCCTATGGCGCCGGTTGGATGTTTCGCATCCGCCTCAGTGATCCCGCCGAGATCGAGTCCCTCATGAACGCGGAGGCGTATCGTGGGCATGTCGGGTGACGCTCCCCACGCTTTCGCGCCGCGGCACCTCGGCCCCACGGACCGGGAAGCCGATGCCCTCGCCTCCGCCATCGGTTACGATTCGGTCGAGGCGCTAATCGACGCCGCCGTGCCGTCCAGCATCCGGACGAGCCGCCCGCTGGATATTGGCGAACCCCGCACCGAGTCCGAGGCCCTCGCCGACCTCGCCGCCATCTTCGCCTCCGTCTCCACCCGTATCCAGCCCCTCATCGGCCTGGGTTACCACGGCACCATTACGCCGCCCGTCATCCTGCGGAACATCCTTGAAAATCCCGGCTGGTACACCGCCTACACCCCCTACCAGGCCGAGATAGCCCAAGGCCGGCTCGAAGCCCTGCTCAATTACCAGACCCTCATCTGCGACCTCACCGGCCTGCCCGTGGCGAATGCCTCCCTGCTCGACGAGGGCACCGCTGCCGCCGAGGCCATGGCCCTGTGCGCCGGAGCCCGGCCAAAGGGACTGCGTTTCTTCGCCTCGGACCAGTGCCACCCGCAGACCCTCGCCGTGCTGCGCACCCGGGCCGAACCCCTCGGCATCGAGCTGATCACCGGCGATCCTACCACCCATCCCTTTTCCAATGAACCCGATGCCTGGATCGGCGTCCTGCTGAGCTATCCCGGCACCGAGGGCCATATCCCCGATCTCGAGCCGCTCATCGCCGCCATCCATGCTGCCGGCGCGCTCGCCATCGTCGCCGCCGATCCCCTCGCCCTCACCCTGCTGAAACCGCCGGGCGAGTGTGGTGCCGACATCGCCATCGGCTCCACCCAGCGCTTCGGCGTGCCACTCGGCGGTGGCGGCCCCCATGCCGCCTACATGGCCTGCACCGATGATTTGAAACGCCGCCTGCCCGGACGACTCATCGGCGTCTCCCACGATGCCGACGGCCGGCCCGCCCTGCGTCTCTCCCTCCAGACCCGCGAGCAACACATCCGTCGGGAAAAAGCCACCTCGAACATCTGCACTGCCCAGGTCCTGCTCGCCGTCATCGCCTCGATGTACGCGGTCTATCACGGACCCGACGGACTCCGCGCCATCGCGCGTCGCATCGCCGCCCTGAGCCGGCAGCTCGCCGATGGATTGACCGCCGCCGGCTTTGCCATTCTCAATCAGCACGGCTTCGACACCGTCACCGTGGCCGTCCCCGCCGTGCGACGCTCCGCCATCCTCGACCGGGTGCGCCTCGCCGGCTTCGCCCTGCGCACCGACCACGACGACCGGCTCGGCATCTCGCTCGACGAGACCTGTGGTCCTGAGACCGTCGCCGCCCTGGTCGGTGCCTTTACCGGCAATCCCACCCCCGCGGCGGAGCCCGACGGCGACCGTCTGCCCGACTCCCTGAGACGCCAGTCGCCCTTCCTCACCCATCCGGTTTTCCACCGCTATCACACCGAGACCGAGATGCTGCGCTACCTGCGCCGGCTCGAGGGCCGCGATGTCGCGCTGAACTGGAGCATGATCCCCCTGGGCTCCTGCACCATGAAGCTCAATGCCACCGCCGAGATGATCCCCATCAGTTGGCGTGCCATCAACGGCGTGCACCCCTTTGCCCCCGTCCCCGGCGAGGGCGGTTACGCCACCCTGGCCGACCAGCTCCAGCGCTGGCTGGCCGAGATCACCGGCTTTGCCGCCGTCAGCCTCCAGCCCAATGCCGGATCTCAGGGCGAGTATGCCGGCCTCCTGGCCATCCGGCACTACCACCGCTCCCGTGGCGACCTCGACCGCACCGTCTGCCTCATCCCCACCTCCGCCCACGGCACCAATCCCGCCAGCGCCGTCATGGCCGGCTTCACCGTCGTGCCCGTCCGCTGCGACGAGCAGGGAAACATCGACGTCACCGACATCCGCGACAAGGCCGCCCAGCACGCCGACCGCCTCGGCGCGCTCATGATCACCTATCCCTCGACCCACGGCGTCTTCGAAGAATCGGTCAGGGACATCTGCGCCATCGTCCACCAGCACGGCGGGCAGGTCTATCTCGACGGAGCCAACCTCAATGCCCTCGTCGGCCTCGCCCGCCCCGGCGAACTCGGTGCCGACGTGTGCCACATGAACCTGCACAAGACGTTCTGCATCCCCCATGGCGGTGGCGGACCCGGCGTGGGCCCCATCGGCGTCGCCGCCCATCTCGTGCCCCACCTGCCCGAGGCGGTCTCCGCCGCCCCGCTCGGCAGCGCCAGCATCCTGCCCATTTCCTGGATGTATATCGCCATGATGGGCGGCTCCGGCCTGACCCGTGCCACCCAGATCGCCATCCTCAACGCCAACTACATCGCCCACCGGCTCCACCCCTACTTCCCCGTGCTCTATCGGGGGAAAAATGGCCTCGTCGCCCACGAGTGCATCCTCGACCTCCGCCCCCTCAAACAGGCGAGCGGCATCGAGGTCGAGGACGTCGCCAAGCGCCTCATGGACTATGGCTTCCACGCCCCCACCATGTCCTGGCCCGTGCCCGGCACCCTCATGATCGAGCCGACCGAGAGCGAATCGCCCGCCGAACTCGACCGCTTCTGCGAGGCCATGATCGCCATCCATGGAGAAATCCAGGCCGTCATCCGCGGCGAAGCCGATCCCGTCAACAACGTGCTGAAACACGCCCCGCACCCCGCCGAGACCCTGCTCTCCGCCACCTGGGATCGACCCTACAGCCGAGAGCAGGCCGCCTACCCCGTGGCCCGTCTCCGCGAACCCGGTGCCAAATACTGGCCGCCCGTCAGCCGCATCGACAATGTCTGGGGCGACCGCCACCTCGTCTGCACCTGCGAGGGCATGGAGGCCTATGGCACCATAGGGGAAGCCTGATCAGTTCAACCGAAAGTCGTCTTCGGAGGCAGCTGAGCACATTCCATTGAGACGTCTCCCGGTATTTATCGGCAAAGGGCCGACGGACAATGCCTTTGGAATGGTTCCCCGATGCGTTCCGGTATCTCATTCCCGGACTATCCGCCGATTCGAACGCGTAATGGCTGATCCGGCACATCGACTGCCCCATCATCGTACCAGTGCCGACAGATCAGCGTTTCCACCTGGTAGCTGGAATCGCCCTCCGAGTCGCGGTAGATGGGCAGAGCCAGTCGCGCCGCCAAACGACGGTCAAACTCATGGAAGAGTTCCGTCATGCACCCATTCTCACCCGATTGGTAAACGTGAAAGCACAACAGTTCCCAAGACTTTGAGATGACCACCAACTGCCTCGCCACCACCCGATCTCTCGCATCCCGCGCATAGATGACGCGCTTGTTTGCGTCGAGCATCGTGGATACCGCCGAATGGGCGTTGCAGCCACCCAGAGACAGACAGCTTCCGGCGTAGGTGCCCATTTTCAAGATTTCCTCGGGATCGGTTTCGAAAGCCAGAGTCACCACGCCATGGCCCCTCACCACCGCCGAAAGCCGGAAGCCCTGCTCCCAGACGCGGGAAGCTCCCAGCGTCCGACTGCGTATGTCAGCCAGCCATCTTCGATTTCGGGGATGCTCCTCGATGTAGCGGCGCGGATCGGTCTCCCTCAGATACTGGCTCAGGAAGCGACGCAACGGCCGGCGATTTTCCCCCACCCGGTTGGCCATGCCCAATGTGTGCCAGGTCGGTTGGGTGCGTCTGTGGACATTGCTGTGAATAAGCTCCCGCGTCACCTCTGTTTGCAACGCCCGGAGACGCAGTCTGTCGAAAGCCTTCGTCAGGGCCGCGAGATCACGCTCCACCACCACGGCGGACTGCACCCGTCCACCCGACAGATGCTCCCGAAGACGGGACGGTACCGGACTGTTCTCCCCACCCGCCAGGGCATCCGCCAGCGTCACCGCATCGCCCGGCGACAGGCGCGATGGATCCGCGTCATAGGCGGGGTGCTCGCGATAGCGCTCCATGATTCGCTTCCGCTGATCCTCCCGCGTCAGACCGACCAGTTGCAAGGTGTCGAACAACGTCGCGCCGTGGTGTCGCAACATGGCAGACAGGTGGCACGCCAGCTCTGCGGACGCCGATTCGAAGGCTTCCACGATCACCTCCGCGCGGTAGTTTGACCGGAGCGCCTTCGCGCATTGGCGAAAGGCCGAGTCCGGCAGCTCCCGCAGGGCGGCAACACCGGAGTCGGCTAGGCATTTGACCGCCTCGAGCCAGAAACGACGCAGCGCCCAGTCGAATTCGATGCCCAGTCGTCGGTGCCGTTCTCCGAGATCGAGAGCCAAGTCCCACAACTCAGGCCAGTTTTCCGCCTCGGGCCAGTGCAGGAAGCCATACAGCCAGCGGCCGAGATCGTCAGCGGCCTCCTCGCCCAGCGGCAGGAGGTGCTCCACGATTTCGTCAATCCGCTCCACGGTGCGCCGCCAGCAGCGGCCTCCACAAATCGCCGCGGACGCCAGTTCCCTCACCGTCGCCAGCAGTTGGCGGTTCGTCATCCGTGGCAGAGGCAGCGCTTCGAGTTCGGCCGAAAAGCCCGGTTGCCGCTGCCATGCCATCCAGACTTGGCGCATCAGCCACGGCTGCCCCCGGCGATCTGTGGAAAACAGACGCACCCGGATGGCGCGGAAACGGTCCGCCGGAAACCGATCGCGAGGCGGTCGTTTTTCCAGTTCGAGATTCGTTTCCACCAGGCGCATCCCAGCGAGTAGCGCGCACGCATCGAAACCCCTCGCCACGCCCATGCAGAAAAATGCGAGCCCCGAGTCCAATGAGCGGCCCGGCAGCTGGCTCCATGCCGCCACCACCGGCCCCAGATCACCATTCACCATCTGGCGCGCCGCCCCCGAGCCGATCAAGCAGCGCACGAAGCGGAGGCGTTTGTCCACCTCCACCGCTTCCGCCAGATCCAGCCAGCACAGCGCCGCCGTCGCGTCCGGAGTTGCGGCGACCAGATGCGCCGACAACCAGTCTCCCTTCAACCTCGACTCCACCGTCGCCAGCGAGTAGCGATCCCCCGCCCTTCGCAACAGAGTGCGCGCGATCAAACCCTCGCTGGAGGGTTCTGCCAGTGGATCGTCGAAAGCCATCTCCCTGAGGCCGAGCCGCACGGCACAAAAGAGGTCCGGGAAATCAGCCCGACCCGGCTCCGTGTCAAGCAGACAGGCGAACTCAGGCAAACCCTCATCGACCAGCCGATTCACCACCTCGCGCCATCCAACCCCCTTGGCGAGGCGGCACAAACTGTTGCGCACCCAGACCCGGTCTCCCAGATACTCCCGCCAGTCGCCGGTCATCTGATGGCACGACGACACGGTGCGGAATTCCAGACCAGTTGACCAGCCGAGCACCACCAGCAGATCCGCCAAAGCCTGCCGCTGGTCGCGGTTGGGCTTGGCCAGGCCATTCCAGGCCGACCAAAGCCGAGCCGCCCGGTCGCGGCACGCACCAGGAAGATCTGCCACGCCAGCCACCGGTCGAAATCGCAAACTTTCCGTCGTGCCCTTGACCGAGCGCAACGGGCGCACACACAAGGTCCGAAGCTGTTTGCCGCTTCGGATCGGAGAAACAGGAGTCGCATTCACAACAAAAAAAGAAAAACAGGAGAAGTCAGAAAAACCGCACGCAGCCCGGATTCGAAGGCACGCCTGCACGAACGCGGCAGCGCGGATCACCAGTAGGTCACTGGGCCATGCGGAAAACGAAGGCCGGGAGGGGAGTCGTCAACAGGAGACACCCCGAGCCCGGCACCGCCGAAACACCGAAAGTGTCACCCGAGCGCTCCCCGGATCACCAAAAGGAAACTGGAAGGTGTCGCAGTCATGGGATCGGAGAAAGGTGAGAAGCGGAACAAATAAAAAGTGAACCACTTCCCGTTGCCACCATTTCCGAAAATGGCAACCACAGAAACGACGAATCGAAAAAAAACGAGAGCGGAAAATGGAGACGGCCGCCTCTTCCGCGCGGACCAGCCAGACAGACAATCAGATCGGCGACACCCGCGGATCGGGTGCGAATGATCGGAAATGTGCGCCATGGCAATCGGGTTCCCGGAAACGCAGCTCGGTCTGAACTGGGAAAGCTTTGGCCGAGGTTCCGATCCAACAGGGTCTGATCGGAATCATCGCGTCTCAGGGGCGGTCGATTTTCCGATAGCCGGCCTCCTCCGGCTCGTGGGGCGTGGTGACATCCTCGAACCGGTTGCCGAGGAGCAGGATGCCGCTCTGGCGCTGCCAGAGATCGCCGACGGTACCTTTGGGGCTGTGCCGCAGGACGTTGTTCTCGATCAGGGCATCGTGGATGGCGCCGCGCAGGGTGATGGTGGCGTGGTTGTGGAGTTCGTTGCGACGCATCACGGCGCCCCGCACGGTGGTGCCGGTGAAGCGCGGCTCGTTGCGGGTCAGATACGGCCCCACCAGATGCAGCGCGGAGTGGCCGCCGTTCGCCTCGGGACCGGCGGTGCCGTAGCCTTCGGTGATCTCGTTGCCGAGCATCTGGACATACCAGGCGGTCTCGTTACCCCAGGCGCGGAAGCCGCCGCTGCGGGCGCTGCGGTTGCCGGCCATGATGCAATCGAGTGCACCACCGTAGAATTGAGCGGCGATACCGGTATCCGACCAGTCATTCTCAAACAGGATGTGCCGCATCATCGCATTTGAAACGTAGAAGCGCGAGCCCTCGCCCACCGGCACGTCGAAGGGGCGGTCCATGACGAGGCGCTTCGGCTCGAAGGCTTTCACCTCCCGCCACTGGCCGGCTCCGGGGCCATCAATGACGCGGACGACGGCGGGGATGGACGCAGGGTCGGTGCGCGGGCTGGCTCCGGCGTGGGTGATGACGGCCCCCGCGACGACCGGTTCGCTCAACTGTCCGGGACCACCGTAGGCGCCATCGGTGGTGAACCCTTCGCGAAAGCCGTGATACTGGTGGGACACCCGGTTGCGGGCAAAGTAAACCTCGGCGCCGCGGGTGATGCCGGTGGTCACGCCGGTGAATGCATTGCGCTCGACGATGGCCCGGCGACCGCCGCCGACGGGACACCATCCGGCTTCATCGGCATGGGCGCGGTTGCCGACACAGTAGAGATCGTTGCCCTGGGCGGAAAAGCCGACGTTTTTCGTCCACGCCAGGTCGCAGTCGACGATCTGCACGTCGTCGGCGAAAATCTCGAAGACGGCGCCGTCGCGCAGGGAGTCGAGCCTCGACTGCACGGTCGCGGGATCGAGGCCTTTCACGCTGAGGGCGGTGAATCGGGCCTGCACGCGGCTGATCCGGACCTCGCGGGCCGGCGGGGCGTCTTTGGGCGCGCGGACGACGAGGCCCTTGCGATAGTGGTGCGCGTACAGGCTGAGGTCTTCGATGGCCAGCTCTCCGGTTTGGCTGCTCAGAAAAGCCTCGGGCGGCGTTGCGGTGTCGGCCCAAACCAGATGAGTCAGCGCCGCGCCGGCCCCGCTCAGGACGATCCGCGGGGGCAGGGAAAAACCACCGCTGAGGCGGAACCGGCCGCGGGGGAACCGCACCACGCCGCCTCCGCGGGCGGCGACATCCGCGAGAGCCCGGGTGAGGGCGTCGCTGTCGTCGCCATCGTCGTCCGGCACGCCGGCAAAGTCGATGACGGTCTTCATCCACGGCCGATCGGACGCGGCGACGGTCAGGTCGCCGGCTTTGGCTTCGGCGGAGCCGTTGTGAACCCACATGTCATAGGTTCCGGGCGCCATCGTCGCGGGAAGGCGGGCGTGGAGGGACCAGGGCGTCGGCTCGTCGATGGGCAGGGCCCAGGTTTGATCTCCCTGGCGCAGGGTGAGGCGGGCCTGGCCACCAAAGTCGAGACCCCTGCCGCAGATCCGCACCCAGCCACCCGGCGAGGCGGCGCGTCCGCCATCGGCCTGATGCCACCAGGGCTGCGGGGCATTGAGCTGGTGTTCCAGATGGCCCGTGGCCGTCTCGATGCGACAGGTGACAGCGCCGGCTGGCCAATCGGCGGGAATGACGAAGCGCAGCGACCGCTCGTTGGCGTCGAGCACAGGGACCTCCACGGTTTTTCCGTCGGCGCGCAGTTCGATCCGGCTCACGGTGTCGAAACCGGCCCCCTGCAGCATCGCCGCCTCGCCGGGCAGCACCGGCTCGGCGGACCAATACAGGTGGGGAGCCGCCCCGGCAGCAGACAGGGAGCCGATCAGGCCCGCGAGGAGGGGAAAAAGGAGTCGCGATCGCATCAGCGGGCACCAGATCGCACGCCAAGCCGGCAGGCAAGGCCCGATCTCCGGAGCGGGACCGGGGCGGCGGAAACAAGCCAGCGGGTGGCGGCGGATTTTTCTCCCGTCGGGCGGATTATCGGCTAGCATCGCGCGATGCCCGCCTTTCTCTTTGCCGTCTTTACCAGTGCGTTTCTGCTTTTTCTGGTGCAGCCCATCGCCGCGCGCCACATCCTGCCGTGGTTCGGCGGCAGTCCGGCGGTGTGGACGACCTGCATGCTGTGCTTTCAGGCCGGATTGCTGGCGGGCTACACTTACGCGCATGTCATTGCGACGAAGCTGAGCCGAAAGGGGCAGGTATCGCTGCACCTCGCCCTGCTGGCGCTGTCGCTCCTGACGCTGCCGATCATCCCTGCGGAATCGCTGAAGCCGGAGGGCGGTGCCGACCCGGTGAAAGGCATCGTGGTGCTGATCGCGGCCACGGTCGGCCTGCCCTACATCCTGATCTCGGCCTCGGGGCCGCTGTTGCAGCACTGGTTCAGCGAGGCCGGACTGGCGAGGAATGGTCACTCGCCCTATCGGCTCTATGCGATGTCGAACGTGGGTTCCCTGCTCGGCCTGTTGTGCTATCCCTTCCTCATCGAGCCGGCGCTGGGTCTGCGGGAGCAATCGTGGATGTGGTCGGCGGGCTACGGGGTGTATTTCCTCGGTGCGGCGGCCTGCGGGCTGATGCTGCTGCGCTCGGCCGGTCAGAGCGGGCGGTCCGATGGGGTGGCCGAAACGGCGGCTCCCGCCCCGGCTCCGTCGTGGGGCGACCGGATTTTCTGGGTCGCGGCATCGGCCACCGGCTGCGCCATGCTGCTCGCGATGACGAACCAGATCTGTCAGGACGTGGCAGTGGTGCCGTTTCTCTGGATCCTGCCGCTGAGCCTGTATCTGATCACGTTCATCATCGCCTTCGACCACGATCGCTGGTACTTCCGCCCTTTCTGGATGCCTCTGGCGATGGGCTCGGTGGGCGGCGTGCTCTACCTGTTGCACCACGAGTTGTCCGACGGAGATCTCCCCATGGTGTGGCAGGTGGTCATCTATGCGACGGCGATGTTTGCCTGCTGCATGGTCAGCCACGGGGAACTGGTCCGCCGACGTCCCGCGCCGAAATATCTGACCGGATTTTACCTTTCGGTGGCCTTGGGCGGTGTGATCGGCGGCTTGTTCGTCAGCGTCGGTGCGCCGCGTCTGTTCACCGGATTTTTCGAGCTGCACACCGCTCTGATCGCCACCGCCGCGCTCGGCCTGGTGGGTCTGATCGCCCAGATCTTTCAGCCCCGCTGGCCCAAGGCCGTCACCGTGCCGCTGCTGGTGGTCTGGCTGGCCGGAGCTGTCGTCCTGACGCATTCCCTCACCTTACACATCAAGGACCACGCCAGCGGGGTCATCGATGCCAGTCGCGGCTTCTATGGCGTGCTGCGGATCGGTGAGAATGCCGACTCGAATGGCATGGGCTACCGTTCGCTCTACCACGGCCGCATCATCCACGGGGCGCAATACGAGGATGATTCGCTGCGACTGTCCGCGACGACCTACTACGGCGACAGCTCGGGTGTGGCTCAGGCGCTCCGTTATCATCCCAACAGGCGCACTGCAGATGACAAGCCGGCAGAGGCGCCAAGACCAGTGCATATCGGCGTGATCGGGCTCGGGGTCGGCACCATGGCGGCCCATGCGATGGAAGGCGACCGGGTGCGGTTCTATGAGATCAATCCGCAGGTCGAGGACATGGCCCGCCGGCATTTCTCCTACCTTTCGGACTGTGCCGGAAAGGAGACGGTGGTCATCGGCGACGCGCGCATCAGCCTGGAGCGGGAGCTGGAGCGCGGGGAGCCCCAGCAGTTCGATTTGCTGGTGGTGGATGCCTTCAGCGGGGACTCGATCCCGATCCACCTGCTCACCCGCGAGGCATTCCAGCTTTATGAGAAGCATCTGGCGCCCGGCGGCGTGCTGGCGGTCCATGTGACGAACCGCTATCTGGAACTGACCGATGTGGTGCGGGTGCTGGCCGCCGAGATCGGCCGCGATGCGGCGCTGGTTTCCGTCTCCGCCGAGGAGGAAGAGCTGAACTATGTCTCCGACTGGGTGCTGGTGACGGACAATCAATCGATGTTGAATCACCTGCGAAAGGCCAGCCTCGTCACGGCGTGGACCGAGGGTCCCCAACCCATCCTGTGGACGGATGACTACAGCAATCTGCTGCAAGTCTTTTCCGAGTGAAAAGCGGACTGTCCGAGCCCGTGAAAAAAGCCCTGCCAGCCCTCATTGCCGCGGCGATCCTGCTCGCCGGCAATGTCCTGCTCGTCACCCGGCTGCCGGCGTGGCAGCGCGCGACCGAGGCCGACCGGCTGCACGGGAAGATCATCCACGAGACGGTGTCCGACTATGCCCACATCCGGGTGCGCGACCGCGGTCTGCTGCGCAGCCTGCTTTTTGTCGAATCGGACGGCTCGGAACTGCTCCAGTCGCGGATCAATCTCCAGGCGCCCGAGCGACTTGAGCTGCGTTACAGCCGGGCGGTCTTCAGCTCTTTTTTGCTCCGGGAGCAGCAGTCGCGCGTCCTGATCGTCGGCTTGGGCGGCGGCGGCATGGTGCGCTTCCTCAATGCCACGATGCCGGAGATCCAGGTCGATGCCGTCGAGATCGATCCCGCGGTGGTCGCCATCGCGGCCGAGTATTTTGGGACCCGCAACGGGCCGCGGTCCACGATTCATACCGCGGATGCCTTTGTCTATCTGCGCCAGACCGACGGACCGAAGTACGACGCCATCTACATGGATGCCTTCCTGCGCCCTCCGGCCGAGGGCGATCCCGGCTTGCAGGAAAAAGCCCAACGCCTCAAAACGGCCGATTTCCTCCGCGAGATCCGGGCGCGGCTCAACGAGCCCGGCGGCTTGGTGGTCTTCAATCTGATCGACTGGGAGACCACCACACCGGCGGATCTGGCATCGATCCGGGAGGTCTTCCCATCGGTCTATGAATTCGCCGTGGCGGGCACCGGCAATCTCGCCGTGATCGCCTCCACGGATCCCCATCGCATCAGTCCTGCGGAGTGGAAATCCCGCGCCGCCCGCCTGGAAGCCACGGCCCCATGGGCGGCGGCCATCGAACTGGGCAAGATCGTGGATGGCTTGCGGGAGGAGTGAGGAGTGGGGTCACCGTCGGCGCCCGCGGCATCACCGTATGACAGAGCGGCAACAAAAACCGCGCTTGCACACGGCCGCGGACTCATTATTTTCTCACCAGCATCAGGAGCGATCCTGCCAGTCGAAAGGCGGGCAGGATCCGGCAACCTGGCGATGGAGAAGCCAAGGTGCCTTGGATGCTGACGGACCCCAACAGACCGTCAGTCTCCGATGTGCGGGCAGCGGCAACGCGGCCCGAACAGAAATTCTCCAGCGGAGCGAGTCCCCCCGAAAATATCGCCACGCCGTCCCTCCCGATGCCGAGAGAGACGGCGTTTTGTTTTTTCAGGGAGATCCCCTCCGACAGACAGACATCCTGATGTGGTTAAACCAGAAGAAGCCCCGGCCCGCCCGGAGCCCACACAAAACCTAACTGCATCACGACATGAGCTACGAAGACATCCTCGCCCAGACCGCCGACACCACTGCGCCGGAACGCCGACGCGCCGTGCCGGGCCACCTCGCCGTCCGCGTGGACGATGGCAACCCGAACCATCACCTGTGGAACAACCGCGGCACCTGGTGGTGCCATTTCACCCTCCACAAGCCGGACTACACGGCCGAGCGCATCCGGGTCTCGCTGAAGACCCGCGACCTCGAACTCGCCCGCCGGCGCCGCGACACCCTGCTCGCGGCCATTTGATTCCCCCCTCCCTCCAGTCAAGCCACCATGAGCCCGCTCCCCGCGCTTTCGCTTGCCGCCGCCTTTCTCCCACCCGCGGCATCGCCGCCCCTGCCCGCCAATTTCCACCTCTGGCCGCCCGCCATGCAACGCCGCTACCGCGAACACGCGCTCGGTGGTAAAGGACCGGCCCGGTGATTCCCCCCCATGGCCCGCTTTCTGGTCAAAGTCGTCCCCAACGCCCGCCAGACCGCCCTGCTCGGGCCGGTTGCGGTCGCCGACGGGGAAACGGCCCTCGCCATCCGCCTCCAGGCCCCACCCGTGGATGGCAAAGCCAATGAAGCCCTCACCGCCTGTCTCGCCGATGCCTTCGGCGTGCCGAAACGCGCCATCCGCATCGTGCGGGGCACGAAAGACCGGCTGAAACTGGTCGAGATCGATGGCTTGGACGAGGCGGCCCTGCGCGTCTGGTTCCAAAAACCCGCCAGCGGCGACCGCGAGTGACCGTAGCGCATTTTCGCATTGCCATCGGCCCCGGAGCCCCCTATCTCCGTGGGGAGACTCACCGCCGTCGCCCATGCTGAACTATATCTGGCTCGCCCTCATCCTCATCGGAGTCGCCGTCGCCGCCCTCATGGGCCGGATGAGCCAGGTGGTCAATGGCATCCTCTCGCAGGTCGAAGCCGGCGTCATGTCCATCGCCCTGCCCCTCGCCGGCATCCTCATGCTTTTCCTCGGCATCATGCGGCTGGCCGAAAAATCCGGCGCCATCGACGTGCTGTCGCGCCTCATCCGCCCCGTCATGAGTCGGCTTTTCCCCGATGTGCCTGCCGAACACCCCGCCATGGGCGCCATGATCATGAACATGGCCGCCAACCTCCTCGGCCTCGGGAACGCCGCCACGCCCCTCGGCCTGAAGGCCATGAAGCACCTCGACGAACTCAATCCCCATCCCGGGACGGCGTCGAATGCGATGTGCACCTTCCTCGCCATCAATACCAGCGCCATCACCCTGATTCCCGCCACGGCCATCGGCCTCCTCGCCGCGCGCGGCCTGGCCAATCCCTACGCCATCGTCGGCACCACCCTCGTCGCCGCCGGGTGTGCCCAGATCGTCGGCATCGCCGCGTCGAAATTCTTTCAGCGCCTCCCTCTTTTCCGCATTCCCGATGCCCCGCCGCCCGCAGCCGACTCCACCGAGCCCGAGACGGCCGGCAGCGCCGCCCCTGAGTCGGAAAATGGCACCCTCCGGCCCATTCGCCGCGGCGGTTGGATCGCCCTCGGCGCCGTGGCAGCGGTCTTCATCGGCACTGTCTATCTGGAATGCTTTCCCGCCCAGCGGACCGCGCTCCAGAACGTCCTCGGCCTCACCGAGGCGGTGCAGCAACTCGATGCCCCGGCCGCTTCCACCGAAAAAGCCGACCCCGGCCAGCCCTCGGGCTTTCTGGTGCTTCTCAAAGCCCTCTCCGTCGCCGCCATCCCCTTCATGCTCGTGTTTTTCACCGTCCTCGCCGCCGTGCGGGGGCTGAAGGTGTATGAGGAGTTCGTCGAGGGCGCCCGCGAGGGCTTTCAGGTCGTGCTGCGCATCATGCCCTTCCTCGTCGCCATGCTCACCGCCCTCGCCGCGATGCGCTACTCCGGCGCGTTGCCCCTGATGCAGAGCCTGCTCACGCCCGTGCTGGACCTGATCCGCTTCCCCGCCGAGTTGCTGCCCATGGCCCTGATGCGACCGCTCAGTGGCTCCGGCAGTCAGGGCGTACTGGCCGACCTGCTCACCCACGAGTCGCTCGAGGTCTGGAAAAAGTACGCCGCCGCCACCATGTACGGCTCCACCGAGACCACCTTCTACGTCCTGGCAGTCTACTTTGGCAGCGTCGGCATCCGCCGCACCCGCCATGCCCTCGCCGCCGGCCTCTGTGCCGATGCCACCGGCCTCCTCGTCGCCGTGACGATCTGTCGCGTCGTTTTCGGCGGTTGAGTCGATCCCGGCTGCCCCGCCAGCCGCGAATCCGCCGCCCGCGACGAGGCAATCCGCAGCCTTTGGCACAAAACCCGCTCGCGGCCACTTCCGCCTTGGATGGAGCCAAACCGCGTTTATATTCCGCCCCCCATGCCCGACCACGATCCCCAATCCTCTGCCGCCCAGACCAAACTGATGGTCGTGAACCGCGGTGAAATCGCCATCCGCGTCTTCCGCGCCGCCACCGAGCTGGGCCTGCGCACCGTCGCGATCTATGCCGAGGAGGACCGCTACTCGCGCCACCGTTTCAAGGCCGACGAAGCCTATCTGCTGCGCAAGGAAAAGGGCCCCGTGGGCGCCTACCTCGACATCGAGGGCATCGTGCGGCTCGCCAAGGACAAGGGCGTCTCCCTGATCCACCCCGGCTACGGATTCCTCTCGGAAAACGCCGCCTTTGCCCGAGCCTGCGCCGAGGCGGGTATCACCTTCATCGGCCCCAGCCCGGAGATCCTCTCCTCCATGGGGGACAAGGTCGCCGCCCGCGCCCTGGCAAAAAAAATCAACGTCCCCACCCTGCCCGGCACCGAGGAACCAGTCTCGGACCCGCAGGAGGCCATGGCCATCGCCCGGGAGATCGGCTTTCCCCTCATCATCAAGGCCGCCCACGGCGGCGGCGGACGCGGCATGCGGGTGGTGGAAAAGGAAGGCGACCTCGCCGCCAAACTCGCCGAGGCCCAATCGGAGGCGGAAAAGGCCTTCGGCAATCCCGAAGTCTTCCTGGAGCGCTTCGTCGGCCGGGCCAAGCATATCGAAGTCCAAGTGCTGGGCGACCAGCACGGCCACGTCGTCCACCTCCACGAGCGCGATTGCTCCGTGCAGCGCCGCCACCAGAAAGTGATCGAGATCGCGCCCTCCGTCGAACTGGACGAGGCCATCCGCACCGAACTGTGCGCCGCCTCCGTGCGCATCGGCCGGGAGATCGGCTACAACAATGCCGGCACCGTCGAGTTCCTCTACGATCTCGACCGCAACGAGTGGTATTTCATCGAGATGAACCCCCGCATCCAGGTGGAGCACACCGTGACGGAGGTCATCACCGGCATCGACCTGGTCCGCTCGCAGATCCTCATCGCCCAGGGCCACGATCTCCACGGCCCCGAGGTGGCCATCCCCGCCCAGCACCTCATCCCGAGGAATGGCTACGCCGTGCAGTGCCGCATCACCACCGAGGACCCGGAGAGGAATTTCTCGCCCGACTACGGCAAGATCCTCAACTACCGCTCGGCCGCCGGCTTCGGCATCCGGCTCGATGCCGGCGCGGGAGACGCGGGCGCGGTCATCACGCCCTACTACGACTCGATGCTCGTGAAGCTGACGGCCTCGGGACCGACTTTCGACATCGCCCTCCAGCGCACCCACCGCGCCCTGCGCGAGTTCCGCATCCGCGGGGTCAAGACGAACATCCCCTTCTTGGAAAACGTCGTCCAGCACCCCATCTTCCGCAGCGGCATGGCCACGACGCGGCTGATCGACACCGAGCCGAGCCTCTTCAAGTTCAAGCCCCGCCGCGACCGGGCCACCAAGCTGCTCGCCTACCTCAGCGACATGACGGTGAACGGCAACCCGACGGCCAAAGGCTACCGGCTGCCCGAGATCCTGCCGCCCGCCCGCGCCCCGCACTTCGACCTGCGCGGTGACAAGCCCGCCGGCACCCGCGACAAGCTCCGTGAACTGGGCCCGGAAAAATTCGCCCGCTGGATCCGCGACCAGAAGCAATTGCTCATCACCGACACCACCATGCGCGACGCCCACCAGTCGCTGCTGGCGACCCGGATGCGCACCGCCGACATGCTGAACGTGGCCGACGCCATCGCCCAGCGGACGCCAAATCTCTTCAGCCTCGAGATGTGGGGTGGCGCCACCTTCGACACCGCGATGCGCTTCCTCCGCGAGTGCCCCTGGGAGCGGCTGCGGCTGCTGCGGGAAAAGATTCCCAACATCCTCTTCCAGATGCTCTTCCGCGGCTCCAACGCGGTCGGCTACTCGAACTATCCCGACAACGTCGTGGCCGGCTTCGTGAAGCACGCCGCCGACTCGGGCATGGACATCTTCCGCATCTTCGATTCCCTCAACTACCTGCCCAACATGCGGGTGGCAATGGAGGCGGTGCGCGACCAGCCCTACGCCCTCTGCGAGGCCGCCATCTGCTACACCGGCAACATCACCGATCCCCGCCGGGACAAGTATTCGCTCGAATACTATGTGAAAAAGGTGCGCGAGCTGGAAAAGATGGGCGCCCACCTCATCGCCATCAAGGATATGGCCGGCCTGTGCCGTCCCGCCGCCGCGGCGAAGCTGGTCAAAGCCCTGCGCGACGAGACCGACCTGCCCATCCACTTCCATACCCATGACAGCTCGGGCATCAATGCCGCCTCCGTGCTCCAGGCCTGCGACGCCGGCGTCGACATCGTCGACCTGGCCATCGCCTCCATGTCCGGCTCGACCAGCCAGCCGAACCTGAACTCCGTCGTGGCCGCCCTGGACGGGCACGAGCGCGATCCTGGCCTCGACCTGCGCGCCCTCAACGAGATGTCCGACTACTGGGACGAAGTGCTGGCCTTCTACAAGCCCTTCGACACCAGTCCGCGGGCCGGCAGCGCCGAAGTTTACGAGCACGAGATGCCCGGCGGCCAGTTCACCAATCTCAAGGAGCAGGCCAACGCCATGGGCCTCGGCCATCGCTGGCCCGAGATCGCCCGCACCTACGCCGAGGTGAACCAGCTCTTCGGGGACATCATCAAGGTCACGCCCAGCTCCAAGGTGGTCGGCGACATGTGCATGTTCCTCATCACCCGCGGCATCGCGCCCGCCGACGTGCCCGGCCTCAAGCCCGGCTCCGTCGATTTCCCCGAATCGGTCATCGACATGCTCGCCGGCGGTCTCGGCCAGCCCGACGGCGGCTGGCCCATCGACGTGCAGAAGGCCGTGCTCGGCAACCGCCAGCCGACCACCCAACGCCCCGGCGAACTGGCCGAGCCGGTCGACCTCGAGTCCGTCCGCGCCGAGTTGTCCGAAAAGCTGGGCCGCGTGGCCAGCGAAGACGACCTTTACAGCCACCTGATGTATCCGCAGGTGTTCGCCGACTTCCAGAAATTCCTCTCCACCTACGACCGCCTCACCGGCCTGCCCACGACGGCCTTTTTCTACGGCCTCCAGGTGGGCGAGGAGGTCTCCATCGAGATCCAGCCCGGCAAGATCCTCTTCATCAAGCTCATCGGTATCAACGAACCCGACGCCGCCGGCCGCCGCACCGTGTTTTACGAACTCAACGGCATGCCGCGCGAGTCCCAGGTCATTGATCAGGCCCGCGCGCCGAAAAATGCCGTCACCCGCCGCAAGGGCGATGCCAAGGACCCGCTCCAGGCCGTCGCTCCCATGCCCGGCATGGTCACCGAGGTCGCCGTCGGAGTCGGTCACCGCGTCAAAGCCGGCGACCCGCTCGTCACCCTCGAGGCCATGAAGATGCTCACCACCATCTCCGCCGCCCAGGACGCCGTGGTGACCGAGGTCATCGTGCGCACCGGCGAAGCCGTCGAGACCGACGATCTGCTGATGCGGCTGGAGCCGTGAGGCACGACCGGCACCGGTCCGGGAGTGTTTCGGGTCTGGCCAAATCCGATCAAACAGGGTAGCATCGCCGATCATACCCTGTTTCATCGGAAAGACCACCCACCCGAAACGCTTCCCAGCCGACCCGTTATGAAACGCCGCCGCTTTTCCCGGGCCCTCCTCGCCGCTCCCTGGCTGCCGCTCCGCGCCGCGGAGGACGGGCTGCGCATCGCGACCTTCGAAGTCGACATCACGCCGCCGCTCGGGTCTCCGCTGTGCCACGGGAATGTCCCGCCGTCCAAAGAGATCCTCACACCGCTGTTGGCGCGCGGGATCGTCATTCTCGGCGCCGGGGATCCCATCGTGCTGTGCGCGATGGACTGGGTCGCGCTGGCGAATCAAAGCCACCTCGGCATCCGCAAAGCCATCGCGCAGGCCGTGGGCACCACCGATGATCGCGTCGCCGTCCACACCGTCCATCAGCACGACGCGCCGGGCAGCGACCTCGACACCGAGCAGCTCCTCGCCGCCCATGGCTTGGGCGGGCGATTTTCCAACGAAGCGCTCGACCGGCGCGTCTTTCAGGCGATCGCCGATGCCGCCCGCGCCAGCCTGGGCGAGGCGCGGCCCGTCACCCACGCTGGCTTTGGCACCGGCACCGTCGAGAAGGTCGCCTCCAACCGCCGCGTCCTCGGTCCGGATGGTAGGGTGGCCTTCTCCCGCATGAGCGCCTCGAAACATCCGCAGGCAGCCACCGCGCCGGAGGGCACGATCGATCCAAAGGTGCGGTTGGTGAGTTTCTGGCAGGACGGAACGCCCCTGGCGGCTCTGACCTACTATGCGACCCATCCGATGAGCTATTACGGCCGGGGTGGAGTGAACTGGGATTTCATCGGCGGGGCACGGGCGCTGATGGATGCGGCGTTTCCTGGCGTGCGTTTCATCCATTTCAATGGTGCCGGCGGCAATATCACGGCCGGCAAGTACAACGACGGAGATCCCGCGAACCGAGCCGTCCTCGCCAGTCGGGTCGCGCGCGGCATGCAGTCGGCCTGGGAGACGCAGAAAAAGGTGCCGCTGAGCGCTGCCGAAGTCGACTGGCGCGCCCGGCCCGTCGCCCTGCCGGTGCGGCATCCCGATGGCGAGCCCCGGCTGCTCGCGGTGCTGGCCGACGACGCGAAGCCCTTCGCCCAGCGCGCCTTCGCCGCCCGCGACCTTGTTTTCATCCGTCGCATGGCCGCCGGGGGCACGATCCCGGTCGGCCGGCTGCGGCTCGGCTCCGCCAACATCCTGCACCTGCCGGCCGAGTTGTTCGTCGAGTATCAACTCGCCGCGCAGGCGATGCGTCCGGACGAGTTCGTTGCCATGGCCGCTTACGGCGACAATGCGCCCAGCTACATCGGGACCGCGATCGCCTACACCCAGGGCGGCTACGAAGTCGGCGACCACGTGTCGCGGGTGGGTCCGGCGGTCGAGGCTGTGCTGACGGACGCGATGAAGGAACTCCTCGCGTCGGGCATCTGAGGCGATAATGGACGCCTGATGCGCCTTTTCCTCCTCTGCCTCTGTTGGCTGCCGCTGTGCTGCGGGGCGCAGGAGTTCAATCGGGACATCCGGCCGATCCTGTCGGAAAACTGCTTCGCCTGCCACGGTCCCGATGCAAAAGGGCGGAAAGGCGACCTGCGGCTCGATGTGGCCGGGGCGGATCTGGCGGAAGTGATCCGCCGCGTCACCACCACCGACGCCGACGAGGTCATGCCGCCGCCGTCCTCGCACAAGCCGCGCCTGACCACGGCTCAGGTGGACACGCTGCGGCGCTGGATCGACGCCGGGGCGGCCTACCAAAAGCACTGGGCCTTCGAGCCTCTTCCCGCGGTCGCGGGCGACATGAAGCCGGCGGAGATCGACTCGCTCGTCGAGGCCTCGTTACAGGACCGCGGCCTGTCCCTGGCTCCCCCGGCCGCGGAGGCAACCCTGATCCGCCGCGCCGCCCTCGACCTCACGGGCTTGCCGCCGTCCGAAGCCCTGCTCGACCAGCCCTACGAGGCCGCCGTCGAATCGCTGCTCGCCTCGCCGCATTTTGGCGAGCACCTCGCGGTAGCCTGGCTCGATCTCGCGCGCTATGCGGACACCAACGGCTATTTTGGCGACAAGCCACGGCAGATGTGGCTCTGGCGCGACTGGGTGATCGAGGCCGGCAATGCCAACATGCCCTTCGACCGCTTCAGCATCGTGCAACTCGCCGGCGACCTGCTGCCCGGGGCGACACTGAGCCAGCGCATCGCCACCGGCTTCAACCGCAATCACATGGCGAACAACGAGAGCGGCGCCATCGACGAGGAGTTCCGCGTCGAATATGTCGTCGACCGCGTGGATACGACCCTGACGACCTGGCTGGGACTCACCGCGGGCTGCGCCCAATGTCATGACCACAAGTACGACCCCATCTCGCAGCGCGAGTTCTACCAGCTCTTTTCCTTTTTCAACAACGTGCCCGAGCAGGGCCTGATCCGGGCCGACAATCCGCCGCCCGTCCTCGCCGTGCCCGGTCCGGAGCAAGAGGCGGCCCTCTCCGCGGCCGAAAGCCGGCTGAGCACGGCGGAGCAGGCCTGGCAGCCGGTCCATGCGGCGGTCAAAACGGCCCTCGCCGACTGGGAAAGCCGCTCTCCTGCTGATCTGCCCCCGCTGCCCGCCGATGCCGTCATCCATCTGCCGCTCGGAGCGTCCCAGCTCGGTGTGGGAACCTCGGTGTCGGGAACGGCCTTCGCTTACGCCGCCGGGGTGCGCGGCGAGGCGGCGGAATTCGATGCGACGCGGCACGTGGAGCGGCCCTCAGCGGGTTTCGACCCCGACCGCCCGTGGACCATCGGCCTCTGGCTGCACGCCGAGGGCTCGCTGGGCTGCCCGCTTTCCCTCATCGAGCCCGAAGGAAACCGCCGCGGACTGGAGCTGATCTGGCAAAAGGGCCGGCTCCAGGTGAATCTGGTGCATCGCTGGGGCGCGAGCGCCATCGAGGTCGCCACGGTCGAGGCGCTCGGCTCGCGAGCATGGCATCACATCGCCGTCCGCTACGACGGCTCGCGACGGGCCGGTGGACTCCAGGTCTTTTTCGACGGAAAGCCGACGACATTGGAAGTGCGGCGCGACACGCTCGACGGCAGCCTGGCCACCTCCGAGCCGATCCGCATCGGCCGGCGCGACGCGGGTCTCGGCTACTACGGGCTCATCGACGAGGTGCGCTTCCTCCCCGAGGCGCTCGACCCGGCCGCGATCGCCGGGTGGTCTCAGGGCGAGCGGCTGCGCGGCATTCTCGAAACCCCGCCGGAAAAGCGCGCCGCCACTGACTCGGACCGGCTCCTCGATTTTTTCCTCGACCGCCACGGCGATCCATCGGCCCGGCAGGCCCGGCGCGAGTTGCTCGACGCCCGCGAGGCCGCGCGGACGCTGCGCGACCGGGTGCCCGTCACGCTGGTGATGGAAGAAATGAAGGAGCCGCGCCCCGCCCACGTCCTCGAGCGCGGCCAGTATGACCAGCCCGGCGAGCGCGTCCAGCCCGGCGTCCCCGTGGCGATCGCTCCATGGTCCGCCGACCTGCCACCGAACCGGCTCGGCTTCGCCCGCTGGCTCTTCGCGCCGGAAAATCCCCTCACCGCCCGCGTCGCGGTCAACCGGCTCTGGGCGCAGTGCTTCGGCGAGGGTCTCGTGCGCACGCCGAACGACTTCGGATCGCAGGGCGAAGCCCCGACCCACCCCGAGCTGCTCGACCGGCTCGCCGCCGGATTCCGCGCCGACGGCTGGGATGTGAAGGCACTGCTTCGCTCCATCGTCCTCTCGCGCGCCTACCGCCAGTCCTCGCGGCACATCCATCCCGGTGACCCCGGGAACCGCTGGCTCGCCCGCGGACCGGGCGGCCGTTTGTCCGCCGAAACCCTGCGCGACCAGGCCCTCGCCCTGTCCGGACTGCTGGTGCCGAAGCTCGGCGGTCCCAGTGTAAAACCCTTCCAGCCGCCCGGCCTCTGGGAAGCGGTCAGCTACAATGGGGAGGACTCCTACGTGCCCGACACCGGCGACGGTCTCTGGCGCCGCAGCCTCTATACCTACGTCAAACGCCAGTCGCCCCATCCACTCCTCCTCACCTTCGACGGCCCCACTCGGGAAAAGTGTACCGCCCGCCGCGCCCGCACCAGCACCCCGCTGCAGGCGCTGCTTCTGCTCAATGACGAGACCTTCCTCCTCGCCGCCGAGGCCTTTGCGGAGCGGTCCACCGGCCGGCAGGACCGCCTCGGCTGGATGTTTCGCGCCGCGACCGGTCGGCTGCCCGATGCGGAGGAGCGCCGGCTCCTCGAGGGCCTCCGCCAGCGCCACGATTCCTGGCCCCTCGTCGCCCACACCATCCTGAACCTCGACGAAACGATCTCGAAACGATGAGTGCCGACCCGTCCCGACGCCAGTTCCTCCGCGGCACCGGCCTGAGCCTCGGCTCCATGGCCCTCGCCTCCCTGTCGGCTCCAGACCCGGCCCGCGCCGCCGGGGAGACGCTCCTTTCGCTCCCGCACCTCGCGCCCCGGGCGAAGCGCATCATCTACCTCTTCATGCACGGCGGACCGTCGCAGCTCGATCTCTTCGACCACAAGCCGGACCTGGCGAAATGGCATGGGAAGGAAATCCCCACCTCCGTCGTCGGTGACCAGCGGCTCACCGGCATGACGAGCGGCCAGTCCTCGAAGCCCGTCACCGCCTCGCTGTTCCGCTTCGCCCGCCACGGCCGCTCCGGCGCCTGGGTCAGCGAGCTGCTGCCCCACACCGCCCGGAAAATCGACGAACTCTGCGTGATCCGCTCCATGCACACCGAGGCGATCAATCACGACCCGGCCGTGACCTATCTCCAGACCGGCCACCAGCAGCCCGGACGACCCAGCTTCGGCGCGTGGCTCAGCTACGGGCTCGGCAGCGAAAGTCGGGACCTGCCCAGCTTCGTCGTCATGGTCTCGCGTGGCAGCGCCGCCCGCCCGGCCGATCCCCTCTATGCCCGGCTCTGGGGTTCCGGCTTTCTCCCGTCGAATCATCAGGGCGTCTCCCTGCGCTCCAGCGGCGATCCCGTGCTCTACCTCTCGAACCCGGAGGGCATCGACCGCGCCACCCGTCGCGACCAGCTCGACGTGCTCGCCGCGCTGAACCGCCGCCAGCTCGATGCCCACGGCGACCCCGAGATCGCCACCCGCATCGCCCAATACGAGATGGCCTTCCGCATGCAGGCCAGCGTGCCCGGACTGACCGATCTCCGCGGCGAAAGCCCCGCCACTCTCGAGTCCTACGGCCCCGGCGCCTCCCAGCCTGGCACCTTCGCTGCGAACTGCCTCCTCGCCCGTCGCATGGCCGAGCGGGGCGTGCGTTTCATCCAGCTCTACCACCGCGGCTGGGACCAGCATTACAATCTACCCAGCGACCTGCGACTGCAATGCCGCGATGTCGACCAGCCCGCTGCCGCGTTGCTGGAGGATCTCAAGCAACGCGGCCTCCTTGATGAGACCCTCGTTGTCTGGGGCGGTGAGTTCGGCCGCACCACCTACTCGCAGGGCAAGCTCGAGCCGACCAACCACGGCCGCGACCACCACGGCCGCTGTTTCACCCTGTGGCTCGCCGGCGGAGGCATCCGGCCCGGCCTCCAGTATGGCGAAACGGATGACTTCTGCTTCAACATCGTCCGCGACCCCGTCCACGTGCACGACCTCAACGCCACCCTGCTCCACCAGCTTGGTTTCGATCACGAACGCCTCACCTACCGCTTCCAGGGACGCGACTACCGGCTCACCGATGTGCACGGACGCGTCGTGCGGGACATCCTGGCCTGAAAAGGCTCCCCGGTCTCGCCCAAATCCGGGCTTGCCATTCCGTCCCCGGCTCCCTAGTGTCCGAGCCCATGAGTGATCCGGAAAAAAAGCCCCTCTCTGACGCCGAACTCGACGCCCAAGCCCAAGTTTGGGAGAAAGTCGCCCACCGGCCCGAGTTTGAAAAACTGCTGACCGACAAGGCCCGCTTCATCGTGCCCGCCAGCATCTTTTTCCTCGTCTATTACTTCGCCCTCATCGTCATCGTGGGCTATTTCCCGGATCTGGCCAAAAAGAAGATCGGTCCCGCGAACTTCGCCTACTGGTTCGCCCTGTCCCAGTTCTTCATGTCCTGGATCGTCGCCTGGGTCTACGTCCGGGCCGCCAACCGCTTTGACAAGCAGTCAGCCGCCATCCTCGACGAACACGCCTGATCGCCGCCCCTCCGTCTTCATCTCCTTCAGCCTCAGACCCTGGTCATGCCGTCCACCCTACCCCTCCTCCTCGCCGAAGCCGCGCCCGTGAAGCAGAGCCCGGCCGCGCTCATCATGTTCCTGGCCTTCGTCGCCGCCACCCTGCTCATCACTTGGTGGTCGGCGCGGAAATCCAGCGGCGCCAGCGCCTACTTCGCTGCCGGCCGCCGCATCACCGGCTGGCAGAATGGCCTCGCCGTCGCCGGCGACTACATGAGCGCCGCCTCCTTCCTCGGCATCGCGGGCATGATCGCCACCAGCGGATACGACGGCTTCATGTATTCCGTCGGCTTCCTCGTCGCCTACCTTACCGTGCTGCTCGTCGTGGCCGAGCCACTGCGCAACCTCGGCAAATACACCATGGCCGACGTGCTCGCCTATCGGCTGCGGGAAAGGCCGGTGCGCGCCATGGCCTCGCTCAGCACGCTCTGCGTCTCCGTCTTCTACATGATCGCCCAGATGGTCGGCGCCGGAGTGTTGGTGAAGGAACTGCTCCCCGGCATCGGATTCAACACCGCCGTCATCGGTGTCGGCGCGCTCATGATCGTCTATGTCGTGTTCGGCGGCATGCTGGCCACCACCTGGGTGCAGATCATCAAGGCCGTGCTGCTGATGAGCGGCAGCCTGTTCCTCAGCATCCTCGTGATGAAGGAGTTCGGCTTCAGCTTCACCCAGTTTTTCGACTCCATCTCCGCGATCAAGCAGACCAAGGACGGCCAGGAGACGATTGTGAATTTCCTGACCCCCGGGATGAAGTTCAAGGACCCGCTCGACCAGATCTCCCTCGGTCTGGCTCTCGTGCTGGGCACCGCCGGCCTGCCGCACATCCTGATCCGCTTCTACACCGTGCCCGATGCCAAGACCGCCCGCGTCTCCGTGATCTGGGCCATGATCATCATCGGCCTGTTCTACATCATGACCACCTTCTTCGGCTTCGGCGCCGCTGCGCTGCTGCCCCAGGAGGCTGTGGCCGCCAATCCGAACATGAGCGCCCCTTTGCTGGCCAAGACCCTGGCCGGCGACATCTTCTTCGCCTTCATCTCGGCGGTGGCCTTCGCCACCATTCTCGCCGTCGTGGCGGGACTCACCATCAGCGCCTCTACCTCGTTCGCCCACGACTTCTTCACCAACGTCATCCACCACGGCAAGGAGCACCGGCCGGGTGAGGAAGTCCGCGTCGCGCGCATCACCGCGTTCGTCGTCGGCGCCGCCTCCATCGCCATCGCCATCCTGCTCGGACCGTCGATCAACGTCGCCTTCCTCGTGGGTCTGGCCTTTGCCGTCGCCGCCTCGGCCAACCTGCCCGTGATCCTGATGTCGGTCTTCTGGAAGCGTTTCACCACCACCGGCGCCATCTGCGGCCTCGGCGTGGGCCTCGTGTCGAGCATCGTCTTCATCCTCATCGGCCCGACTGGAATGAAGGAAAATCCGATCTTCCCCCTGCAGAATCCCGGCATCGCCAGCATTCCGCTGGGCCTGCTGGCCGCCTGGATCGGCTCGCTGGTCACCCGCGAGCACAGTGCCGAAGCGAAATTCCCCGAGATGAAAGTGCGCGCCCACACCGGCCACGGCGCCGAGGAAGCCGAGCCGCACTGAGAAACGCCGGCTTTCCGATGAAACAGGGTTGCCTCTCCGATCCAACCCTGTCTCATCGGAAATCGTCAAACCACTCCCGCAGCCGGGCGCCCATCCAGGCATTCACCTCCCAAAGGTCGGCCATCGGCCGACCCGTGAAGGGCTCCAGATGGAGATAGCCATCCGGGCCGAACTCCGGCGTGCAGGTCACGGCCTCGCACCCGGCCTCCAGCCGGCTTCGCCAGATCGCCGTCCACCACGCGCGGTGCCGGCTCACGGCGGTCGCGTACTCCGGGGCGCGGGGATCGGGCACCTGCGGCCCCTGGTCGTAGCCGACCCGGGCATGAATGTGGTGACAGCGCGCCCCGAACTCGGCCAGCAGCGCCGGATCATCGTCCATCACCAGCCGCTCGGTCACGCAGCACCAGTGGCTGAAGTCGCAGGTCAGACGCAGGCCCGGCACGGCGCGGATCAGGTCGCGGGTGATCCAGGGATGAAAGGTCGGCCGGCTGCGGTGGGTTTCCACCGAGATGGGAATCCCGAACTCTGCTTCCAACGCCACAACGCCTTCGAAAAACGAGACCAGGGTGGCAAAATCCCACGCATCCAGGCCCGCCTGCGTGTTGATGAACCGCGGCGCGAGCGGCAGGCTCCGCTCGATGCCGCGTCGCAGGTCGTCGAGATGCTGCGTCGGCGTCGCCGCCGGATCGGGCACGTAGCCACCGCCGGTGGTGACTTCGGCGAGGTATCCGAGTCCGGCACCGGCGAGAGCGGAGGCGAAATCGGCCCGCCCGCCGACGTCGGCCGGCGCAGGGCCTTCGATCCCGTCAAAACCGGCCGCGCAGGCCTGTTCGATCGCCTCGGCGAGGTCGCCGACATGACCCCAGAGTGGTTTGTAGATCAGCAGTTTCATACCGATTTCGCGGCGCAGCGGCATTCCGTCACCACTCGGAAGCCCAGGTTGTCTCGCTTCGTCTCAGGCGGCAGGGCATCGCGCCACGAGCTGCGCAGCAGGCGGGGCAGGTAATCCCAGCCGCCACCGCGAATCACCCGCCTTCCGGGATCCTCCGGCGCCCGGGGACCGTAGTGCACCCGCCAGCGGTCCGAAGTCCATTCGCAGACATTCCCGTGCATGTCGTGCAGGCCGAAGGCATTCGGCTCATAGCAGCCCACGGGCAGCAGCTCTCCGGGACCGACCCGGCGGCCGTCCTCGGCGTAGTAGAAATTCGCCCCGGCGATGTCGATGCTGTCTCCGGTGTGGAAGGGCGTCTCCGTGCCGGCGCGGCAGGCGTACTCCCATTCGGACTCGGTCGGCAGGCGCCAGGTTTTGCCACTGCTCCGGGTGAGCCAGTCGCAGTAGGCCACCGCATCGTGCCAGGAGATGCGGGTGACCGGCAGGTCGGGATTGCAATCTCCTCGCCCGTTGCGTTTCCAGGCCTGCCAGTCGCCGACGGTGATGGGGCAGATGGACATCTTGAAGGGTCGCTCGAACACCACCTCGATCCGCGGCAACTCGGTGCGCCCGACAAACTTGTCGCCGGGACTGCCGCCCCGCCAGTAGCGGCCCGCCGGGATGGTGATGCAGGGCGGTATCATGCGGGCAGGGCGTCGAAGTCGATTTCTCGGCGCGCTGCCGGGTTTTCCGTGACCCAGCGGGCGATCTCCGAACCGGTCGCGATCCACGCGTCCCCGGTGGCGAGGATCCCGGACAGGAGCCGCTCCAGCAACTGCACCCGCGAGGGCCGGCCACTGAGCCACGGATGCAGGGTGAGCACAAAACAGCAGCCGAAGAGGCGCATCGCCTCGAACTCCCGCCACCAGAGCCGGAAGACCTTGTCACAATCCTCGGGCACCGCGCCCCAGGCCGGGTCGGCATTGAAGGCGAACTGCTCCCAGTCCTCCAGCATCCACTGGCCGGGGATCTCCACAAGCCCGTTGGGATGGATAAATGGCACGTCGTCGCTCATCATACTGGCGTTGTAAACGAAGCCACGACTCACCAGCAGGTCGGCGGTGCCGGGATTGATCTCGAACCACGGCGCCCGATAGCCGGCCGGCGCGTGGCCGAGGTGGCGCGTCAGGATGTCGATGGAGCGATCGAGCACGGCGGCTTCCTCCTCCGGCGACAGGGTGGCGAGCTTCTCATGGAGATGGCCGTGTGCCCCGATCTCATGACCAGCTTCGCGGACCGCCGCCGTCATGCGGGGATGCCGCTCCACGATCCATGACGGGATGAAAAACGTCGCCGGCACCGCCAGGTGCTCCAGCAGTCCCAACAGGCGCGGCACGCCGACGCGCGGGCCGTAGGCGCACTGGGACATCGTCGTGAGCCGTACCTCGAGCGCAAGATCATCGGAGAGCGCGGTGGTCTCGCCATCGACGTCGAAACACAGCATCACCGCACAGCGTTTCCCACCCGGCCAGAGAAAGCGGGGCTCCGGGGCGTAGGGACGGGCGGTGGCAAAGTGGTCCAGGTCCATGAGGGTCGCGGTTCAATCGTCCTTCCAGCCGCCGTCGACCACGTTGGCCGGCGGCACGGTGTCGTAGCGTTCCCACCCCGCCCCGATGCCTCCATCGACGCTGAGGATGGCCCCGGTGATGTAGGAGGCCTCGGGTGACGCGAGAAAGTGAAACGCCGCGGCGATTTCCTCCGGCTCGCCCAACCGGCCCAGCGGCGTGCGCTGCTCGGCGAAGGGAATCTCGGGATTGTCGGGGATCTCCGTGACCGCCGGCGTGCGGATGGTGCCGGGGCAGACGCAATTCACGGTGATGCCCCGCGAGGCGAACTCGATCGCCGCGAGACGGGTCAGGTGGACCACCGCCGCTTTCGAGGTCGCGTAGGCCGCGCCGCCCGGGATGCCGGTCAGGCCGACGAAGGAGCCGGTGTTCACGATTCGTCCGCCAAGTTCCATCAGGCGGCCGGCATGCTTGATGCCGTAAGCCACACCTTTCACGTTCACAGCGAAGGTGCGGTCGAGCAGATCCCCGGTCAGCTCATCAAAGCCGACGCCAAGCGGCTGGATGCCGGCGTTGTTCACCACGATGTCGAGCCGCCCGTAAAGATCGCGGATCGACTCCAGGGCGGACGCCACCGCGGCCTCGTCCGACACATCGGCCTCCACACAGGCGACCTCCCGGTGGGCGAAGCCGCCGGGGCGCCGGTCGAGCACCGACACCGACGCCCCGGCGGCAACAAAACGATCCACGATGGCCCGGCCGATGCCGGAGGCGCCGCCGGTGACGACCGCCACCCGGCCGGCGAGGCTGAAGTGCGGGCCGGGCCGGGAGTTCATGCCGCGGCACCCTCCTTTTCCGGCCGCTGGGAGGCGGCGGGCTCGCGATCCAGGCCGGGCCAGGTGCCCCGCGCCCGCGCGGCGAGGTAACGCTGGATCAGCCAGATCGGCATTTCCAAATGGCTCAGCCGCCCGCGCTGGTAGCCCGACGAGTAGTAGCCCCGTTGCACCGCCATGCACACCTCCATATCTTCAAGGTGGAAGGCGACGGACTGCGCGGAGCCTTTCTCCAGCATGGCGTCGAAGTCCGGGTGTTTCACCGTCGATTTCGGCACCAGCATCGTCGTGAGCAGTTTCAACCGGTCCGGCCCGAGCGGCTGGGTCCGGTACCAGATGGCGCAGTCGGCGGTGACGAGGAATTTGAAGCTCGGATACCCGAGGAACAGGCCCCACTCGTAGCGATCCTCACCCGTGACTGTCGGGATCGGCGGGAAGGTGTCCCAGCGCTCGCCCCGGGCCTCGCAGGCGGCGATCTGGTCGCGCAGGGCCGGCTTCAGCGGCAGATGACAGCGGATGTAATGCGACTTTTCCCGCTCCGTCCACGTGTCACGGGCCGGCATCATCGGCTGGAGAGTCTGGCTGTGGGCGCCGGCGTGGTGGTAGGACTCCATGAAGTTCTCGGTGAGCACCTTCCAGTTGAACGGGCAGTCCCACTCGCGGGCGAAGACCACTTCCATGTCGGCGAGGTTCCACTTGTCCAGATGCGCGCCGAGGCCGGCATATTGCTCCGCGACCGTGTGGGGTGCGTCTCCATCGAGATTCACGAAAACGAAACCCTGCCAGACCTCGCAGCGATAGGTGGACAGACCCCACTCGTCGCGATTGAAACCGCGGGCTTCCTGCATCTCGGCGCAGGCCTTGAGCCGGCCATCCAGTTCGAAAGTCCACGAGTGATACGGGCACAGCAGCAGTCGGGTATGGCCACAACCCGAAACGCCATCGCGGACCTCGGCGGGGGAATGCCCGTCATAGCCAAAGCCGGGCGGCATGATGTCCATCCCGCGGTGCGGGCAGACGCGCGAGAGCACCCGCACGACGTTGCTCTTGTCGCGGATCACGAGCAGCGACTCGCCGAGAATGTCCACATTGAGGAAATCGCCGATCGCGGGGACCTGCGACACATGGGCGAGGCACAGCCACTCCTTGCGGAAGACATTTTCGACCTCCCAGTCGAAAAAGGCATGCGAAGTATAGGCCTGCGCCGGCAGGGTCACGCTGTCCTCCAGAGGCAGCGCCGCGATCCTCTCGATCTCGGCGAGGAGTTGGTCAACCGGCAGCTCCGGTTGGGCGCTCCGGGTGCCGGAGCGGTGGGAATACTGGATCGGATCCGTCGGCACGGCGCAGGCACGGCGGATCTCGGGTTCGGAAACTGGTGTCATGACGAAAATAAATTGGAAACAGGCTCGCCACCGCCGGAAAACGGCAAATCTCCGCGTCCGGAGCGGCGGCGAACGGGTAACCGGACGGGAGGGAGATCGGAAGACCCGGCCTCAGCAGCCCAGAAACACAAAGCAGCACAGGGTGATGCCGAGCGCCCAGAGTTCCGAGCGAAGATCCCGGTCCAGGGCCGAATCCTTCGAAGGTTCCACTCCGTGGTTATGGGACATAGGGCTCATCATGGCATCGTGATTGTCAGACAAAGCCGGTCCCGTGCCACGGGCTGCAACATTCTGAGCGAAGCGCGCACGAATGTGGCCGAAACAGGCGCGTGACCTCCGCCTTCACCGCGATTCACCATCCCACACCAGAGATTTCACCTCCTTGTCCAGAGGGGTGTGCGCCAGACCGTTGACGTAGTTGCTGATGGTCTTGGTGGCGAGGCCGAGCACCACTTCCATGGCTGCCACGGGCCCGTAGCCGGCGGCAAGAAAGGCCTGCCACGACGCCTCCGGCGGATGTCCACGGTGGAGGATGAGATCGCGGGTGAAAAGCCGGAGTGCCTCCAGTCTCGCATCGTCGATGGGCGACGCCTCGCGGAGCGCGGCGATCGCCTCGGGACTCATGCCGGCTTTCCGGCTCAGCAGCGTGTGCCAGGGCACGCAATAGGTGCAGTGGTTCTCGACATTGGCCGTCTGATAGACCACCTGACGCTCGATCGGCGAGAGGGAGGTCTGTTCAAACAGGGACCACAGGCGCACGTAGCCCTCCAGAACCGGCGGGGCGGCCGCGAGAACGCGCTCCAAATTCGGAATCATGCCGAAATCGGCGATCACCTCCTCCAGCAACGGCACCGAGGCAGCGGGCGCCGTCTCCGGCTCCAACAGGGGAAAGGCGGCGGGATCGTGGACGGTGGACATCGGATCACAGGAAGGTGAGCATGCGATCGAGCTGGTCGTCGTGAATGGTGTAGAAGTCGCGCTCCCACTCGCTCGTCTTTTGGCGAATGTAGATGTCCTTCATCTCGCCAAAGACCTCGCCGGCCAGTTCGTCGGCGTCGAATGCCTCAATGGCGTGGCACAGCGTGGCGGGCAGAAATTCGATGCCGCTCTGGCGGATCTGCCGCTTGTTCATCTGGTAGAGGTTGGCATTGAGCGGCTCGCCGGGATCGAGTTCCTGCTCAATGCCCTCGAGTCCGGCGGCCAAATGGAACGCGGCCGCGAGATAGGGATTCACACTCATGTCGGGCGCGCGGTTCTCAAGGCAGTAGCGGTTCAGCGGCATCCTCAGCACGGCCGACCGGTTGTTGCGCCCGTAGGCGATCAGAACCGGTGCCCAGCTCACGTCGAGCATCTCGCCCTGGGCGATGAAGCCCTGATAGCTGTTGTAGGTGGGCGAGGTGACGGCTGTCAGCGCCGCGGCGTGCTTCAGGAGGCCGGCGGCAAAGTGATAGGCGGTCTTTGACAGGGGAATGCCGTATTTTTCGATGAAGGGATTCCCCCCCGGCTCGGGCGCGAAGGCATTCTGCCCCGTGGCGTTGTCCATCAGGGACATGTTGAAATGGCAGCCGGACCGGAAGTCGCCGGCAAAAGGCTTCGGCAGAAAACTCGCGATGCAGCCGATCGACTCGGCCACCTGCTTGGCCATGAGCCGCATGAAGACGAGCCGGTCTGACATCGTCAACGCATCGGAGTAGTCGCAGTCGAACTCGAACTGGCTGTGGCCACCCTCCTGGTCGAAGGAATACAGTCCCCAGCCCAACTCCTGGAGATACTGGCTGTAGGGCTCGAGGAAATCCATCGCCCCGAGCGCCTGATGCACATCATAAGCCGGACAGATGCCCCGGTAGCGGTGGGTGGCGAGACCGCGACGGGCGCCGGTCTCGGGATCGATCCGGAACACGTAAAATTCCGGCTCGACGCCTAGGTTGAAGGTGAGGCCGGCACTGCGGGCCCGGTCCATTTGCCGCTTCAGGATCTGGCGGCTGTCGTTCGGATAGGGCTCGCCGTGGTAGTAGAGGTCGCCGAAAAAGTAGGCATAGCGCTTGTCCCACGGGCACACGATCATCGTGTCGAGATCCGGCACGGCGGCGCACTCGTCCTCCTGCGGACCGACCAGTCCCATGCCCTCCATGGCGCCCACGGTGAACAGCTCGGAGCCATAGGCCATCTTTTTCAGGGCGGCGGCGGGATTCACCTTCGCCTTCGGCGCGCCGTGGACATCGACGTAGGTGGACAACAGGTAACGGATTCCCTCGTTCTCGATGCGGGACGCGACGGCGGCGAGTTTCGCCTCGTCGGGGCGGAATCCGGGAGGCACGGCAAAATCGGGCTTGGCTTCGTTCGTATTCATGATTTTCGGACAAACAGGGTTGGATCGGAGATGAGACAGGGTTGGATCAGATCCGCGGCAGCCGGGAGCAATCCCGCCAAAGCTCCGGAGCCAGCGGCGGCTGCTCATGTCTGGCGGTGGCGGCCTTTTCCGCCAAGGCGGCGGCCATTTCGGCAAACAGGGCCGCGCCCCGGGCGGCATCGCCCTCGCTGGGCCGACCGGTGACGCCGTTGAGGCTGGTCTGCGACACGGGATGCGACAGCACGGTGCCGGCGGTGCGGTCGGGATCGTCCTCGACGGCGGCCATGTCCACGGTGTCGGGCGCGAGATGGAGCATCAGGTCGGTCTCGGCGCGGTTGGCGTGCAGGTCGTCGGCATCGGCAAAGAACTGGTCCCGGATCGACGGCGTCAGCAGGAAGGTGTTCACCATACCGACCTGCAGCGTACCCAGATGCCTGAGCCGCAACTGGTCGACGGCGACCCGGAGCACGGCATCGTTGCCGAAATGGGCATTGACGATCAGGAGACGGTCCCAGCCCGTCGCGGCCATCCAGTCGCCGAGGTCGTTGATGGCGTGGATGAAGGTCTCGTGCCGCAGCGAGAAGGTGCCGGGCCATTTCCCCGTGTGACCGGCGGAGACGGTAAAGGCCAGAGCCGGCAGGACGGGAATGCCCGTGGCGGCCGAGGCGGCAGCGGCGAGGCTCGCGGCGATCACGGTGTCGGTGTTCACCGGAAGATGCGGGCCGTGCTGCTCGGTGGCACCGGTCGGCAGCAGGAGCATGCGATTTCCCTGATCCTGCAAATCGGCGATCTGGCGCCAGCTCAGGCGATCGAGGAACAGCGGCGCGTCCGGGGAGATAGTCATGAAGCTTGGGAAGGCGGCACCCGGTCACTCGATGGTGTCGCCCACGGCGGTGAGGCGCGGTATGGACAGTAGCTCCCCGTGGCGCTGATCCCGTGGATGGATGAGTTCGCTGATGCGGTGCTTGGTGGCGAGGAACTCGGGCTGGACGGCTTGATCAAGATGGCGGGGACGCGGCACCGGCACCTCGATGATCTCGTCGATGCGACCCGGCCGGGCCTTGAGCACGAGGATGCGGTCGGCGAGGAAGACGGCCTCGTCGAGATCGTGGGTGATGAACAGAATGGTAATGTCGATGTTCTTCCAGATCTGGAGCAGATACTCCTGCATCTGGGCGCGGGTCTGGGCATCGAGAGCACCAAAGGGCTCGTCCATGAGCAGGATGCGGGGCTGGTTGGCCAGGGCGCGGGCGATGGCGACGCGCTGTTTCATGCCGCCGGAAAGCTGATACGGGTAGGCATTCTCAAAGTCGGAGAGTCCGACCATCTCGATCCACTGGCGGGCCTCGCTCTCGACCGCGGAGCCCTTGCGTCCCGCCATCCGCGGTCCGAAGAGGACGTTCTCCTTCACCGTCAGCCACGGGAACAGGGTGTAGCTCTGGAAAACCATTCCCCGGTCCAGCCCGGGGCCGTGGACCGGTCGGCCGTCGAGCAACAGTTCGCCCGAGGTGGGGTGCTCCAGGCCGGAGAGGATGCGGATCAGGGTCGATTTGCCGCAACCGGACTGGCCGATCACGCACATGAACTCGCGGCGATGGACCGAAAAGCTCAACCCCTGCAGGGCGGTGACAGTGCCTTCGTGAGCGTCGAAGGTCTTACCCAGATCCTTGACCTCGAGCACAACCGGACGGCGTTTCAGGGCTGCGAAACGCTCGGCGACAGCGGGTGCCTGTTGCCGGTAGTCGGGCAGGGTGAGTGGGGTGGCGGCGGCGCTCATGGCGGGTCTTATCAGGCGGGAGCATCCTCGGTCGAAGTCCGCGAGGACGCCTTCAGGCCCGGCAGGGGGCCGCAGGCGGCGGCGTTCCAAGTGGGAGCGAGACGGTCCGACGCGGACGCGATGAACCAGGCCACCAGCCGGCCGAGCAGGCCGGGCTTACGATTCTGGTTCTCCTCGGCGTAGGGGAACAGAATGCGATGGAAGCGGGCGAGGATCTGGTCGGTGAAGAACCCGAGCAGGCCGATGAGGATGATGACCGGAAAGACACGGTCGAAATTCCGCCACCGGCCCTGGGTCTCGATGAGTTCGGTGAGTCCGCTTTTGACCCCGATCAGCTCGGCGATGACCAGCCAGGTCCAGGCCCAGCCGAGCAGGATGCGGAGGTCGTTGTAGAGATTTGGCAGGATGCCGGGGATGACCACGCGGGTCACCAACTGGCGCTGCGAGGCGCCGAGCGTCTGGGCGGCCTCCAGCAGCGATACGTCGAGCAGGCGGGTCGTCTTGGCGATGACGAGGACCATCTGAAACAGGGTGCCGATGACGACGAGGGCGACTTTCGGCGCATCGTTGGCGGCAAACAGCGCCACCAGCAGCGTGCTGAAGGCCGGCGCCGGCATGTAGCGGAAGAAATCGATGAAAGGCTCACAGAGCCGGGCGAAGACCTGATAGGTCCCGCAAAGGACGCCCAGCGGGATGCCAAAGAGACAGGCGATGAGAAAGCCGCCGAAGACGATCTTCACCGAATGCACCAGCCGGTCGGTCATGGCCGGCTGATTCGATTCGGCAGGCATTGTGAATTCCCGCCAGCCCATCACGAGGACCTCGTGCGGGGCGGGCAGGTAATCGGGATTGGCCGCCACGCCCTGCGGGATGAGCTGGGAAAAGGGCGCCGTCGGAAACGTGGACGCATCGTAGGTCTCCGACGCGGCCAGCAGGATGGCGGCATTTTCCCGCGCGATGGCGAGGTTTTCCTCCGTCAGAATGGGCCGGGTGGACACCTTTCTCCCGGCAGCCAGATCGAGCCAGAGCCCGTAGATGATGGCGTCGTCCTTTTCCTGCTCGGGAGCCATCCAGCCGTTGGCGACGGCGACCGGTACGATCTGACGGAGCAGCTTTTTGTTTTCCCGGGCCGAATTCGCCTCCCCGGCGGCGCGTTTGGCTTGCGCGCCTTCGTTCATCTTCCGGATCGCGGCTTGATACTCGGGGAAGTAAGCCTTGCTGACGCGGTCACCGGGCAGGAACACGGTGTTCACACCCTCCCGGTTGGCGGCGATCTGAAGCCGGATATCGGGATGCCAGATGAACGGGCAATAACTGACCAGACACCAAACCGCAACCGGCAGGATGAAGGACAGGGCAGAAAGCAGGGAATTCCGCCGCGGTCCGAGATCCCGCCGCACGGCAAACCACGGAATGCGGTTTGCCGGCGCGGCGGAGCGGCGCGAAGCCGGCTGGGGATCTGAGGCCATCGGCGGAGGCGGCGGGAAGTCGCCGGAAGGGCGTCACTTTTTGAGTTCCTCGGCGACCTCTTTCGTCAGGGAGGAATCGAAGTATTTCGCGATGGGCTCGGGCTTTTCGTAGACCTCGTATTTCACATTGAAGGCATCGACCACTTTGGACGATCCGTAGACGGAATCGAGACCCTCGCCCTCTTTCCAACGCTCCAGAGCCTCTTCGATGTTCAGGATGTAGGTGCCCTTCAGCAGAGGCTCATACTCATCGGGCGTGAGATTCACCCGCGCGGCCATGATTTCGAGAGCCTCGTCGAGATTGTCCTCGTTCTTGAGGAATTCGACGATGCGATACCAGACTTTCACGACCTTCTTCCAGTCGTCGCGCCGTTTCTCCAGACTTTCCGGAGCCACATAAAGGATGTCGTAGATGATGCCCGGCGCGTCGGCTGAGGTGAAAAGGGTCTTGGACCCATCGACCAGCTTCAGCGCCTGGCCCGAGCTGGGCTGCCAGGCGGCGATGGCGCTGACACCTCCCGACTTGAGCACCTGGGGTGTCTCACCGTTGGGCGTGTTGACGATCTCCACGTCAGCCTCGGTCATGCCGTTGGCTTCGAGGGCTTTCAGCACCAGCAGATGGCTGACGAAGCCCTGCTCGACACCGACTTTCTTGCCTTTCATATCCTTGACCGACTCGATGCCGGGCGCGGCGATGAACATGTCGTTGCCGTTGGAATAGTCGTTGATGAGGATGGCCACAGCCGGCTTGCCGGTGGCACCGGTGACGAGGGCGTCGCCATTGGTCATGTGGACGCCGTCCAGCGCGCCGGTGGAGTAGGTCTCCATGGACTTCACGTAGTCGATCCACTGGAAGTCCACCTCGACGCCGGCTTCCTTGAACCAGCCCTTCTTGATGGCGATCTCCCACGGCACCCAGCCGGGCCAGTCGTTGTAGGCGATCTTGAGTGGCTCCGCGCGGACCGCGGACGTGAGGAGGGCGAGCGCGGCCATCGCGGCCGGGACGGCTCGGGAAAGGCGTTTGGGCAGGGCGAGACGGTTGGCTTTCATGGGATACTCGGAGTTGATTTCAGGTTTCGGAGCAGCGGGCAGAGAGTCCGACTCGCTGGCTCTCACTCTCCTGAGCATGCGCCATGCCAGAAAATCCCGCCGCTCCGGCGAAACCCCGACCGCACCGGAACCCCTCCGCATGAAATGGCCTTAAAACATTGACTTTCACCATTTTATAGAGTCCTACCAATCCCTGTCGGAGGTAATAATCAGCCGCCTTTCGATTCGAGCGGGCACGATCGGAAGGCCTCGCCACCGACCCCGCGAAGTGGATTTTCCAAGGACAGGGGCGCGCTTTGCATCGACTGTCGCGGCATGCTTTGGCTACGCCGGAATCTCGTCTGTGCGATCCGCGGCGCGGGGTTCGTGCTGCGGACGCAGACCAGCGCCCGCATTCAATTGACGGCAGCGATTGCGGTGATCGGGGCCGGTCTGTTTTTCGGGATCAGCCGGCTGGAATGGCTGGCGGTGGTCGCCGCCATCGGGGCGGTGCTGGCGGCGGAGGCTTTCAACACGGCGCTGGAGTCGCTGGCCGATGCGGTGCATCCGGACCGGCATCCGCTGGTGGGACGGGCCAAGGACTGCGCGGCTGGAGCCGTCCTGCTGACGGCGATTGCGGCGGCGGCCATCGGATTTATCATCTTCTTTCCCAGAATCCTGTCATGGCTGACCTCTTTACCGACCTGACCACCCTGCTCGGCCCGGACCGCGTGTCCGCCGCGCCGGACGTGCTTGCGACCCACAGTATCGACAAATGGCACGCCTCGGCGCCGCCGGAGGTGGTCGTGCTGGCCCGGCATCGGGATGATGTGGTGAAAACGCTGCGCCACGCCCACGAACACGGCATTCCCGTGACCACCCGCGGCGCCGGAGTCGGCTATGTGGGCGGCGCGGTGCCGGTGCGCGGCGGCATCGTGCTCTCGGTGCGCGGGATGGATCGCATAGTCGAAATCAATCCAGCCGACGGAGTGGCCGTGGTCGAGCCGGGCGTGATCCTCGATGATCTGCAGCAGGCGGTGCGGGAAAAAGGCTGGTATTACCCGCCCGACCCGGCCAGCCTGAAGGAATGCTCCATCGGCGGCAACATCGCGGCCAATGCCGGGGGTCCGCGCTGCCTGAAATACGGGGTGACGCGGCACTACGTGCTCGGGCTCGAGGTGGTGCTGGCCAATGGCGAGGTGCTGGTCACGGGCGGACGCTGCCACAAGAACAAGACCGGCTTTGACCTGATCGGGACCTTCGTCGGCTCCGAGGGACTGCTAGGGGTGGTGACGCAGGCGACACTGCGGCTCATTCCCCATCCGGAGGCGCGGGCCATGCTCACGGCGACCTTCGCGACCTTTGCCGACGCGGCGAGCGCGGTGCAGGCGATTCTCAACTCGCGCTGGCAACCATCGGCGCTGGAGATCACCGACGGCTTCACCCTCCAGGCGGCCCGCAACTACCTCGGCGCGGAAGCCCTGCCGGATGGCAATGCCCACCTCATCGTCGAGATCGACGGCCGGGCCGAGTCTGTCGCGGGCGAACTCGCCGCGCTGCGCCGATTTCTCACCTCGCTGGGCACCCTGTCGGTCGAGGAAGCGCCGGACGAGACGGCCTGCGAGGCGATCTGGCAGTTGCGGCGCGATTTTTCCTATTCGCTGCGGGCGACGGGCTTGATCAAGCTGAACGAAGACATCGTGGTGCCGCGGTCGAAGCTGGTGGAGTTGGTCACCTTCGCCCGACAACTCCAGGAAGAGACGGGTATCGATGTGGCCTGCTTCGGTCATGCGGGCGACGGAAACATCCACACCAATCTGATGGTGCCGGACTACCACGACGATCCCGCAGCGCGGGAGCGGGCCGATGCCGCGCTGGACCGCCTGTTCCACTGGGTGCTCAGCGTCGGCGGCGCGATCACCGGCGAGCATGGCATCGGGCTGGCGAAAAAGCGCTGGTATCCCGACGCGGTGTCGCCGGTCGGGCAGGAGGTCCACCGGGCGCTGAAACGGGCGCTCGATCCGAAAGGGATTTTGAATCCCGGGAAATTCGTGTGAGGGATCTGTCTGACGGCGTGCCGTCTGCGTATCTTTCCGATCGTCCGCATGAGCCAACCCGATCCCGACACCGAGTCCCTTGTCTCCGCCGTTTCCCACCGCGACGCGGAGGCGGCCGCCGATCTGCTGGAACTGGAATCCGGTGCCGAAGGCGCCCGCGTGTTGCAGGAACTCAATCCCCTGATCGCCCAGCGGGTGCTGGAAGAGATGGAGGAGGCACCGCGGGCTGCCGTGATCGCCTCAGCCGATCCCGCCCAGGCGCGGCAATGGATCAGCAACCGGGAGCACCCCGAGGACAGCGTGGGCTGGCTGATGGAGCCGCCGCCAGCCGTGTTCAGGCCCGATGACACGGTGGCCGACACGATCGAAGCCCTCCGCGGGCTGGCGAAAAGCGCGTTCATCACCTACGGCTACGTCACCTCCGAGGAGGGCAGGCTGCTGGGCCTGCTGGTGATGCGCGATCTGATGCTGGCCCGGCCCGAATCGCCGCTGTCCGACGTGATGCTGCGCGAGCCGTTTTCCCTGGACCCCGATCTGGAACTCACCGAGGCCATGAAGCGGGTGGTGCACCGCCACTACCCGGTCTATCCGGTCTGCGACGAGGACGGCCGGTTGATAGGCCTGGTGCGTGGTCAGACCCTGTTCGAGGCGCGCGCCATCGAGATCAGCGCCCAGGCCGGTCAGATGGTCGGTGTCGAGGAAGGCGAACGGCTGGCGACGCCGGTCCTGCGCAGCCTGCGGTCGCGCCATCCGTGGCTTCAACTCAACCTGCTGACCTGCTTTGTGGCCGCGGCAGTGGTCGGCTATTTCCAGGAGACGCTGGACCGCATCCTCGTGCTGGCGGCCTTCCTGCCCGTGCTGGCCGGCCAGTCCGGGAACACCGGATCGCAGGCCCTCGCCGTGGCGCTGCGCGGGATGACACTCGGCGATCTGGCCCGCGGCCAGGAGGGGCGCCTGATCGCCAAGGAAGGGTTGCTGGGACTGCTGAATGGGGCTCTGGTCGGCATCTCGGCGGGCGCGGGCATGTGGATCTATGCCCGGATGAACGACATGCCACACGCCCTGACCCTTGGCCTGGTCGTCTGGATCGCGATGGTGACCAGCTGCGTCGTCAGCGGCGTGAGCGGCGCCCTGATTCCCTTGATCCTGAGAAAATTCGGCGCCGACCCGGCCACGGCCTCCGGCATTTTCCTGACCACGGCCACGGACGTGATCAGCATGGGCACGTTTCTCGGTCTGGCGGCGCTGCTGGTGCCGTGAGCCGGAATAGGGCGCGAAACGTCCTTACCGGACCCGCCGCGTTCCGCACAGACCCTGTTGGATCGGAGATGAGACCCTGTTCGATCGGAATCCGGAGCCAGGCGGATCAGGCGCCGACCGTCTCCCGCACCACGGCCATCGTCTCGCGCTGGCGTTTCTCGACATTGGCCCGGCCGATGGCGGCTTTGGCCCTGGCGGCGGCCGGGTCTTTGGCAAGGGCGAGGACGGCGGGAGCCACTTTGGGCAGGTCGGCTTCGTTGTCCAGGTCAAAAAGCCAGTCGCCGAGGCCGATGTCGCGCCACATCAGGCCCTTCGAAGTCTGCTCGGCCCAGCGGCACACGATGGCGGGAATGCCGTGGCCGATGCACATGATGGGGCTGTGCATCTCATGTCCGAAAAGCCCGGCGGACCGCACGTAGGTGCTCACCGCCTCGCCAGTGAGCCAGTAGCGGTCGCGCCACACGACTTTGGCGCGCACATCGTCGGGCAGTTTGTCGAGGAGGTTCTCCTTGCCGACCTGCATCTGGGTCTGGTCCTCGGGACAGAGCAGCACTTTCATCGGCGTCTCCCGGGTGACGGCAATGATGGCCTCCAGGAGCGGGGCGCAGTCGCGGGCCTTCATCTGCTCGTTGCGGGCATGCTTCACCTCGTCGAAGGCGGCCTTCTTTTCCGCGATCGTCCAGTAGGGCGTGTAGCGGAGCCGGGGAATGCAGCAGAGGAATTTCCCGTCCTCCAGCCCGTGTTGCTGGAGGAAGGCCGTCGCAGCCGCATCGTCGCGGAGATCGCAGGCAAAGGCGCCGTCGGGTCCGAACTCGAGGATGGGGCTGGTGCAGCCGCGGTCTTTGGCCACCTGAAGTGAGACCGAATCGCGGAAATAGACAAACCGGGCACCGCTGAGCACCGAGACGGTGCGCTGCATCACCTCCTCGGGCGCTGCTTTCGTGGCGGTTGAGCTTTTCGGCGGCAGGGTAATGCCGTAGACGCCGTACGGCTTGCCGGTCTCGTCACGCCAGCGCACCACGTCCTTTTCCGCCACCAGGGACGGGCCGGAGCCGTGCAGGAGGAAGTCGCACTCGGCAAAGGCGGCCTTCAGCGCATCGGCACCCTGGACGATGGTGACGCGGGGAAAGCGGGCGCGGAGGATCTCGGCAACGCCGTTGTCCACCTTGCTGGGCCACAGGCGCACCTCGACGCCGGGCAGGTGCTCCTCCAGCAGCCTCAGCACGCCGGGGGTGTGGGCGATGTCCCCGATGTTCACGGTCTGCCACGAGGAACGCAGCAGGATGCGGCGTGGCCGGTCGGCGGCATGGGTGGGCAGGGCGGCGGCGATCGATGCGGCGAGCAGGTGGCGGCGGTTCATGATATTCGGTAGGGGTGAATGGGGCGGATCAACCCGCCAGCAGGGCCTTGATGCGGGCAAAGTAGTCCTCCGCCACCTCCTCGGTGGCCTGGCGGCCGGCGAGGTCCTCGTAGTTGAGGATCTCGAGGTGGGCGGGGTCCATTTCCTTGAAAAACGAACTCTGCACGCACGGCATGCGGTCGCCGTAGCGCTTGCGGGCGCGGCACCAGGTCAGGGTGAGCCGCTCCTGGGCGCGGGTGATGCCGACATAGAGCAGTCGGCGCTCCTCGTCGCGGGTGCCTTCCTGAACGGAACGCGAGTGAGGGAGCACGCCTTCCTCCACACCCACAATGTTGCAGACGGGAAACTCCAGGCCCTTGGCGGCGTGCATGGTGATCAGCGACACGCCCCAGCCCTGCTCCTTGTCGTCGTCGTCGCGGTCCTGCATCAGGGCCACGCTGTCGAGGTAGGCGCGCAGGCCGCGCTTGCCCCGGGCGAGGGCGCCGTACATGCCCTCGATCATCTCGCGCACGTTGCGCTGGCGATTGTCGGTCTCGTTCTCGTCCTTGCAGGTGCGCCTCAGGTAGTCGTTGTAGTCCAGCTCCTTGATCAACTCCTCGGTCAGGAGGGCATAGTTGGTCGAGTCGGTCGATGCGGGATCGTGATAGCGGGCGACGAATTCCACAAACCGCTCCACCGCCCCGCGGGCCTTGGTGGAAAGGCTGTCCAGATAGCCGGGATGCTGGAGCGCCTCGTGGATGCTGATCTGGTGCTCGATGCTGAACTGCGTGGCGGCCTCCACGGTCCCGGCGCCGATGCCGCGGGGTGGGCTGGAGATGGCGCGCAGCAGGCTGATGTCGTCGTCGGGATTGAGAAACAGGCACAGGTAGGCGAGCAGGTCCTTCACCTCGCGGCGCTCGTAGAAGCTCTGGCCGCCGATCACCTTGTAGGGCACCTCGGAGCGGCGCAGCGCCTCCTCGAAAATGCGCGACTGGGTGTTCATGCGGAAAAGGATGGCGAAGTCCTCCCATTTCCGGTTCTCCAGCCGACGGGCGTCGACGATCTCGTTGACGACCATCTCGGCCTCGGTCTCGGCGTCGGGCATGGCGATCACGCGCACGGTCTCGCCCTCGCCCTTCGAGCTCCACAGTGTCTTCTCGCGCCGGTGGCGGTTGTGGCGGATCAGGCTGTTGGCCAGTTTCAGGATGATGTTGGTGGAACGGTAGTTTTCCTCCAGCTTGACCACCTTGGGGTTGGGGAAAAAGCGCTCGAAATCGAGGATGTTCGAGATCTCCGCACCGCGCCAGCCGTAGATGCTCTGGTCGTCGTCGCCGACGACGCAGACATTTTTCTCAGGCCCGCTGAGCAGACGGAGCAGGTTCATCTGCAGCGAGTTGGTGTCCTGGAACTCATCCACCATGAGGTAGCGGAACCGGCTCTGCCAAAAAGCGCGGGCGTCGGGGTGCTCCTCGAGGGCACGGACGGCGAGCAGCAGCAGATCGTCGAAGTCGACGGCATTCAGCTGCTTGAGTTCCTGCTGGTAGGCGCGGAAAACGTCGGCGATCAGGGCATCCTCGCTGTCGGCGATGGGCCGGCCCTTGTTTTTCGCCGTGCTGATCATCATCTGGGCGTTCTTGGCGTCGAGATTCTCCTCCTTGCCGGCCTTGCGGACGATGATCTTGCGGATCAGGCCGAGTTGGTCCGACTGCGTGTAGATGGTGAAGTTCTTTTTGTAGCCCAGCTTGTCGATGCAGGACCGCAGGATGCGCACGCAGAGCGAGTGGAAAGTCGAGATGGTCAGATCCTTGGCGGCGGCCTTCGGCACCATCGTGGAGACGCGCTCGCGCATCTCGGTGGCGGCCTTGTTGGTGAAGGTCACCGCGAGGATCTCGCGCGCGGGGATGCCGGACCCGACCATGTGGCTGATGCGCGTGGTAATGACGCGCGTCTTGCCCGTGCCGGCGCCGGCGAGGATCAGGACGGGGCCGCGAATCTGGGCGGCGGCCTCGCGTTGGGCGGGATTCAGGCCCTTCAGGGCCGATGAGGGAGGCATGGAGAGACGAAAATCGGGGCAATTACCACCGTTACTTGATCAGACGAATATTGACCGGGTACCGGTAGGTGACCCCCTCGTTCGCCTTCACGGTTGCCATGATGGTAAGCACCAGATTGGCAATCAACAGGGCGGGGAGGGTGAGACAGCCGATGAAAAGAGCCATGGCGAAATAGGACACCACGATACCGATCGTCATGCAGATCTGGAAATTGAGCGCCTCCTTGCCCTGATCGTCCACGAAGGGGCTTTCGTCCTTTTTGATGAGCCAGATCACCAGCGGTCCGACAAAGCCGGTGAAAAGCCCGAGCAGGTGGGCCAGCATGCCGAAGGTCCTGTCATCCTTTTCCGAGAGTTTTCCCATGCCCGGAACGGGGAGGCCACCGGCATCGATCATGGGCGGCGGCACTGGGGTTCCGAAGGAGTCATCGTCCATCGGCGGCGGGGTGGGAACGGGATCGTCGGACATGGGACCCTTTTACCGGATTTCCGCGTGTCCCTCAAGCGACTTTCGCGGGAATTTGGGACAAAGGCGGTCGCCGCCGCTTCACTCCGCCGGCATCTGGCAGGCGGGGCACCAGCAAGTCGTCCGGCCCCGCAGATCCTGCCGGATGAGCAGCGCTCCGCAGCCGCGGCGGGGGCAGCGGTGATCGCGGTCCCATCGGTGGTTGAACAGCCAGGTGTCTGGCGGCTCCTGCCAGCCGTCGCCGATGACCCGCAGGGCGTCGCGGGCCACCTGCCGCACGGATTTTCTCAATTCGCCAGCCTCGCCGGCGTCGAGGCTGCCGCAGGGACGGGCGGGATGCCACCGCAGACGCCAGCAGATCTCATCCGCCATCCAGTTGCCGATGCCGGGAAAGATCGTCTGGTCGAGCAGGGCGGTCTTCACCGGCGTCCGCCGATGCCGGCGCAGGAAATCCGTGACTCGCGCAGCGGAAAAGCCGTCACTCAGGACCTCCGGCGGGAGTTGCCGCCACCACTCGGGCGGCTCTCCGGGTGAAAGCTCGAATCGCACCCGGCCGAACATTCGCGGATCGGTGAACACGAGCGCGCCGGCGTCGGTGTGCAGCACCAGATGGTCGTGCTTCCCCGGTTGGTAGCCGGGGGGCTCGGTGCGCAGTTCACCCGTCATGCCCAGGTGGCCGCCCAGCCAGGCGCCGCCGGAGAAACGGAACAGCAGGTTCTTGCCATGGGTGCGGCTTTCCTCCAGCACGCTGCCCGGCAGTCGGCGGCGGATCAGGTCGGTGCTGGTCTCGCGGAACAGGCGGGCACCCGGATGCAGGTCCACCCGCCGGACCGGATGACCGATCCCGGGATTCCACTCTTTGCGGTAGTATTCGACTTCGGCGAGTTCCGGCATGGTCCGGAATCAATACCACACTTCGTAGGGCTTGGAGACTCCCGGCACGGCGACCGGGTAGCGTCCGTCGCCATCGGGCCGCAGGGGCGGCTCGGATTGGAAATCAGCGAAGCTGTCCGGCACCAGTTTTTGGCCGCTGGCCATGGCCTCGTCCCAGGTCACGGGCTGACCGGAGTAGTTCGACATCCGTCCGAGGATGCCGGTCATGGTCGCCTCGGCACCGTGTTCGGCCTCGGCGTAGGGCAGGTCCTGGCGGATGGCCTCGAAAAAGGGGAAATGCTCCAGTTGGTGGCCATTCTCGCCGGTTCGCAGTCCCTTGGTGTGGGCATTCGGCCCCGTGATCTCGAAGCGCCTCGCCTCCAGATGCGCCTCGCCCGCCGTGCCCGTGACATGCTCGCTGACGCTGCGCCAGCACCCGGGGATTTGCCGGCACTGGCTCCACAGGCGGACGCCATTGGCGTACTCGTACTCGACGAAGTGGTGGTCGTAGATCTGGCCATTGATGGGCAGGTTGCGCACCTCGCGGCCGCCCATGCCCTGGGCGCGGACCGGGTGGGCGCCCATGATCCAGTTGGCCACGTCGAGATTGTGCACGTGCTGCTCCACGATGTGGTCGCCGGACAGCCAGGTGAAGTAGTACCAGTTCCGGATCTGGTAGCGCAGCTCCGACTCGTCTTCGGAGCGCTCCTTGCCGGGCCGGGAGGAGCCGTTCCAAAAGGCACGCAGGTATTTCACCTCGCCGAGGGCACCATCCTGAATGCGTTTCACAAAATCGGAGTAAGTCGGCTCGTGGCGGCGCTGCAGGCCGACGGCGACCTTCAGATTCTTCTCCTTGGCGACCTTGGCCGCGGCGAGGACGCGCTGGATGCCGGCGACATCGGTGGCGACCGGCTTTTCCATGAAGACATGCTTGCCCTGTCGCACCGCTTCTTCAAAATGCAGGGGCCTGAAACCCGGCGACGTCGCCAGAATGACGACGTCGGACTCGGCGATCACCGTCTTGTAGTCCTCGAAGCCGGAAAAAATGCGATCCGCCGGGACTTCGACCTGCATCGGCTTCTGTTTCGCGGCCAAAGCGACGGCCTGCTCGGCGGTGGCGCGCTCGACATCGCAGACGGCGGTCAGGCGCACCTCATCACCGGCGGCCATGGCCTGCACGGCGGCACCGGTGCCACGACCGCCACAGCCGATCAGGCCGAGTCGGATGCGCTGATCGGGGGCGGCATGAACGGCTCTGGGGATGGCGGCATGCCAGGCCGCCGTGGCGGCGCCGAGGCGCACGAAATGACGGCGGGACCAGCCGGGATCAGTTGGGGGCGGGACAGGTTGCATGCTCCCGATGCAATCCCAAGCCGATCGGAAAGGCGAGCCTTTTTTTGGCACCCCGGAGGCCCCCCCTTCGCCCGGAAACCCCGCCCGCCGAACCCGCGAAATCCGCTCCCGACCGACTCTCCCTGCTTGAAACCGGGCCGGGGTGGCTGTCCCAGTGCGCAGGGCGGCCCATCACCCGCCGAACCGATCCCGACCGACCCTACGACCGATGTCCGAGCCCTCACCACCCCGCGGCTGGCTGCGGCGCTTCAGCGCCTACGGGGATCTGACGCTCAAATTCCAGCACTGGGGAGCGACGGTTTGTCCGCCGTATCTGGAGCCGCTCTACATCGCGTTTTACTCGGGGTTGCTATTCCTCATCGGTGGACCGGTTCGGCGGGGATTGATGGCCAATCTGGCGGTCTTGTTCCCGGATCGCGGGCGGGTGCGGCTCTGGCTCGATGCCTACCGGGTGGTGTGGAATTTCGCGTTTTCGGTGGCGGACGGCTCGCGCTCGCGGCTGGGGGAATCGGTGATCGATTGGGAGATCGTCGTGCCCGACCGGCCGGATCGGGTGGCGGCCCCAGCCGGAAACACGGGCGACGCGGCGGTTCGGCCCGGCGGCATCATCCTGACGGCGCACATGGGAAACTATGATGTGGCGGCGACTCTTTTTGCCGGTCAGTTCGGTCGCCGGCTCAATGCGGTGCGGGCGCCAGAGCGGCATCCGGAGACGCAGGCCTGGATGGAGCGGGAACTGGCGGCGCAGGGGCGGGAAGACCTCGCCGTGCTGTACAACCGGGGCGATCACCTGCTCGGCATCACGCTGGTGCAGGCGATCCAGCGCGGCGAACTGGTGGCAATCCAGGGAGACCGGGTGCTCTACGACATCCGTCCGCTGGAGGTGCTGGTGTCGCCGTCGGGCGATCCCGCGAGGCCGGTGCGGATGCGTCTGCCCAAGGGGCCCTTCGTGCTGGCCCTGGCGACGGGTGCGCCGATTCACCCGCTGTTTGCGATCCGGGTCGGTTGGCGGCGCTATCGCATCGTGGAGCTGCCGCCTTTTTACTGTCGGGCCGAGTCGCGCGACCGGGAGGCGGCCATCGTCCGGGCGGCGACGCATTGGGCGCAGGAAGTCCTGCTGCCGGTGATCCGCGAGCACTGGGAGCAGTGGTTCGTATTCGAGCCGGTTTTTTGGGAGGAAAACGGCGCCTCAAAGCCGTGACTGGCTCCGGCGGGGTGGGGCTGTCGGTTTCGACTCGGTCAGCCCGCCCGGCCCATCGATTCCTTTTCATTCCGGGCCGATCCGTGTATCCCATAGGCTGACATCCTTCGGAAAACCCCCATGATTCCCTCGCTCGAACGCCAGATCCGACCGGCCGACCGTGCTGTCACCTCCCTCGGGCGGTTGCTGGCATCTGTCCGGGAAGCGCTGGGCGTGGGACGACCCCCGGACGACGGACTGCCGCGGTGGTGGTCGAACCGGCCGGGTCAGGATCGTGGGGAGACCGTCGCGCTGGCCTGGCTGGTCACGCTCACGGTATCGGGGTTGGTGGCGGGGCTGTGGGTCCGCTGGTTGAGCCCGGAGACGGTCGGCGGCTGGCTCGCGGTGGCGGCGCTCACGGTGCCGGGCTTTTTCGCCGGCATCCACGCGCTCATCTTCGCGGCATCGGCGATCGATGGCCTGCTGCGACTGGCCGGTGTGCGGAAACTCGCGGAGCCCTCGGGGCATTTCTGCGGCAGGCTCTTTCTCGGCCTGCTAACCGGCGTTTGTCTGATATTCGCGCTCCAGCCTGGCTCCGGCCCCTGGCTGCGTGCTGTCTCGATCGGTTGGTTGCTCCTTGCCGCTGCCAATGGAGTGGCCTGGATCGGGCTCGAGGTCAGGGCAATGGTCGGAAGACTGGGGAAAGACATCGACTGATGAAAGAAGTCAAAAGAGCCAAGTGAAAAGTTGACAGATAAATGAGGTAGCCGCCCCCTTCCAAGATCCAAGATCCAAGATCCAAGATCCAAGATCCAAGATCCAAGATCCAAGATCCAAGATCCAAGATCCAAGATCCAAGATCCAAGATCCAAGATCCAAGATCCAAGATCCAAGATCCAAGATCCAAGATCCAAGAT
>JAEUHH010000078.1 GCA_016795505.1 Verrucomicrobiales bacterium | reverse complement strand
GAGCAATTGCTGGAGGACGGTAACGTTGGATCGGGCTGGCGGTTTTTTGTTCATACACCCCTACCGAGTGGCAGGGGAACGAAGGGCGCCAGCCCGCTTTTCAGCCTCAATCGCGTCCCTGCTGTGGGACGGCTGTGTTTTTGGAGTTATTATTTGAATAGGAACTTAGATTTGCTCCACCACTTTCCCCGATCGGATCCTTACTCAGCCACCGGCCGATCTGCGGGCTGTAATACCGGTAGCCGTAGTTGTAGTAGCCCGTGTCGCTATCGAGGAACTGCCCGTGGAACCCGAAGTCGAAGGCATAGGCGCTCGAAGACCGCGGCGCCCAGTCGGCATCCATGACCCGACGCTGGCCAAAGGCCGACCAGCCGTAGCGCTCCACCACTCCGCCAGAGGGGTCAATGACGGCGGTGGGATCGAAGTAATCCATCAGGCAATAGAGCCGCTCGTCGAGCGAACCGCCGCCCGTGTCGCGGTCCCGTAGGATCAATTCGTCCCGATGCCCGGGCCGTGCGCCCCACACGTACTGGCGCAGCGGATCGCTCTGTCCCTCGAGGCGCTCCTCGACGGGACGCCAGAGGTCGTTGTAATAGGTGCCGATGGTCAGGATGCCATTGCTGACGGTGATCCGCCGGAAGGCGCCGTCGTAGGCGTACTCGGCGACGGGGGGCGCGAACTCGTCGTCGGTCTGGACGCGGACGAGGCGGTTCCACGCGTCCCACGTCAGGCGGTAATGCTGCGCCCAGTCGCCGAGCCGGGTCGGCGGCATCCGCAATGCGTTGCCGGCCTTGTCATACGAAACGCCAGCGCCGGAGCCGTCGAATTGCACAATCTGGTTGTCGCGATTGTTCTTCCGCTCCTGATCGAGCACGGTGGCTCCGGCTTCGTCCTTGCGGTAGCCGAGCCACTGGAATGGCGCGGAAGCGCTCAATGGCGGGTGTAGGGAAGCGGAACCGCGCTCCAGGTCGTAACGCGAAGCGGTGCGACAATTGCCGGTGGGATCGTAGGCAAACGCCTCGGCCTCGGCGGGCACGCCGCAGACGGCGGTCTGATCGAGGGTCAGCGAGCCCTGCTCGCGCCTAGTGACCTGATAGAGGCCGTCGTAGTGGTAGCGGTCGTCGTGCCCGGTGGAGTCTGGGTAGGAGGATGGGTAAGAGCGGCGGGCTGATGGGGCAGGCGAGACGCCTGCGGTCCCAGTGGGGCCATGGAGCGGACCGGTGTCGGTGGCGTCGTGGAATCGCTCGCGCTGGGTCTGGGGGATGGCGGAGGGACAAGTAATCCGTCCCACAGGAGCCGGGCCCGTGCGCGAAAAGGGGGCGAGCCGATCGCGGATCGGCACGCGAAGGAGGGGGCGGGGCAGCCTTCCCAAAGTCATGAGTTTGTTCTATTCGGTTCCAGCGAATCTGTCACAGATATTTTTCGGTTTTTTCCGCCTCCGTCGCCCGCCCTCACATCCCGGATGCAGCGTCGGCATCGTGTGCGACCAGTGACTCCGCCCATGAATGCCCTCCGCCCCGATTCCGCCCCGCCCGTTGCCCTGACCATTGCCGGCTCCGACAGTTCCTCGGGCGCCGGTTTGCAGGCTGATCTGAAGGCCTTTGCCGCGCACGGTGTCTATGGTCTCTGTGCCGCGACTTCCATCGTGGCGGAGATCCCCGGCCGGGTGGTGGCCTGGGAGGCGGTCGAGGCGACGCTGTTGGGTCAGCAACTCGACACCGTCGCCGAGGGATTTGCCATCGGGGCGGCAAAGACCGGCATGCTGGCGAACCCGGCGCTGGTCGGGGTGGTCTGCGACTTCCTCTGGGAGCGGCGCGGGCAGTTTCCTGTCGTCGTCGATCCTGTGATGGTGGCCAGTTCGGGCGATCGCCTGCTGGTGGAGGAGGCCATCGACAGCTACCGGCATCGGCTGCTCCCGATGGCCGCCGTGGCCACGCCCAATCTCGCCGAGGCGGCCGTGCTGCTGGATCGCACCGTCGACGATCTCGCGGAGTCGGAGATGGAAGCCGCGGCGATCGAGTTTTCCGACCGCTACCGCTGCCCTGTGCTCATCAAAGGCGGCCACTGGCGGCAGGGACCCGAGGCGGTCGATGTGCTGTGGGACGGCGCCGGCTTTCACCGATTCGCCGCTCCGCGGGTGGCCGACATCGACACCCATGGCACCGGCTGCACCCTGTCCGCCGCGATCGCCGCCGGTCTGGCGCTCGGGCTGGCGCTGCCCGAGGCCATCGACCGGGCCAAGCGCTACATCACCGCCGCCATCCACCAGGCGCATGTCTGGCCGGCGGGGCAGGGGAGGAGCGCGATTCGCGCGTTGAACCATTTTCCGGAAGGCGTAGTCTGACCGGCTGCCATGCTGGATCTCCCGCGCTGCCTCCGATCGATCGCCCTGCTGACGCTCCTCGCGCCGGTGGGGAGCCCCGCCGTCGCTGCCGAGACGGGCAAAGCCGCCGCGCCGCCCGCCGCCGAGGCTGTGGAACTGAAAGACCTCGTCGGTGAGCTCGACCAGGCCAGCCTCCAGGAGGCCTTCCGCGTCCTGCGGTCCGACTACATCAAGCGCGAGTCCCTCAGCTACCTCGAGCTGAACCGCGCCGCCATGCAGGGCCTGCTGGAGCGCCTCGATTTCGGCGCCATGCTCCTGACCCGGGCCGATCGCGAGGCCCGCGACGCGCCCTACGCCTTCTTTTCCGAAAAGCTCAGCCCCGAAGTCGGCTACGTCCGTTTCGGCAAATATCGCCGGGACGAGCTCGAGGCGCTCGACAAGGCCCTGGTGCGCTTTTCCGGCGAAGCCGGGCTCGACACCCTGATCGTCGATCTGCGCTCGCCCCAGGCGATGGCCGATTTCGAGATCGCCGCCCAGATCCTGAGCCGCTTCCGGCCGGGCGGCGAACTCGTCTTCAAAATCCGTCGCCCCCACGAGGACAGGCCGCGCCTGTTCACCACCCGCGCCGGCGCCGTCGTCTGGGACCGTCGCATCATCGTGCTCATCGATCGCGAGACGGGCAATGTCGGCGAGATCATCGCCGCCGTGTTGCGCAACACCACTGGCAGCCTCGTCATCGGCGAGACGACCATTGGCATGACCGTCGAATACCGCGACGTGCCCCTCGCCGCCGACCGCATCCTCCGCTACGCCGTCGCCGAGGTCGCGCTGCCCGACGGCTCCTCGCTGTTCCAGAAAGGCGTCACACCCGATGTCGTCACCGTCGTGCCGTCGAATGTGAAGCAGGCCGTCTTTCGCGCCTCCGAACGCGACGGGCTCGCCGCCTTCGTCTTCGAGAAGGCCCGCCCTCGCATGAACGAAGCCGCCCTCGTCGCCGGCACCGATCCCGAGCTCGACTACTATGTCGCCAAGAGCAATGGCCGCGACACCGACTGGGACCGGCCCATCCTGCGCGACCGCGTGCTGCGCCAGGCCGTCGACCTGCTCGCCGCCCTGCCCGCCCTCGAGGCCGGACGCGCCGCCGCCGCCAAGAAAGCCCCCGCATCCGCACCCGCCCCGCCGGCCGACGGGAAAGAAGCCGACGCGCCCTGAGCCGCCGTCGGCCCGCCCACCTGCCCACCCGACATGCGCTCGCCCGGGGATGAATTGGACGACCTCGACGCCCGCCACCTGCGTCGCGGCCTCCGCCGCATCGATTCACCCCAGGGACCACGCGTCCACATCGATGGTCGCGACTACCTCAATTTCTCCTCCAACGACTACCTCGGTCTCGCCGCCGACGAGCGTCTCAAGGCCGCGCTCATCGAGGGCGTCGCCCGCCACGGCGCCGGCTCTGGCGCCTCCCGGCTCATCTGTGGTACCCTCGGCCCCCATGACGAGCTGGAGCAATGCCTCGCCGCCGTCAAAGGCACCGCTGCGGCCCTGACTTTCTCCTCCGGCTATGCCGCCGCCGTCGGCACCCTCACCGCCCTCGCCGGCAAAGGCGATGTCGTCATTCTCGACAAGCTGTGCCACGCCTCCCTCATCGACGGTGCCCGGCTCAGTGGTGCCACTCTGCGCATTTACCCCCATCACGATCTCGACCGCCTCGACAGCCATCTCTGCTGGGCAGTCGGCCAGGTCGATCCCGCCACCGGACGCATCCTCGTCGTCACCGAATCCGTCTTCAGCATGGATGGCGACCGCGCCGACCTCGCCCCCATCGTCGAGTTGAAGGAACGCCATGGCGCCTGGCTCCTCCTCGACGAGGCCCATGCCCACGGCGTCCTCGGACCCGCCGGTCGGGGCCTCGCCGCCGAGTTGGGCCTCGCTGATGGGCGGGTCGACCTCCTCATGGGCACCCTCAGCAAGGCCGTCGGCCTTTCCGGCGGCTACCTCTGCGCCAGCCGGCCCATCATCGACCTGCTCATCAATCGCGCCCGCAGCTTCATCTACTCCACCGCCCCGTCGCCCGCCGTCGCCCACGCCGCCCGCCACGCCATCGAGTGGATCGCCGGCCCACTCGGAGACGAGCGCCGCCGCAGCCTCTGGCGGCACGTTCACCACCTCGCCGACCGCCTCCGGCTCCCCGCCCACAGCGCCATCCTGCCCCTCATCCTCGGCGACAATGCCACCGCCCTCGCTGCCGCCGATGACCTGCGCCAGCACGGCTATCTGATTCCCGCCATCCGTTACCCCACCGTTCCCCGCGGCCAGGCCCGGCTCCGCATCACCCTGAGCGCCACCCACTGCGAAGCCGACATCGAGCACCTCGCCGGCGCCCTCGCGTCCCGCCGCCCGCCCGATCCCGCCGCGTGACAACGCCCCGCGGGCTGCGCGTGGCCCTCCTGGAGAAGGCAGGGGAATGGGTGGCAGAGGAGTGAGCCTAAAGAGGAAATTGAGTACCCACGGAATACACGGAATTCCACGGAAGGATGCGCGTTTGAAGCGATCTTCGCGACGCGACTTCTCGGAGGATTTCAGCATTTTCCCAATCGGCTCTTTTTCCGTGCCACCATTTCTGGAATTAGAGCGTTTTAACAACAACGTAGCCGCCGTCGCCAGAAGGTGGCTCGATGCTCTGGTCCACGCTCTGGCGAGCGCGGCTACCGATGAAAATCAGCCGTCTCTCGGAAGCATCCCGTAGCCGCCGTCGCCAGACGGTGGTGCGCCGGAGCGGTAGAAGGGCCGGACCGACTTCCACGCTCTGGCGAGCGCGGCTACGAATCAATTTCATTTGCTCAAGGATGAGGGGCGTTTCGGAGGCGCGCCATTTCCTTTCAAGGACGGTGCGAATCAGGCCCGTCACCTGAAAAGTCCGGGCCATTCCCTTGCCACCCTCGCGCCTTCGGGAAACGCGGACGCCGTCTTTGGCAAAAGAAACTGCAGTCCCGGTTTCTCCGGCCTTGCGGGGCACACATCGTTGGCTATCCTCTGCGCCTTACCCTTCCCAGCCATGTCCTACCTCGAGCCCCTCCTCGCCTCCACCGCCATCGATTTCTCCTGGGTTGGCAGCACCCAGGCCTGGATCGCCCTGCTCACGCTCACCGTCATGGAGATCGTGCTCGGCATCGACAACATCGTCTTCATCTCCATCCTCGTCGACAAGCTGCCCCTCGAGCAGCGCGCCCGCGCCCGATTCCTCGGCCTCGGTTTCGCCATGCTCACCCGCATCCTCCTGCTCCTCAGCATCAGTTGGGTCATGCAGTTGAAAGACCCGCTCTTTGCCGTCGCCGGCCGCGAATTTTCCGGCAAGGACATCATCCTCATCCTCGGCGGCCTCTTCCTCCTCTGGAAAAGCACCAAGGAACTCCACCACAAAGTCGAAGGCCACGCTGAAGCTGCCCACGACGCCTCCAAGGGCAAGGCCGCCCTCGGCGCCATCCTCGTCCAGATCGCCATCCTCGACATTGTCTTCTCCCTCGACTCCGTCATCACCGCCGTCGGTATGGTCGATCACATCACCGTCATGATCATCGCCGTCATGATCGCCGTCGGCTTCATGATGGTCTTCGCCGGAGCCGTCAGCGACTTCATCAGCCGGCATCCCACTGTCAAAGTCCTCGCCCTGTCCTTCCTCCTCCTCATCGGCACCACCCTCGTCGCCGAGGGCTTCCACGTCCATTTCAGCAAAGGCTTCGTTTACTTTGCCATGGCCTTCTCCGTTTTCGTCGAGATGCTCAACGTTCGCATGAAGACCAATGCCGCCAAGCGCGCTGCTGCGGCCGCTGCCGGCGCCACCCACTGACGCCGCGGCATTCGCCCGTGCCGAATCCGAAATTCCCGCGCAGGAAAAAAACGAAGCCGTCCAGTCTGGAATCTGCTGGCCTCCCTGAATCTGCTGGAGACCCATTCGGCGCGGGCCGGACGCCCGCAGTCTTAGGAGGGCCTTTCGCCGCCACCCGTGGCATTCCGATCAGACCCGAATGGCACGGGATCAAGGGCGTCGGGTCGATTGCCCTGCCGATTGGATGCCGGAGGCATCACAGCCATTAGCCGGTGGTTGAGCGCAGCGATACCACCGGTCCATCCACCCGCATGTCGAGCATCCCGGAGGGATGCCAGCTGCTTGCCATTCCG
>JAEUHH010000070.1 GCA_016795505.1 Verrucomicrobiales bacterium | reverse complement strand
CGCGCCTATCAGGGCTGGGCGGAAAACAACATCGTCGAGCTTCTCGACGGCCGCATCGCCATGATCATCCGCGCTGATGGACTCGGTGGTGTGCTCCATCAGGCCGAGTCCACCGACGGCGGTCTCACCTGGCCGGCGTTCACCACGAAGACCGGCATTCCCAATCCGGGCTCCAAGGCCACGATCTATGGCCTCGGCGGCGACAGCGTGGCCCTGCTGCACAATCCGAATCCGAAAACGCGTTCGCCGCTGGCCTTGTGGATCAGCTTCGACGGCATGAAGACCTGGCCCTACCAGCGCATCCTGCGCGGCGATCTGAAAGGGCGTTTCAACTATCCCGACGGCTTCGTCAGCGCCGACAAACGCTGGCTGCATTTCGCCTTCGATCACAACCGCGACAAAGCGATCCTCGTCAGCGCGCGCCTGCCGGAGATTCCCGCGCTCTGGGACGACGCCCGGCCCCTGCCCAAGGCCGCCGATCTGCCCGTGCTGGAAGGCGTGCGCTTCTCGGTGATCAAACCCTACGAGTTCCAGAAAGACGGGTATCGCTTCCTCCACGGCGTCGGCCTCGCTTTTCACAAGGGCAAACTCTACGCCAGCTTCGGCCATAATCAGGGCGGTGAGAACACCGACACCGAAGAGGCGCGTTTTTGTGTGAGTGAAGACGATGGAAAAAGCTGGAGCGAGGTGCGCACGATGGACGCTGGCGAAGGCCCCTTCGGAGTCAGTCACGGCAGCTTTCTTTCCCACGATGGCAAGCTCTGGGCCTTCATGGGCGCTTACACCGGCACCATGCAGGGCATCCACACACGCGCCTACCGGCTCAACGAAACATCCGGCACCTTCGAGCCGCTCGGCACCGTCATCGAAGGCGGTTTCTGGCCCATGCAGGAGCCGCTGCGCATGGACGACGGCAACTGGATCATGGCCGGGATCACCGCGGGCGTTTATGAGGAAAAAGGCACCCATCCCGCCGCCGTCGCGATCAGCCGGGGCGACGACTTCACGAAATGGGATCTCGTCACCATCGCACCCGTGCCCGGCCTTCCGATGTGGGGCGAGTCCACCGTCATTGTCGATGGCCAACGTGTCACCAATATCAGTCGATATGGAGCCGAGGCCCGCGCCCTCGTCGCGACGAGCGGCGACTACGGCCGCACCTGGAGCGCGATGCGTCCCTCGAACCTGCCCATGACGACGAGCAAACCCTACGTGGGCACGCTCAGCGACGGCCGTCGTTACCTCGTGTGCAGCAGCAGCGCCGACGGTGGCAAACGACGCGCGCCCCTCACGATCGCGCTCAGCGAACCGGGTGAGACGGTCTTTTCCAAAGTCCACGTCATTCGTCACGCGGTCTTTTCCGAAGGTCCCGGCGAGAGTCACGAGCGGGCCAGTCTGTCCTATCCCTACGCCATCGAGCACGAGGGATTTCTCTACGTGGGTTATTCCAACAACGGCGGCAACGTCGGCCGCATCGGCGAGGGCCGCGAACTGTGGAACAACAACAGCGCCGAGCTCGCGGTGATCCCGATCGAGGCGCTGAGGTAGGGGGATGCCACGATCAGACCCTGTTGCCTCGCTGATCGAAGAGGGTTGGATCGGAGATGAGACAGGGTCTGATCGCTTTGAAAACCGCCCTTACGTTTTCACACTCCTTTCCGCCAGAAAAGCCCCAGACAGAGAAGTCCCGCGAGCAGGACGATCGCGCCGAATCCGACGAGCATCCAATAGGGCAGCGGGTCGAAGCGGACGACCCGCGCCACCTGCGGTTCCTCGGGCAGATAGGTGACTTGGACCATACCCGATTCGACACCGCTCCGGTAAGCGCGGCCATCGACGTCGAACTTCCGCGTGATCGGGGCATGCCCGGCCGGTGTGTATTCCACGGTCAGAGACGAGGACTGGCCGCCTTTCGACAGGGCGCGGCTCGCCGCATCGACGACACGCCCGCTGGTGACGGCGGAGGATTGATCGAGCCGCTGATCGGCCTGAACCCGGGTCCAGCCGAAGTAGATGAGCCAGATGCCCGTGCCGATGAGGAAGGTGGTGATTAAGAGCGGTTTGAGCAGTCGGGGAAGCATCGTCGGACAAACCCGCAGGTGGCTGGTATTCTCAAGTGGAATCAAACGCAAGCTGTCGGCGACGGGTGGATTTTTCCCGGTCGAGTTTTCCCGGCCCCGCCCGTAGATATTGGACTGACCTCACGATGCGTCATCTCTTTTCCGCCTTTCTTCTCCTGCTACCGCCCGTTCTCGACGCGGCCGAGCCGTTTGCGTTTCTCGATCAACATTGCGTCGAATGCCACGACGCTGATGTGAAGAAGGATGGGATCGATCTCAGCGCACTGGAAACCGGATTCGGCGACCCCGCCACCTTCGCCATCTGGGTGAAAGTCCACGATGCCCTCGCGGCGGGCGACATGCCGCCGAAAAAACAGCCGCGTCCGCCCGAGGAGGAGAGCGCGGCCTTGCTCGACTGGCTCAATCGCGAACTCCACGCCGCTGACGAGGCCCGTCTCGCCCGCGAAGGCCGCATCCGCCTGCGGCGGATGACGCGCACGGAATTCCAGAACACGCTCCAGGATCTCCTTGCGCTGCCGCGGCTCGACATTCTCGGCATGCTGCCCTCCGACGGACGGATCGCCGGATACAACAAGATCGCGGGAGCCCTCGATCTCTCGCCCGCCCATCTCGCGGCCTACGAGGAGGCGGTGGAGGCGGCGCTCGATGCCGCCTTCGCGACGCGGAGCACGCCGCCGCCGGTCTTCAAACGCCGCATTTATCCCGCGGGTTTGTTCAAGTTCGACTTCAACCTGCATCTCGGGCAGTTCGTGCTGTTGAAAGACAAACAACCCGATCCCGCCCTGCCGGTGCGCGGCGGTTTCGAGGAGAAGAATGGTTATGTCGGCGACCAGGGACCCGATCTGGAGGAGCGACGGAAACAACTCGATGCGTTGCAGGCCGCGAAGAGCGAGAGCGCCGTCGGTCTGCTGAATCCGAATCTCGCGGGCTACGAGTCGGCGCTGAACGTGTCGCCGATTTACGCGGGTCCCTACCGGATGAGGCTGTCTCTCTGGGGCTTCCACTGGAACCAGGGCCGGCCCGAATCCGGACCGGACCAGGCCGCGGTGCTGCGGGCGCACGCGGAGGGCAAACAACAGGAAGGCGGGCGGCTTTTGCGGACCTTCACCGCGCCATCGCTGCGATCGAACGAGGTGGCCTTTACGGAATGGCTCGAGGCGCATGAGAGCCTCGTCTTCGACCCCGTTTCAATCCCGTGGAACGGCTTGCGCATCGGCCAGGTCGCGGGACGCGCCGCGAAACACGTCGGCCCCGGCGTGGCGATCGATTGGTTTGAAATCGAGGGTCCCATCCATGAATCGTGGCCACCGGAGAGCCATCGACGTTTGTTTGGCGAGCTGCCCATCGCGGCATGGCCGGAGGGGAGCGGGGCGATTCCGCCCCAACGCGACGCGGTCCGGGGAATCGGGGGGTACCTGCCGAACTACCATGTCGATCTGCCGCCCCACGAGCGAAAGCCGCCGCTTGAGACGGTGCAATCGACGCAGCCAGAGGAAGACGCGCGCCGCTTGCTCGCGGCCTTCCTGCCGAAGGCCTTTCGACGTGACGTGGCTCCCGAAGAGGTCGAACCCTACGTGGCGCTGTTGCAATCGCGCCTCGCCGCGCGGGACAGTTTCGAGGACGCGATGCGCCGGGTCTACGTCGCCGTGCTGACTTCGCCGGAGTTCTTGTTTCACTCGATCGATGCGGAGGATTTCGCCCTCGCCTCGCGCCTCTCCTATTGGCTGTGGAACGGTCCGCCCGACGAGGCGCTGCTGGCAAAGGCGCGCGAAGGTTCGCTGACACGGCCGGAGGTGCTCCGGGCCGAGGTCGATCGCCTCCTCGACGACCCGCGCGGCGGGCGCTTCATCGACGACTTCGCCGATCAATGGCTCGAGCTGCGGCGTCTCGACGAGACCACGCCCGATCCGCATCTCTACCCCGAGTATCGTTTTCTCCTGCATCAGGGCATCGCCGGAGAAACGCGCGCCTTTCTTCGTGAACTGATCCGCGAAGACCTGCCCGTGCTTTCGCTGCTGCGGCCCGGCTTTGCCATGCTCACGCAGCGGCTCGCCGAGCACTACGGCATTCCCGGCGTCAGCGGGGTCGAAGTGCAGAAGGTGGCCTTGCCGCCGGGACACGTCCGTGGTGGTTTGTTAGGGCAGGCCGCCATCCACAAGCTGACCGCGAAC
>JAEUHH010000001.1 GCA_016795505.1 Verrucomicrobiales bacterium | reverse complement strand
CGTCTGGGATGAGCCGCTGCTGGCCCGCGCCGGTCGTGACCTCTTCGAGCGCGTGCTGCGCTACCTGATGGGTGGCGGCGTTGACAAGGAGGCCTTCCACCGTAGGTTAAATCTCGTTGTCGAGCCTGAAATCCGAAACGCTGCCATGACTCTCGCCGAACAGTTTATCCAGGAAGGACTTCAGGAAGGCCTCCAGAGTGGCATCGAAGCCGGCCACCGCGCTGATGTTTTAGAGGTTCTTCAGATTCGCTTCGGCGATGTGCCCGAGGGCCTTCGCGACACCCTGCAGCAGGTCACTGGGGCAGATCGATTGAAGCAACTCCTCCGGTCCGCCCTGCTTGCGGAGACCCTGGATGACTTTGCCTCCAGTCTCTGAAGGCTGCCCGGTCATCCCTGCGGGAATTCGAACCGCCCGCGTGGCACGGACACAGCAGCGAGACAGGCTCGTTCCAGCCTGCCTCCCAAGACTACGGCTCCCACAATTGGGTGGACAAAGCTCGTCTCTCGCCGTGGCGGCTGTGAGTTCTGACCATGCTCCGCCGGAACTTTCCCGGGCCTGTCCGGTTATAAAACGGCCCCAAAGCCACCCCCATGACCGGCATCAGCCAATTTCCCCCCCTGAATCACGTGGTCCGGTAGTCCTTGTCCCGCACGTCCGATTCTGCTAGAAAAATCGCCCTCACGGAGGCACGATCAAACCCTGTCTCCTCTCCGATCAAACCCTGTTGGATCATGAAAAAGACCCTCATTGCCCTCGCTCTCGGATGGCTGGCCGTCCTTGGCACGGCCCCGGCTGCCGACCGTCCCAATGTCCTGTTCATCATTTCGGACGACTTGAACAACTATCTCGGCTGCTACGGCGATCCGCTCGCGAAGACACCCCACATCGACGCCCTCGCGGCGCGGGGGGTGAAATTTGACCGCGCCTACTGCACATTCCCGCTGTGTGGCCCCAGCCGCAATGCGATGCTGACGGGCCTGTATCCCAACAGCAACGGCATCCTGGCCAATGCACAGATCTTCCGTCAGACCGTGCCCTCGCAGGTCAGCCTGCCGCAGGCCTTCCGCCAGGCGGGATACTTCGCCGCCCGCATCGGCAAGCTCTATCACTACAATGTTCCGAAATCCGTCGGCACCAACGGACACGATGACCCGGGCTCGTGGGAACTGGAACTGAATCCCGCGGGAGTTGACCGGTTGGAGGAAGAGCCGGAGATCGTCACCCTCACGCCCGGCCAGTTCGGCGGCACACTGAGTTGGTATGCCTCGCCCAAGAGCGACGAACACCACACCGATGCCATGATGGCCGCCGATGCCGAGTGGGTGCTGGAGCGTTGCGCAAAACAGCGGGAACAACGCCCATTTTTCCTCGCAGTGGGCTTTTTCCGGCCTCACACGCCCTATGTGGCGCCGAAGGAGCCCTATTTCGGCTGGTATCCACGCGAAAAGATGCGGATTTTCCCCACCATCGACCAGAATCCGCCCGAGGTGCCCGCCGCGGCGCTGGGGAGCTACAAAAAGGAACAGGACAAGTTGACCGACGACCTGAGACGCGACTGTGCGCAGGCCTACTATGCCAGCATCAGCTTCATGGACGCGCAGGTGGGACGCGTCGTGGCGGCGCTGGATCGTCTCGGTCTCGCAGAGAGCACCATCATTGTTTTCACCAGCGACCATGGCTATCACATGGGCGAGCATGGCCTCTATCAGAAAATGAGCCTGTTCGAAGGCAGCGCCCGGGTGCCGATGCTGATCGTCGCCCCTGGCGCAGCCCGCGGAGCCACCGTGTCCGAACCGGTCAGCCACATCGATCTCTACCCCACTCTGGCGGAACTGGCTGGGGTGAAGGCGCCCGCCAATCTGCAGGGACAGAGTCTGGCTCCCCTGCTGAAAGACCCCAAAGCCAAGGGGCGAGGCTGGGCCATCACCCAGGTGACTCGAGGCGGCGGCGCCCGGCGCGCGACAGTGACTCGAGACGCCGGCTCGGACGGAAACCGCTTCTTCGGGTACAGCCTCCGCACCGACCGCTGGCGCTACACCGAATGGGACGAAGGAAAGCAGGGTCGCGAACTTTACGACCATGACGCTGACCCGGGCGAACTCGTCAATCTGGTTAGCCGCCCCGAGCACGCCGTCACCGTGGCTGAACTGAGTGAGAAATTGCGCAGTGCCGCGCAGGGGACCTTCCCGGCCGATGGGAAGACGCCGGCCGTCCAGGAGGGCCCGATCTGGGCGCCGAACCTGACCGAGCCGTGAGCACGGCGACGGCACCTCCCTTTCGCGCTTTTACCCCTCTTCCTGAAAAGACTCCAATCATTGATGAAAAAGCCCCTTTCCCGCCGCCAGGCGCTCAAACTCACCGCCGCCGGACTCGGCGCCCTCACCGCAACACCCCTGCGGGTCGACGCCCAACTCGACGCGCGCCCATTCGGGGCCGATTTCCCAAATCTGGACTCCCTCGCCACCGGTGACTGGTGGACCAAGGGAGCAGCGGCAGCAGCTCCCAAGAAAGGGCCTGCCAAGGACGGAAAAAAGGCAAAAAAAGGAGGCGGCGGCCAATCTGCCCCCCCGCCGATGGATGTGCCGCGCGACCAGGTGGTGGCCTTTGCGTTGTATACCCAGCAAAATGGGATTTTGAAGCTGGTGGCGCAGCTTTATCCGCTCAAACCGGGCGAGGCTCGCGAGGCCCGGCTCGAATTTCAGCGCGACGGAGTCTGGGCCGAAGCGGCGAAGGCGGAAGTGCTCTATCCGGGATGGGATGCGCATTTCCGCATCGAGGGATGGGATGGGACGAAGGATGTACCCTACCGGGTCCGCCACGGCGAGGCGGCGCTGTTTCAGGGCTTGGTGCGCCGCGATCCGGTGGACAAGGATGAGATCGTGGTGGCCAACATGTCGTGCAACTCGAGCCGCACCACGGGACTGCGACCGGAGATCATCGAAAACCTGCAGGCGCAGGATCCCGACCTGCTTTTCTTCGCCGGCGATCAGACCTATCGGCACACCGAACACACCGCAGGCTGGATCGAATTTGGCCTCCAGTTCCGCGATGTGATGCGCGACCGGCCCACGGTCTGCATCCCCGACGATCACGACGTGGGACACCCGAACCTGTGGGGTGAGAATGGGAAACAGTCGACCCTGGCCGGCAATGCGGACGGCGGTTACTTCTATCCGGTTGCCTATGTGAATCAGGTGCAGCGCCAGCAGAGCGGCAATTTGCCCGACCCGGTCGATCCCGCTCCGGTGGATCGCGGCATCGGCGTTTACTTCACCCGACTGTCCATCGGCGGAATTGATTTCGCGATTCTCGAAGATCGCAAGTTCAAGTCCGGTCCGGCGGGAAAGATCCCCCAGATGGGTCCCCGCCCCGATCACATCAACGATCCCACTTACGATCCGAAATCGATCGATCTGCCCGGCCTGCAACTACTCGGCGAGCGTCAGGAGCGATTCCTCCGCGAGTGGGGACAGGACTGGACGGGTGCCGAAATGAAGTGTGTCCTCTCGCAGACTGCCTTCTGCGGTGCCGTCCACATGCATGGCGGGCGCGACGACCGCCTGCTCGCCGACCTGGACTGCAACGGCTGGCCCCAGACCGCCCGCAACCGGGCGCTTACCGAGATCCGCCGCGCCTGGGCGGTGCATCTCTGCGGTGACCAGCACCTCGCCGTGGTGGTGAAGCACGGGATCGACGACCATGGCGACGGTCCCTACGGATTCACCAGCCCCGCCCTGGTCAACACGATCTACGGCCGCTGGTGGCATCCCGAGGATGAAAAGCCCGGTCCGAACCCCGTGCCCGGGAGTCCGCTGCCCTGGACCGGTGACTTCAAGGACGGACTAGGCAACCGAATCGCCATGCTCGCCTACGCCAATCCGGAAAACATCCAGGATGAGAAACAGCGGGCCGACGGCTACGGGATCGCCCGATTCCGCAAAAGCACCCGGCAGATCGTGTTCGAGTGCTGGCCGCGTTTTGCCGAAGTCGGAGAGGGGGACGGCGGGCAGTTCCCCGGCTGGCCAGTCACCGTGAAGATGGACGCGAACGACGGCCGGAAGATCGCAGGATACCTCCCTGAACTGGTCTTTGCCAAGGGACGGCGCCCGGTCATCCAAGTCATCGAAGAATCCAGCGGCGAAATCATTTACACCGTGCGGGCCTGGGAGGACCGCTTCCAACCGCGGGTCTACGCACCCGGCCGCTACACCCTGAAGATCGGACCGGGCAAACCCGACGCCGAGACTCTTACCGGTCTGGAATCCGGTCCCCAGGATCAGGTTGGCCGCCGGGAGATCGGTTGAGCCCAAATACCCCACCTTTTTCGGTACTACCGCAATGAAATCAGCTATCACATCGCTAATTCTCCTGGGCGCCCTCCTCTCATCGCCCGTCTTTGGGGCCGATCGGCCCAATGTCGTCGTTTTTCTTGCCGACGATCTCGGGCAGCGCGATCTGGGCTGCTACGGCAGCACTTTTTATGAAACGCCGCATCTGGATCGTCTGGCGAGCCAGGGCGCCCGATTCACCGACGCCTACGCGGCCTGCCCGGTGTGTTCGCCGACGCGCGCGAGCCTGATGACAGGGCAATGGCCCCAGCGGCTCGGCATCACCGATTATATTGGTGCGCCGCTGACTCCGGAACAATGGAAGCGGAACACCCAACTACTGCCCGCTCCCTACGCGGACCGCCTGCCCCTCGATGCGCCGACTCTGGCCAAGGCGATGAAGGCCGCGGGCTATGCCACCTTCTTCGCTGGCAAATGGCATCTTGGCCCGGAGGGCTGGTGGCCGGAGAACCAGGGCTTCGACATCAACCGCGGCGGCCATGACCGCGGCGGTCCGTATGGCGGAAAGAAATATTTCTCCCCCTACGGCAATCCCCGACTCACCGACGGCCCGGATGGCGAGCATCTGCCCGACCGCCTCGCCGCAGAGACTGCAACCTTCATCGAAGAGAACCGCGACCGCCCGTTTTTTGCCTACTACTCCTTTTACGACGTTCACACGCCCCTGATGGCACGCGAGGACTTGAAGAAAAAATACGAAGCCAAACGGGAACGACTCGGCTTGCAGGAAAAATGGGGTCGCGAGGGCGAACGCGACGTCCGCCTGGTTCAGGAGCACGCCGTCTATGCCGGCATGGTCGAAGCAATGGACCAAGCTGTGGGTCGGGTACTGGCAAAGCTCGATGAACTGGGCCTCGCTGACAATACCCTGGTTATCTTCACCAGCGACAATGGGGGACTGTCCACCAGTGAAGGCTGGCCGACCTCAAACCTGCCCCTGCGGGGCGGCAAAGGCTGGCTTTACGAGGGCGGCATTCGGGAGCCCTTCATCGCCCGATGGCCCGCGGTGATCAAGGCCGGATCCGTCGTGTCAGATCCTGTCAGCAGCCCGGATCTGTTTACCACCTTGCTCGACATCACCGGCTCATCGCCTCTGCCGGGACAAAAGCTGGACGGCGTCAGCCTGATGCCGGCTTTTCAGGGCAAACCCTTGCCGGAACGCTCCCTGTTCTGGCATTATCCCCACTACGGTAACCAGGGTGGAGCTCCCGGCGCGGCCATTCGTCGGGGTGACTGGAAGCTGATCGAGTGGTACGAGGACAACCGGGTCGAGTTGTTCAACCTCGCGTCCGACCTCGCCGAGCAACAGGATCGGGCCGCCATGGAACCGGCCACGGTGGAACGCCTGCGTAGCGAACTGAAGTCGTGGCAGCAGGAAGTCGGCGCCCGCTTTCCCATTCCGAATCCGGCCTTCAACGCTTCCCAGCCCAATGGTCGCGCGGCCAACCGTCCCTCGGCCGGAAAGACCCAGCCCCGAAAGATCACGCCACCCAAGAACTAAGCCCGCTCGCTCTCCCCATCCACCCATCAACCACCCCCTTCTGCCATGCGTTTCACCCGACTCCTCCTCTGCCTGTCTCTCATCGCCCTGTCCGCCAGTCTCTCCCCTGCTGCCGAGAAGCCGAATTTTATTTTCATCCTCGCCGATGACCTCGGCTATTCGGACATCGGCTGCTACGGCGGAGAGATCGAGACCCCCACGCTCGACAGCCTGGCGTCCAATGGCCTCCGATTCACCCAGTTCTACAACACCGCCCGCTGCTGGCCGACCCGAGGCGCCCTGCTGACTGGCTACTACGCCCAGCAGATTCACCGCGATGCCCTGCCCGAAGTGCCGGGCGGTGGTCAGGGGGTGAGGCAGAAGTGGGCGCGCCTGTTGCCGGACTTCCTCAAGGCCGCCGGATACCGCAGCTATCACAGCGGGAAGTGGCACGTCGACGGACCCGTACTCGCCGGCGGCTTCGACCGGTCACTCGACATGCGGAATCAGGGAAACTTCTTCACCGCCGCGGGAAACTCCATCGATGACAAGCCGGTGACGGTGCCGGCTGACGAATCCGGCTACTATGCGACCATTGCCACGGCCGATCACGCCATCGAATGCCTGAAGGATCACGCGGCCCAGCACGCCGACCGTCCCTTCTTCCATTACATCCCCTTCATCGCCCCCCACTTTCCCCTCCATGCCCTGCCCGAAGACATTGCGAAGTATCGGGACCACTACCTTTCCGGCTGGGAATCAATGCGGGTGGCGCGCCATGAGCGGCAGACCCGGCTGGGCTTGGTGAATACCCCCCTGTCCGCTCTGGAACCCGAGGTCGGTCCGCCCTACCACTTTCCCGATGCCTTCGAAAAACTCGGTCCGGGCGAAATCGGGCGACCGCTGCCGTGGACGGACTTGACCGACACCCAGCAGCGCTTTCAAGCCACCAAGATGGCCATCCATGCCGCCATGGTCGATCGCATGGACCAGGAGATCGGTCGCATCGTCGAACAGCTCAAAGCCATGGGGCAGTATGAGAACACCGTGATACTCTTCGCCTCCGACAACGGTGCCAGCGCGGAAATCATGGTCCGGAATGGCGGTCATGATCCGACCGCGGAACCCGGCAGCGCCCCGACCTACCTGTGCCTCGGCCCGGGATTTTCGAGTGCCTGCAACACGCCTTTCCGCCGCCACAAAACCTGGGTCCATGAGGGCGGCATCTCGACGCCCCTCATCGTTCACTGGCCTCAGGGCATCTCCGCACGCGGCGAACTGCGCCACACGCCGGCTCATGTCATCGACATCGTCCCGACCCTGCTGGAACTCGCCGGCATTCCCAAACCGGAGACCTGGGAAGGCGAACCGATCCCGACCGCGCCCGGCCACAGCCTGGTTCCAGCATTTGCCAGTGACGCGACGATCGACAGGCACAGCCTCTGGTGGCTCCACGAAGGCAACCGCGCCATCCGCATGGGCGACTGGAAGCTGGTAGCCGCCGAAGGCGAGCCTTGGGAACTGTACGATCTCTCCACCGACCGCGCCGAGCAAAAGAACCTCGCCTCTGCCCAGCCCGAAAAGGTCAAGGAACTCGCCGCCGCCTGGGAGGCGCAGACCGCCGCCTTCACCGAACTCACCCGAAAGACCCTGGCCGATCAGCCAAAACCCAAGGGTAAAGGAAAAGACAAGGGCAAGGGCAAAGGCAAGGCGAACCAGAAGTAAGCCAAACAACCACCAATCCATCATGAGATACCTCACCTGCCTGCTTCTCTCTCTCATCCTGCTCCCGGCCGCCCTGCACGGTGCCGACAAGCCCAATGTGCTTTTCATCGCCATCGACGACCAGAACGACTGGATCGGCCACCTGGGCGGACACCCCTTGGCGAAAACGCCTCACCTCGACCGACTGGCCGCCCGGGGAACCAGCTTCAGCAACGCCCATTGCAATGCCCCGCTTTGCAATCCCTCGCGGACCAGTCTGATGCTCGGCCTGCGCCCGACCACCACCGGCATCTACGGCCTTTCCCCATGGTTCCGTTCCCTCCCCGAGTGGAAAGACCGTGTCGCCCTGCCGCAGCATTTTGCCAACCACGGCTATCGCACCCTTGCCACCGGCAAGATCTATCACGGCGGCACCGGCGGGGGCGCCGGCAAAGGAAGAGGAAAAGGAAAAGCGAACGCCAACCCCAAGGCACCAGCGGCCGCTCCTGAATTCCAAGTCACCGCCCCCTATGGCGGAGTCGGCACCAAGCCACCCAAAAAGCTCATCCCTCCCACCCCGATGGGCGACCATCCCCTGATGGACTGGGGCGTCTGGCCTCTCGACAACGACGACACCGGCAAGGGCGACTACCAGGTCGCCACGTGGACAGTCGAGCAGATCCACGCCGCCCCGAAGGACCGCCCGTTCTTTCTCGCCGCCGGCTTTTTCCTCCCCCACGTGCCCTGCTACGCCACCCAGAAGTGGTTCGATCTCTATCCCGACGATGACAGCATCCTGCCGAAGATCCTGGACAACGATCGCGACGACACCCCCCGCTTTTCCTGGTACCTGCATTGGAACCTCCCCGAGCCACGCCTGAAGTGGGCCCGCGAGAGCAACCAATGGCGGAACCTCGTCCGCAGCTACCTCGCCTGCACCAGTTTCGTCGATTCCCAGATTGGTCGTCTCCTCGACGCCCTCGATCAATCGGGCCAAGCCGACAACACCATCGTGGTCCTCTGGGGCGATCACGGCTGGCACCTCGGCGAAAAAGCCATCACGGGAAAAAACACCCTCTGGGACGACGGCACCCGCGTGCCGCTGATTTTTGCCGGCCCAGGCGTAAAGGCCGGACAACTCTGTCGCCAGCCGGCCGAGTTGCTCGACATCTACCCGACGCTCATCGAACTCTGCGGCCTCACCCCGCGCGATGACCTCGAAGGCCTCAGCCTCACCCCACAACTCCGTGACGCCGCGACCCCGCGCGAGCGACCCGCCATCACCAGCCACAACCAGGGCAACCACGGCATCCGCAGCGAAAACTGGCGCTACATCCGCTACGCCGACGGCACCGAGGAACTCTACGACATGCGCCGGGACCCGAATGAGTGGGAAAACCTCGCCGCCAATCCCGAGCACGCCGCCGTCATCGCGGACCACCGCCGCTGGCTGCCTAAGATCGACCTGCCTCCCGCGCCCAACAGCGCCAGCCGCGTACTCACCTACGATCGTGAGACCGACGAAGCCGTCTGGGAGGGCCAGACGGTCCGGCGCGGCGATCCCATCCCGGAATAGCGCGCCCACCGCGATCGATACCGCGGTCCCGGCGGCGGACAGCCCGATTTTCGGTCGCCCCACCGGAAAGACTGGACAATTCCAGCGATGCCCTTTCCTTTACGCCCGCCGGTCCCCGGACAACTTTTCCACGATGAAGGCCCACCAGATCTTCCAGCACAGCACCCCCGCATTCACCCGCGGCATTTTCCACTACCTGCGCACCGAGCAGAAGGAAGTGTACCGCACCGCCCTCGCCACGCTGGCCCAAGGACGGAAGCTGCGGCCCATCTTTGTGCAGAAGAAATCACCCGAGCAACAGTACGAATGGCTCCAGAAGACCGTCGCCATGAAGGGCGCCGATGGCGTGTGCGAGCACCTGCTCCAGCTCTGGCTGCTCAAAGCCCAGCGCGACCTGCTGGTGAACTTTCTCGACGGCGTCGGCATCGCCCATGACGGCGACGGCGCCGCCGACGACCTGCCCGACGAGATCGACCCGGCAAAGCTCAAATCGACCGTCGAAAAATTGCTCGCCGAAAACGATCCCGAGCTCGTCCGCGCCTATCTGCACACCTTCCAGCTCCAGAAAGCCGGCGGATGGGACGAGATCCGCGACCTGATCGAGTCGGAGCCGCGCCTCCAGTTCGCCGCGGCCTCCGCTCCCGCCGCCGCCGCGGAGTGACCTCGCGGTCACTCTTCACCCGATCTCCGCAGCCGCCAGCGCGGCTTCGATGAACCGGCTCTGAGCGCGCACCCGCCGCCACAGCGAATACTCGCTCGGCGTCTCAAAGGTCAACGCCGCCTGGGCGTGCTTCAGATACATCCAGATCGCCTCGGGGTAGCCACCGCCGAGTTCTTCGCTGACCACCCGCTCCAGATCGTCGCCCCGTCTCAGCAGGCCGTTCTCGAAGGGCGACCCATCCACCTCGGGTCGCGGCTCACGGGGAATGATTGCCTCCGTCGCGGCGAGCGAGCGCTCCCCGATGTCGGCGCTCAATTCGCTCAGCTCATAGAGGTAGATGCCGCGGGCGTCGTAGTCCTCATGCAGATGCAGCGCCAGCCGAAAGCCCGCATCTCCCACCACCTCCCGCCAGCCGCGGATCGCCGGCACCTCATCGAGGTGGAACAACCGGTTGAGATCCCGGTCCGCCTCGTCGTGACGCCGGTTGTGAATCAAACCCCAGGGATTGAAACAAGGAAAAATCGCCGCCGGGAGCCCACGCAGGCGTTCCGCATGCGTCTCCGCCCATTCCAGCAATCCCCACACACCCGCCGGCTCGTCGCCATGCACCCCGGCGCAGAGATACACATTTTCGGACGCTCCCCGTCGTGCCGTCCGGTCGAATCGCTCCGTGACATACGCCACCACCGGGTGGCCCTGCTGATCAGACAGGGTATGCTCGGAGAGGCAACAGGGTCTCATCAGAACCCGCCACCGATCCAGCAGGGCGCCGAAGTCGTGTGCGTCGTGCTCGACGAGATAGCGCTGCTCTTCCTCTGTCACAGGGCAGCGAGCAGTTTGTCGTGGATGCCGTCGAAGCCACCGTTGCTGAAGACGACGACCACGTCGCAGTCGCGCGCCTCGATCCCGAGCCGGGCGACGATGGCATTGGCATCCGCCTCGTAAAAGGCCGGGATATCCCGACCGCGGATGTCGGCCATGACCCGCTCAGGGTCGAGCCTCTGATCCGGCGCGAACTTTTCCGGGTCAGGCACCGCCGACACGCACACCGCATCGGCGAGGCTCAGTGCGTCGGGCAGATCCTGCTGAAAGACATTGCGGCGGGTGGTGTTCGACCGCGGTTCGAAGACCGCCCAGAGTCGCCGCTCCGGGTAGCGGTGCCGCAGTCCCGCGATCGCCTCGCGGATGGCCGTGGGATGGTGCCCGAAGTCATCGATCACCGTGATGCCCCGCGCCGTGGTGCCGCGCACTTCCTGGCGGCGCTTCACGCCTTTGAAGGACGCCAGAGCCTCCCGGATCGTGCCCGGTTGCAGGCCGGCCTGGAGCCCGGCACAGACCGCCATGGCTCCGTTTCGGACGTTGAATTCCCCGATCAGCGGAATGTGATAGCGCTCGCCCAGCAGGCTGAAGTCCGAGCCTTCGGCGCTGTAGACTACGTCGGAGATCGTCGCATCGCATTCCGGGCCGAAGCCCACCTTCCTCACCGGACAGTGCGCCTCCTTCTCGGCCATTTCGCGGCAGTTGCGGTCGTCACCGTTGATCAGCAGCAACCCGTTGCCGGGCACCAGCCGCATCATGTGGCCGAAGGTCTTCCGCACCGCGTGGATGTCGTCGAAGATGTCGGCATGGTCGAACTCCATGTTGTTCACGATCGCCACTTCGGGCATGTAGTGGATGAACTTCGACCGCTTGTCGAAAAAGGCCGAGTCATACTCGTCACCCTCCAGCACCACGTGATCCGAGCCCGTGATCCGGGCTCCCTGCTCGAAATTCCCCGGCAGGCCGCCGATGACGAAATTGGGCGTCAATCCGCCGCATTCGAACACCCAGGCGACCAGCGAGGCGGTCGTCGTCTTGCCGTGGGTGCCTGTGACCACGTAGTTGTGCCGCCCCCGCAAGACGAAGTTGCGCAGCAACTCCGGCAGAGAGAGATAGGGTAGTTTGCGGTCCAGGACAGCCTCGACCTCGGGATTGCCGCGGCTCTGGGCGTTGCCGATGATGAAGTAGTCCACGTCGTCGGGCAGATTCTCCGCCCGGTATCCTTCGAAAGTCCCGATGCCGCGGCTTTCCAGAAAGCCCTTCATCGGATCGTACATCCCCTTGTCAGAGCCACTCACCCGATAGCCGGCCTCCCGGAAAGCCACGGCCACCGAGCCCATCGCGGTGCCGCAGATGCCCATGAAATAGAGGTGCTTGGAGGAGCGATCGTCTGAACTCATTGCGTGGAAAAGAAGGACAGGGTGAAATCCGAAGGGAATCGGGACCGTCACCCGTAGACCCGCCCCGCGCAAAGGTTTTTCGGACCCGATTTCAGCGCCGCTCGCGGTCCGGCTGCCGCCATCAACGCGACTGTCGAAAGCCTTTGCCTTACCCTGGCCGCTCAAAGGCTGCCCTATGCAAAACTGCTTCGCCCCCGTGCCGGGGAAATCGCTCGCCGATTCGACACTCTCCGTCGCGAAAGACGCTTTCGCGCAGATGCTTCGGGAATGCTCGCGGATGTCGGCCCGTGGATCGTGAATGCGAAATCGGTGCGACTTGAAAGCATTCACAGCGAAGTCAGGGAATCGCTTTCAAAGGTATCGGCCCGACCCTTGGGAAACGCGCGGCCCTTCGAAGCCAGTCCCTGAAATCTCTCCGGCCGAAGGCTCACCTATCCCACCGGCCTCACCTGCAAGTCCCGCAGCGTTCGCAACTCTCCCCAGTCGGCGCCGCCCCGCAACTTGCGCGCTCCCGTCTTCCGCTTCGGACCGTAGCGCCAGCGATTTGCTTCGAAGACGCCATTCACAAACTCCACCGAGCCAAAGACCGCCCCATCGCAGAAATACCGCACCCGGCACCGGATGATCTCCGGGATCGACAGCCTGCCCTCGCGCCTTTCCTCCGCCTCGATCTGTTGCGCGCTGAATCCCCGCCGCGCCTTCCGACCCGTCTGCGCATCGGCCTCCTGCTCCAGTCCTTTTCCGAAAAGCAGCATCCGATAGACTCCGGCCGTGTAGTCCCACGTCACGTCCCGGTTCACCCCGTGGCTGGTGTGATTCAAGATCGCGCACAGCCCCCGCCGCGCCGGGCGTCGCCCCGCCACCGCCTCGGCATAGCCGCACCAGCGATAGTCCTCCGGACGCGC
>JAEUHH010000079.1 GCA_016795505.1 Verrucomicrobiales bacterium | reverse complement strand
CCGGTGGAGCGCTACAACATGACGGAAAAGCTCGCCGCCAAGTTCGACTCCGGCAAAGGGCCTCTCCGGGAAATCCTGGCATGAGACGGACTGGCTTCGTCGTCTGTGTGGCGATCCTGTTCCTCGCCGGCAGCGGGGCGCAGGCGGCGGAGACCTACACGCCGGGCGAGCCGGTGCAGGAGCCCTTCGAGGGGCTCGCGCGGAGCTTTCTCGACAAGCATTGCGTCGAATGCCACGACGACACCACCGCCGAAGCCGACCTCAATCTGCTCGATCTCGGAGCCGTCGATGAAACCAATGCCGCCGTCTGGAAATCGGTCTGGGCGCAGGTCGCCCTGCGGGAAATGCCTCCCGAGAAAAAGCCGAAGCCGGAGGTCGTCGCGCGGCTCCGCTTTGCCGATTGGATCGTGGGCGAATTGCAGCGGGCTCTCGCGGACAAGGGCGGCTTTCACGCCCATCTCGATCCGAAGAAGGCGAACTTCGTCGATCACGATCTCCTTTTCGGCAAGGTCCCCGAAGGCATCACGCTGAAGCCGACCGCCTCGCCGGCGAGACTCTGGCGCGTCACGCCGCAGGAGCACATCACGCGGCTCAACGAACTCATCAACACCGAGCCGCCCTATGATCCCGCCCGGCCGGGGCTGCGGACGCATGGCGACGCCGTTCCCACAAACCATGGCGGCGAACTGAAACTCTACTTTGGCGTCGACAACATCCTGCGTTGGATGGGCGGCACCGTCGCTTACGCCACTTCCGTGAAAAGCGTGCCCGTGGTGCTGTCCTCGGCGCGGAAACATGGCTTCGAGAACTATCCCGATTTTTATTCCGTCAACAGCGCCGAGGCGACCCAGATTCTCGGCAAGGCGGAGGACATCCTGGAGTACATGGCCTACGGGCCGCTCAGCCTCGTCGGCATGCCCGAGCAGATCACCGACGATCCCGCGACCTACGACAAGGTCAGACCGCCGGGCGATCTCCGCGGCCTGCCCACGGCCATCGTTTACAGCCCGAAATTCCTCAGACCGGCGACGCCCTTGATCGATCTGATGAAAGAGGAGGACGCCGCCCCCACTGATGAGGCCCTGCGCGCGGCGGTGGATTACCTCTTTGAAGCGCTCGCCTTCCGCCCGCCGACCGCGGCGGAGTCGGACGACTATGTGACGCTCGTGAAAGACTCCATCGCCAAGGTCGGCAGGAAAGACGGCATTCTCATGGGATTGTCGGCCATTTTTCTCGATCGCGATGCCCTGTTCCGTCCCGAGTTGGCCGAGTTGGGAACGCCGGACGAGCATGGCCGCGTGATGCTGCAGGATTGGGAACTCGGGCTCGCCGTCAATCACGCCCTGCGCTACCTCAAGCCCGATCCGGCCCTCCGCGCCGCCATTGTCGAGGGTCGCATGCGCACCCGCGCGGATGTCGAGCGGGAGATCGGGCGTCTGCTCGATGATGAGGCGATCCGCAAGCCGCGCGTCCTGCAATTTTTCCGCGACTACTTCGATCACGACCTCGGCGGCGCCATCTGCAAGGACAACCGTGCCCTCGCCGACACCGGCGTGCCGACGCGCGGGGATGCCCACTACTTCGCCATGTTCCACGCGACCGCGAGCACCGATCGCCTCATCGAGATCATCCTCGAAAAGGACCGCGACGTGCTAAAGGAACTCCTCACCACCCGGCAGGTTGTCGCGACCGAGATCGACAAAGTCTATTTCGGCCGGAAACACACCGCGGAGGAAAAGAAGGCCGCCCTCGCCGCCAAAAAGGCGGGCGATGCCGCCGCCAAGGACGCGGAAGAGGCATCGCTGACGGCCCTGCAGGAGGAAATCGCCGCTACCGAGGCGCGCTTGAAAGAGACTCCGGATGATCGTGCTCTCGCGAAATCACTCGACCGCCAGAAAAAGGCCTTCGAGGCCGAAAAGAAGAGAGTCGAACTCGCCCGTCGGCAGCGGAGCCAGGACACCGTCAGCGTCGATGTCGCCAAGGCGGATCTGGAGGGGCCGGCGGAATTCGCGCGCGTCAGCCGTCCTTCCTTCGGGGCCGGATCGATGAAACCCGAGCGTTTCCTCGCCACCGCGCCCGCAGGCGAACGGCTCGGCATTCTCACTCACCCCAGCTGGCTCGTCTCGCACTCCGATGCGATGGACAACCACGCCATCCATCGCGGCATCTGGATCCGCGAGCGGCTCCTCGGCGGCGGGATTCCCGATGTGCCCATCACCGTCGATGCCCAGCTCCCCGTCGAGCCGGAGAGCACCCTTCGCGAGCGGATGCGGGTGACGCGCGAGAAGTATTGCTGGACCTGTCACGAAAAGATGGATCCGCTCGGGCTGCCGTTTGAGATGTACAATCACGCCGGGCTCTATCGCACCACCGAGCTGGACAAACCCGTCGATGCCAGCGGCGAGATCATCGCATCGGGTGATCCCGCGCTCGACGGGCCGGTCGGGAATGCGATCGAGATGATCGAGAAGCTCGCCGCGAGCGAGCGGGTCGAGCAGGTCTTCGTGCGGCATGCGTTCCGTTTCTGGATGGGCCGCAATGAAACGCTCCACGACGCGCCCGTGCTCCAAGCCGCGCATCGCGCCTACCGCGACAGCGGCGGCAGCATGAAGGCCCTGATCACCTCGCTCGTCACCTCCGACGCGTTTTTGTATCGGACAGTGGAGCGGGGGGCGACCGATTGATCAAGGTGGGCCTTGGAAAAACGCTTCCGTGACGATCTGGATCGCCGCGCGGCAGGTCTCGTTGCCGTTTCTCCCGCTGTTCGTGAAAGCGGCAACGGCAGCTCTGCGTTTGGGCGCGATCCAGACGCTGCAATGATTCATCGTGTTTGAACCATCATGGGAGATCGCCGGACCTTGCGACCACGGGGTCGTCGCCACGATCCACCCCCTCGCATAGTCGTTGTTCCCGGGAACCGCCGTATGAAGAAAGTCGAAGGTTGCGCGTTTCTTCAACACCGGGCCGGCCTCGAGAGTGGAGTGCATGGTAAGATACCGAGCGATGTCTTTCAGGGAACCATGCACGGTGCCGGCCGGGCCGAGCACCCAACTGTTGTCGTCCCCAGAGCCCGGTGGGACGGGGGACCCGTCATCCTGGTGAGGCCAGGGCTGGGAGGGGTTTTGTTTGTCGCTGCGAGCGGCGTTTCCAAAGCCGGAATTCGTCATCCCCAGCGGGTTGAAGATCCGTTCCTCGATCAGTTCTTCCCACGGCTTGCCCGTCAGGACTTCGAGCATGACTCCGGCTACCACGTAGCCCGAGTTGGAATATTGAAAACGGGTGCCCGGCGGACTGGCGGGCGGCACGTTCAGAACAGCTTCGGCGTATCCGGCGCGTTGCTTCAGAATCTCTCTCGCGCTCAGATCCCTGACCGCGGTCCCGGTTTCGACGCCGGCGAAAACCGTGTCCGGTACCGAGCCGGGAATGCCACCCCGGTTCGCCAGGAGCAGTCCCAAGGTGACCGGCTCGTAGTCCTTGAGTATTTTCATTTTCTTCCCCAGCACTTCGCCGACGGTGGTCTCCCAGTTGATCGCGCCTTCCTCCACGAAAGTCGCTGCGAGGGTGGCGGTCATGGATTTGGTGCAGGACCCCAGGTGCCACTTGTCGTCCATCCCGACCTTCGCCAGATCCCCGGCCTTCCTCACGCCGGCGACGCCCATTCCACGGATCGCACCCCGTTCGATCACGAGCACCGCGACCGCCGGGGTATTCTGCTCCCCGGGGATTCTTGAAATCAGTTCCGAGAGGTCGTCCACGGCTCCCGCGGGAGGTGCCTCCTGAATGTGCCGCGTGATCCAATCCAGATCCTCCGGCACAAGATCGGCCTTTTTCACCTCAAAGACCACGTGGTCCGCCGCGCGACGGATCGACACGGAAGTCTCCGTGGCAGAGACGAAAACTCCCGCAAACGGGCGCCCCGTCGCCAGGCTTGTCCACGTCCGCGTTTCCTCGGAAAAACCGGCTGTGGTGATCCATGCGAGCGCCGCGACACGGAGGATGGTTTGGATGTTCATGCCGGGTATGAGTTTGAATTGGGCGGAGTGTGGGATCGAAAGCGGATTGAATGAAGTGTTTTCGGATCTATTCGATGCCTTGATCGCGAACGAGATCGCGATTTTGCTTGGTCATTTTGGTTTTCAGCGACTCGGTGGTGCCGTCACCGGTGGCGAGTTCCAGCATCACCTCCCAGGCGGGGTCGTGGCCCATTTTTGCCAACAGTTCCGGCAAGTCTTCGCCGAATCGTTTGCGGGCCCGATCACCGAATTCCTCGCGGGCAAAGGCCATGATCCGATCGGTCGGAATGCCATCGATCGAGACGAGCCGGCGCCAGTCTTTCCCGAGCCGGACGATCACTTGGTCGCCCTCCCATCGCACCCCCGAGAAGGGAGCCACCTTGGCGTAGCCGGATTCGGAAACTGGCCTGCTCCCGACAGCCGGCTCGAGGGAGGCATCGCCGTCAGGAAGCACGAGAAACACGAACCATCCGATGCCCGTCAAGATGAGGGCGACCAACAGGAAACGGGAGATCCCCCGAACCGTCGATTCCGTTTCCGGACGCGGTGATGGGACTGCGGAGGCGACCTGCTCTCCGTGGTTCTCCAGCGTGGCCAGGAGCCAGGCCACCTCTTGCAGTTGCGGCAGCAGGTGTCTGCCCGCCACCCAGAGGTTCAGCCAGAGAATGCCGCCAAAGAGGAGGAGCACGAATAGGCTTCGTCCCCAGAATTCGGCTCCATCTTCCGACGTGACGGCGATGAAAAGGATACCTCCGGGCAGCAGTGGCAGGAGATACCACCATCCCACGCTGTTCAAGAGCCGGATCTGCAGACTCAAATGGGAGGACAGCTTCTTCAGGTTTCCTTCGATCGAGTCGGCATGGCTTGCCTCCCGGGCCTTCTGCCGTTGAACGCTGATCCGGATGAATCCAGCCACAAACGCGCAGGCCAGCGCCGTGATGAAGTGAGACCAACCCAACAACGTGACCTCCCCACCGGCTTTGCCTATACTCGTGATCCCTTGCCACAGAAAGACGACGACGAGGATCAGAGCCACGCCGATCTCCCGCCAGTCCCGCCAGAAAATCTGCCGGCGAAACTTTTCCGCGCGTCTCACCACCGCCCGGCTGAGCGCTTCCTCGTCCAGAGTGAACGCAGGGCGTTCGTTCTCCGTGTCCCAGATGACTTTCAGATCCTCAAAGTTCATCGTCGTTGGCTTTCTGGGTGAGGATTTGCCGGAGACGGGAGAGTTTCACGCCCACGTTTTTTTCCGAGATACCGAGGATCTCGGCGATCTCTTGATAGCTCAGACCGTCCAGATGGAGCAGCAGGAGAGACCGGTTGATCGGGTCGAAGCCACGAATCTGTTCATAGAGCCACTCCAGTTTTTCATTTCGGGGCTGGGACGTTTCTTTCAGGATGTGGAGGTCCGATGCCATCATCAGCGTCCTTTCCCGCAGCCTTTTTTCCCTCCGCCCGTAGGTGATTGCCGTGTTCAGGGCGACGCGATAGACCCAGGATGATTCCTTGCATTTCCCCTCGAAATTCGGGATGGAGTGCCAGAGCTGGAGCAGGATTTCCTGAATCAGGTCCTCCTGATCAGGTATGAGCGAAGCGTTGGCGCGGGCGATCCGGAGGATGATCCCCCGGTGCCTCCGATGCCATTCCCGAAACCGGGAACCCTGTTCGCATTCGTCCATGCACAATCAGTATGAATGCGCGGGCGGATCCCTACAGAAAAAGTTCCCGCATGGAATGCCAGGTTGGATGGATCACCTCGCTGCTCACCTCCGACGCGTTTTTGTGCCGGACGGTGGAGCGGGGGACGGATGCGGTGGGGGAGGCGCGGTAGCGACTAAAGCCGGGCGTGGAAGCGGTTGGGCACGGGCAGCGCTCCGGCTTCAACCCAAGTCCGGCCGGGCAAGACAGCCATCCAAACGACCACCCGACTGGACGCGCTGATTGAGAAAAATTTCCGGTTGTCTTGTGCAGGGTTGGGGCTTTATTCACCGCTCGCGTTCGGAACAGCCGACGGGCCGGTGACGGCTCTGGAGCGGTTCCTCGGTAATGCTCATGTGGCGGAATTGGTAGACGCGCTAGATTCAGGTTCTAGTGGGGAATACCCGTGGAGGTTCGAGTCCTCTCGTGAGCACCAACGCCCGCCCGGCTGAAATGGCGGGGCAGGGCGATGGGTGATCAAATCAGGGTCGCCGGCGCGGGCGGCAGTCGAATGTCCAGCATGTCCACCGCGCCCCACAGGGATCAGGATCCGGTCTTCGTCCGGGGCGCTTTTGCCGCCATCGCGGACCGCTACGTGCTGACGAATCACGTGCTTAGTCTCGGCATTGACGTGCTCTGGCGGCGGCGGGTGGCGCGGATCGTGGCGGCGGAGCGACCGTCCTACGTACTGGATCTCGCGACCGGCAGCGGGGATCTCGCCGAGGCGGTGAGCCGGGCCTGCGGGCCGGGGACTCGGGTGATTGGAGCGGATTTTTGCGCGCCGATGCTGCGCCACGCCCGGGATCGGGGGCTGCCGGCTCTCGTCGTGGCCGATGGGATGAGGCTGCCTTTTCCCGATGCCGTTTTCGATGCCGTGACGATCGGCTACGGCCTGCGCAACATGGAGTCCTGGCAGGGGGCGTTGGGCGAAATGCGCCGGGTGCTGAAACCGGGAGGTCGGCTCGTCATTCTCGACTTTTCCCTGCCCAACGCACCGCTGCTGCGGGCTCCGTATCGTTTTTACCTGCATCGTGTGCTGCCGTCGCTGGGTGGTTGGCTGACGGGCAATCGCGGAGCGTATGCCTACCTCGGCGAATCGATCGAGCGCTTTCCGGCGGGAGCGGCGATGTGCGGTCTGATCGAAGCAAACGGCTTCGCCGAAGCCGCCGCGCTGCCACTCTGGGGCGGGATTTCCTCGATTTACACCGCCCGGGCCGCCTGAAAGGGCTGGCTCAGGGCTCCGGGGCGACCCGGGTGCCGATGACTGGTGCGATGAGGTGTCGGTAAGTCTCCGCATCGACTTCGAACAGATCGGGCGATCCGTCGAGTTGGCCGTAATAGCTGAGAAAGTCTCCCTGCGGCGTCCGGGCGCCGGTGCGGGCAAAGCGGAGTTGGTGAGTCGTCTCGCGCGGCTTTCCGGTGGCCCGGTCCACGATCTCGAGGACGATGACGAACTCCGCATCGGGCATCTCGATGGCTTGGAAGGCCTGGGGCGAGGGCGTGAGCCAGCGCATTGCGGCCAGCGAGCCGAGCGTCTCGCGGAGCTTCCGGGCGGCGTCGCGGCTCACCCGGTCACTCAGATCGGTCTCCGCCTCCGTGGCGGTCCAGTGGTCGCGGCGGTAGTCATAGACCAGCGCCAGCGTGCGGGCGTCGGCTCCTCCTGAGCGGCGCTCGATGCGGCGCAGGCTGATGGGGTTGAAAGTGAGTAGGCGGAGATCCTTCCACTTCAGCGGATGAGTGGGCACCTGCTCGCGGAAGCCGGGGCTGATCTCCTGGATGAAGGGCTCGCCGGCAAAATTGGCGAAAAGCCGGTGTTGGATGTCGCCAGTGCCATCTCCCTCCGTGTAACCGAGTTGCAGCACCTTTTTCACCGCGCCGAGTTCACCGCCGCTGCCGGCTGCGGCACCGTCTGGAGCGGTCTCCGGGAGACGTTCGTAGTGGCTGATGGCGATCTGGACGGCCGGCGGGCTCAGGTTGAACTCCGCGAGGCGATCCGGCGAATCCGACACAAAGGCGATCACCTTTTCCTCGTTCAGCGCCTTCAGCAGCGTGGCGATCTGCGATTCGTTGGCGCGCTCCTCGACCCCGTTGCGCAGCGAGAACCAGCGCACGCCATCGGGGGTGCGGGCGGTTTTCAGCACGACCGGCGGATTGCCGCGGCTCTCGATGGCGATGCCGAAAACGGATGCCGGAGAGAGGCGGGCCAGATGAGGATCGCGAAAGCCATCCGGCGTGGAGGGCAATGTCGCCAGCAGGTCGCTTTTCAGGGTGAAAACGGCCTCGCGATCCGAGACCGTCGCCTGGATCAGGCCGGCGCCGTCCGGGGCGGGACGCAGAAAAAGAGTCAGGGGCGATTCGACGCCGTAGCGCCAGAGATCGATCGCCAGACTGCCGTCGGGAATCGGCCGGGGCGGCGGCGCGGGCTTGTCACCGCTCGCTGTGACCGTCTCGACCCGCAGACCGGCGAGCGAAGCCAGCAGCGACTCGATGGCGGCGCGATCAGCGGCCGTTTGGAGCGGTTTCGTGAGGGTCCAATCCGCCACCGGCGGCACGATGCGGCGCTTCATCTCGATGTCGCCCTTCGGGGTGCGCACCGTGATCTGCACGATCTGGTCGGCCGGTGCGAGGAACAGATGCCGGTCGCGCAGGGTGGCCACGGGATCGTCGAGGTATTTCCCCGGACTCCCATTGACCACATAGACGTCCGGCCGGTCCTCCGACTCGGGCAGGCGGGCGTAAATCGATCCCGTCAGCGGCGTGGTCTGACCCAGCAGCACGGCCTGGGTGCGCGGCTCGCCGGCCGGATCGGCGGGGCTCTCGGTCAATTCCACCCGAGTCACCTGCTCCGCCGTCAGGCCCAGCGCATCGGGGGACAATTCGTCCCGGCTGCCGACCTCATCGATCGGGATCTGATCCAGTACCGTCAGGTGGGTCAAAATGTCGATCAGGGCAGCCATGCCCTCGGGATCGGCCCGATCGACGATGGGCGCGGCGAAATACCAGTAGCCGTCTCGTTTCTCCAGTGTCACCTCGCCGGCGGGGCGCTTGATGACCAGTTTCGACAGTTGCTCCGGCTCCACCCGGGCGAGCACCTTGCCCTCGTCCGAGGCGCCGCTGGATGATCCGGCGACCGTGGCGGCGGATTCGCGATCCGTCCACCAGATCGTCACGCCGAGCGCGACACTGATGGCAAAGAGAATGACGGTGGTCAGCGGTCTCATGGCGGATCAGGCGCGGCGGAAATACCAGACCGCCCCGGCTGCGGTCAGGGCCAGGGCGGGGAGGAACAGGATGATCAGACTCTGCAGCAGGCTGAATTGAGCCGGATTCACCGGCAGCACATAGGCTGCCGGCCGACGGGGAGAGATGCCGGCCACCTGTTCGCGGTCGAGTGCCCAATTCAGCGCCGAGAGGGCAAAGTCCGCATTCACCTTGGCCGTGTTGCCGTCCGGCGCGATGACATTGGCATTGCCCACCACCACGAGGCGCGATGTCGGCTTTTCCAGCGAGGCATCGCCAGGCAGCCCCCGCTCGACCGAAGCGGCGGGAAAAATCGGCCAGGGGTGATCCTGATCTTCGCTGAAGGCGATCTCCTCGCTCTGGTAGGCCGTCTCGCCCCAGAAATTCCGCGCCGTCATCATGATCGGGCGCGGGTGGATGTTCTCCGCCTTCAGCAGATCGCTGTCCGATTCCACCGCGAGCGACTGGGTCTGGCCGACCAGTTGGGTCGTCAGGTTGGCCAGCGAAGGCGCCACGCCGGGATTGTCGAGCAGGGCCACCGGGACATCGGCGATTTTTCGCGAAGCCATGCCCGGAATGCTCGCCACCGACATGACCCGGTCATTCTCCGGACCGACCCCGTGGGTGCGCAGAAAGGCATTCAGGGCCTCGTCCGCAGTCGTCGGGTCGAGAAAGATCACCAGTCCGCCCTGGGACTCGCGGTCTGGATCGTGCCAGAAATCGGCCAGCAGGGCCACCTCGCGCTCGGTGAGCGGCTGCTGGTTGCCCGCCATCACCACCGCATCGGCATCATCCGGGATGGCCGGCGCGCCTTCCAGCGCCAGCATCTCGACACGGGCATTCTGGGTCGCGGCCAGGTCGGTGAGTTGCCGGACGATCGATTGGATCTCTTCGCCCCGGCGTTTGCCCACCACGAGGTAGATTTTCTTCTGCTGCCGCTCCGTCACCTCCAACAGGGCCGAGGTCAGCACCTCCTCGCCGCGAAAAGCCGCGATCCGTCCGCTGGCCGGGTCGCGGATCACCAACTCCTCGCCGGCGATGACCTTCTTCCGATCACGCGAGAGGATCGCGATCGAGTCGCGGTTGAATTCCAGCCCCTGCTGATCGCGCAGCTCGGCCAGTCGTTGCCGGCTGCGGCTCAGGTCCAGCACCTCGACCCGGACCCGGCCGGCACCGTGGCGCTCGTATTCGGAGAGCAGGCTCTTCGTGTCGTCGTGGAGTGGCGAACTGCCGAGGTAAGCCATCACGAGCGTCACCTCGGAGTCCAGATGGGAGAGGAAATTCCGCGACGTGTCCGACAGCGTGTATTTGCGCTCCTGAGTCAGGTCCCACCGGTGGTAGCGCTGGCAACTCAGGTAATTCACCTGAAAAAAGATCACCAGACCGAGGAAGACCTGCAGCGCCACATGGCCCGCGATCCGGAGCCGCTCCCACAGCCGGCTGGCCGAGGCGTCGCCATCGGAGGCGGAGCCGGAGGTCTCGGGATGTTCGGTCTGGATGGCCATGCAGCGGCGCGAAAAAGGTGGGTTTGGACAAAAGGGCCGCCGGAGGGCGGAGACAACCCTGCATAAAAGCCGCTCCCCGGACGGAGGCAAGCCCGAACCTCGGCAGGGGCGCGTTCCGCGCCGGCCTGCGGCGGCGATTCCGATGCAACCCGGTTCGATCTCCGATCAGACCCTGTCTCATCGGAATCCGTCAGGTCGGGAAAGTGGGGGATTGCCGCCCGGGCGGGTCGGTTGCACCCCGTTGTTCCGGTGGTATTCACCCGTTATTCACCGGGCGCCGCCAGAAGGGCATGGGGCTGGAGGCTTGGCAGGGCGGGGCTTGCAGGCGATGGGGCGGGAGCCGGGGGCGAAGTTGTTCGCGGTTATTCACAGGCAGTTCCCCACGGATTCCGGGCAGGGTGCCGGTGGATCACGCAATTGCGGAAGTGGTTGCTTTTCGGTGCCGCTGTGTTACGAAAAAGGCACGTTACAGACCGTTGTTGTTCACGGCGGTCCGCTGGCGCCCCCCCTCGATACCCCCTGGTTTATGGCTGAGGCCACCCCCGACCCTCTGTTGGAAAATTCGTCGTTGTATCAGGCCTTCCTTGCCGAGCGCGAGGAGATCCTGAAGCACAAGTGGATCAAGAGCGAGCAAGCCGGCCGCGACATCGGCTTCGAGGCCGCGCTGGTCGATTGGATGCTCCATCACCGCCGCGAGTGGCGGCAGAATCGGGGCTTCGGCGGGGTGCACTGACCGGCGGTGGCGTCCGCGGGGCGCGACGGCGGTCAGAGCGGCGTCTTGAGTCCGAAAGCCCGGACCACGCACCAGCCGCGAAAGGCTTCGAACAAGGACACAAGTCCCAGCGCGAGGCATCCGGAGGCCCAAAAGGCGCTTTGCAGGCCCCACCAGAGTCCGGCCGCAGCCGCGAGCAGCAACAGGCCCGCGGTGAGGCGCATCATTCGTCCGCGGCGGTCGATATTGCAGGTCCAGAAGTCCTTTTTCATGGGTGTCTGTCCCAGATAACGCTGCTGGACGGGTAATGGATGTCCGGAAAGGGCGCCGGGGCGCGGATTTCAGGAATCCTCGTCGACCGTCTCGTCGCGCTGATAGATGGGAAGCTGGCGGTAGGGGACAGTGAAGGAGAGGACCATCATCGCGGTGCCGTAGGTGCCACCGTTGCGGCCTTCCGACCAACTGCCGTTGTCGCTTTGTTTGCCGAGGTAGTGCTCGTACATCCAGGTGGAATACTCCTCCCACCAGCGGCCGCCGAGTTGGAACATGGCCTGGGCGTTGTAGTAGTTCGCGTAGGCCTCGTGGGCGTTGTTGATGATGCGTTCGCGGTTTTTCAGGATGTAATCGCCGGCGCGGTAGTTCGACTCGCCGCCGTGGTGGCCGGTCAGTTCGAGGCACAGCAGGCCGCAGCCGGTCAGCGTCTCGGAGTGGCCCCAGGGATCGGTGTAGCCAAAGCGGCCCTCGTTTTTGTCGTGATTGCGAAAGACGTAGGCGACGGCGGACTTGATGGCTTCATCGGGCACGGGCGCGCCATTGAGCTTGGCTGAGCGCAGGGCCATCAGCGCCCAGCCGCTGCAGGACAGGTCGGAGTCGCGGCTGTCGGGCTTGTAACGCCAGCCTCCCTGATGGCTTTCGTTTTTCGGCACGGCCTGGGCGGAGAGCAGGAGTTTGGTAGCCTTGGCGAGGACGCGGTCGATTTTTTCCTGCTTCTCGGGCTCGACCATGCCGCTGCACTCGGAGAGGAAGAGGGTCGCGATGTTATGGGCATACATGAGGCCGTGCCCGGAGTCGCCCTTGTCGAGCAGGCCGTTGTAGTGCTGGCTCTCGATGACGTAGTCGATGCAGCGCTCGATGTTCGTGGCATAGGGGCCGTAGCCGGGCGTGTGGCCGGCGGAGAGAAAAGCCATCCCGGCGAGGGAGACAATGCCGGTGGAACGGCCGTAGGCATCATCGTAGGTGCCGTCGGGATTCTGGTTGGTGGCGAGGTATTCGAGGGCGCGATTGACGGAGCGTTCGATCTCCTCCCGGTGACGGTCGAAGGCGGTATTGTCGGTCTGTTGGGCTGCGGCGCTGCCGAGGGCCAGAGCGGTGACGGTCACCAAGGCGAGATGGCGAGACCAGAGGGTGAGGCGCGGCGAATCGGCTTTCATGGCGGCAGCGGGTCGGGGAGGCGGACGAAACGGGCAGGAGGGCGGTCATCCGTGGATGAGATGAGCCCTGTCGGACAGTCTCAGAGAGTCCGCCGCCGTGTCAATGGCCGCGCTTGATGGAAGAGGCTCGATCAAGCGGAGGAGCGACCAATAAAAACCATATCTGAAAGGATTTTAAGAGAAAATTTGGCCAAATTTCATTTTTGAATTGTAATTTTGAGGAAATTTCTGTATTTGTCATGATAACTCGCTGTTTTCGATGGCGGGGAATCCCGTGGATTGCATGACCCCCGATTTTCAGCTTCCTGGTGTCGTATCGTCTGATTTTGTCGGAGCCGGACCGATTGGCGAGGTCTATCGTGTGCATTGCGAAAATGGCAGCCGGCTTTCGCTGAAACGGCTCAATGCCCTGGCGATCGATCGTGAGCGGCTGGGGCGGAATTGCCGCCGGCTGCTTGTCGTGCCGCCGCATCCGGGACTGGTGCCGCTGATTGGCTATCAGATCGGAGGGGCGCCGTATTTCATCGCCCACGCGTGGGTCGAGTCGGACACCACGCTGGCGTCGCTGGCGGGTGCGGTGCGGGAGGATGAGGCCTGGCCGCTGCTGCTGGACGTGGCCGGGGCGATGGCTCATCTGCATCGGCACGGGGTGCATCACAGCAACCTGCATCCGGCCAATGTGTTCGTCGAGACCGGGGCGGGGGAGATCCGGGGGCGGCTCGCGGATGTCGGTCCGGGGCTGGCGGGGCGGATTCATTACTTGGAGGTGGGCGAGTCCGCTTGGTTTGCTCCGCCGGAGCAGTTGGAAGACCCTGCTGCCTGGGAGGATGGCGCGGTGGAGCGCTGGGATGTCTATCGGTTTGGCGCGCTGGCTTTCTGGCTGATCACTGGGGCGCTGCCCCGCGGTCAGGCGGCTCGGGAAGCCCGCGATGCCGAGTTGGCGCAGTCGGCGGGGCGTCCGGTGGCGGTGGATCGTCTGGCTTTGGCGTCAGCGATGCGTCGGGAAAAGGCCGTCGAGTGGCTTTTTCCGTCGCTGGATCGGGCCGGAGAACTGCGGCGTGAGGTGGTCGAACGGTGTCTCGCTCTCGATCCCGCTGACCGGCCCTGCGATTTCCGCGAGGTGGCCGAGGCCTTCGCCGCGATCGATCGGCAACTGGCATCCGAGGCGGCGGAGCTTCAGTGGCAGCGCACTTTGGCGGAGGCGGCAGAAAAGGCACGCCAGGAGAAAGTCCGCCACCAGGCTCGCGTGATCCGGGCGCGGGGGCTGGCGGCGGCGTTTTTGGCCGGTCTGCTGGTGCTGTCGGCGCTGCTGGTGCGGTACTTCCAGCGCAGCGAGCACTACGAGCAGCGGGCATCGGAACTGGATCTGGTGGTGGATCATCAGAAGGACCAGATCGAAACCCTCGACCGTCGGCATTCCCAAACCGATCACGAGCTGCGCAGTGCCCGCGAGGCCGCCAATGCCGTGCTGAACCAGATCGGCTCCCTTGCGAATGGTGGCGATGACGCCCCGCTCGCGGAAGGGAGCATCGAATGGGAGAATCTCCAAAAGACACGCGACTACATCCTCGCCAGCCTCGGTAATGCCGGCGACGATCCTGCGCGCCGGCTCGATCGCGCCCGCGACCTGCATCACCTCGCCCACGTCGAGACCCGGCTGGGGCAGTCGGGCGAGGCCGATGAGCATCTGCGTCAGGCTATCGGTCTGTTCGAGGCCGTGCTGGCCGGGGAGGCCGCTTCGCCGCGGTCGGCCGTGGCGCAGGAGTGCGAATCCCGGCTCGCTGACTGCCACGAGGCCCTCATCGCCCTGATCGGGCAGGATCCCGGTGACGAAATGCTCCACAGCCTGCGCGAAGCCTCGCGCTACCTCGCGCTGCTGGCTGAGCGGCGGCCGAATGACGACGAAGTCGCCCGCCGCCGGCTCGCCATCGACTTCCGGCTCGGCCGGCAATGGACCGAGCACCGTGACCACGAGGCGGCGCTGCGGTTGTTCACCTCGGTCGGCAGCCAGATCGACGGCCGCCTTTCCGCCGACCCGACGGCGACGCTCTGGCGGGAAATGCTCGCCGAACTTCAGTATCACACCGCCCTGACCCTGTCCCGGACCGGCCGCCAGCGGCAGGCTGCCGAGGCCTATGCCGCCGCTCTGGAGACCATCGGCCGGCTCACCGATGGACTGGCTCCGACCGATGGGCAAAGCGTGCGGCTTGGCACCATCTACACCGAATTGGGAGAGATTTTCGCCGCCTCCGCCGCTCCCGTGGGCGAGACCATGCAATTGCTCAACGAGGCCCAGCGCCTGCTCGAGCCGGTTCATCGCCGCCGTCCCGATCACATCGAGACCGCGATGGCCCTGAGTCGCGCCCAGTCCCGGCTCGCCCGCATCGATGATGCCGACACCCGGTGGAAGGATCGCTACCGCATGTCCGTCGAGGCCGTGGAGCAGTTGGAAAAAGCCCTCGCCTCCGAGCCCGGTCACATCGAAGCCCGGCTGGCTCTTGTGGAACTGCGGGCGCACCACATCAGCCTGCTCCGGGATCAGCCCTCTGCAGTCCAGCGGGTCTTGGAAAAAGGCGTCGAGATGGCCGAAGCCGTGCGCAGCGACCTGACCGCAGCCGACAATGGCGCGATCGCCCGCATCGAGCGGGAGAATGCCAAGGAACGTCTTGCCTCACTGTTTGAGACCTACGCCAGGCTCGCCGACGATCTCGGCGACACCGAGCGCGCCCGTCTCTGCCAGGAGCGTGCCGCCAGCGTGCGCCAGTGGTTGCTCACCCAGGGGGCCGCGCCGGATTCCGCGCCACCGGCCACGACTCTCTGAACCATTCCGCCGCGTCCGGGGACGCGAAAAGTCCGGCTCTCCCGGCGATTTCTGGCCGGCGCCGAACTTTTTTTTGGAAAATTCCCCGCCTCAGCCGTTCCAAGCCGGGCAATCAGCGAGGAGGGAGCGGAAGGAAACGGGGCGTCGGCATTTTTTTGTCGAATCCGCTTCCGTCCGTCCCTTTTTTGTCTCAGATTGCGCACCTTTCCGGCCGGCCCCGTCTGCCGGATGGACTGATCCCTCCTTCAAACACCCACATGACCCTGGAATCCTTCAAACAATCGGTCGCCGCCGATCCGGAGCCGCCCGAAGAGCTGCCGGATCTGCTGAAAGCCCTTTGGTGCGCCCGTCGGGGCCGCTGGCATGAGGCTCATGAGCTGGTGCAGGATGAGTCATCCTCCCTCGCGTCCTGGATCCATGCCCACCTGCATTTGATTGAAGGAGACCTGGAAAATGCCGCCTATTGGTATCGTCTCGCCCGCCGCGAAGCATCCGATGCCTCCCGGATCGATTCCGAGTGGGAGACCATCGCCGCCGAAGTCGTCGAGGCCCTCGCCTGAAATCCCCATCGAGACCAGCCGCCGCCGCCCCCCGCGACAGATCCCCCCGATGGCCCGCACCAGGGAATGAAGCTCCCGGAACTTCCAGACTACCGCTACGATGAGCTGATCGGCGAAGGCGCCTGCGGCCTCGCCGTGCGCTGCACCTTTCAGGAGCGCGAGACGCGGGTGGTGAAGTTTCTCAAAGCCCAGTCTATCAATCCCGGCCTCGTCGGCACCTGCCTGCGCACCCTCACCAGCAAGGAGCGCCACCCCGGGCTGGCCGACGTTTACGGATACAACCTCACCGAGTATCCGTATTACTACATCTCGCCCTATTATGGTCAGCGCGATGGCAAGACCGGGGAATGGCATTCGCACTCCCTCGAGGATCACCTCGGCACCCTCCCGGCGCCGCAGGCCATGCGGCTCATCGATCAGATCGCCGAGGCCGTCGCCTTCGCCCACCGGCAGGAAGTCATCCACGCCGGACTCAAGCCCTCGAACATCTTCCTCACGGGACACGATCCCGACCAGTGGCAGATCAAGATCACCGACTGGGGCCAGGGCTACCTGACCGGCCTGCAGTACCTCGAGATGGGCAGCCTCGGCTTTTTCGCCAGCCCCGAGCAGCTCGACAGCGGCGATCCCTCGCATGGGGCGGGAAAACGCTGGGACGTTTACGCGTTCGGCGTCACCGCCTACCTCCTCCTCACCGGCCGGCTGCCGCGGCTCGAGGCCCAGTATCAAAGTCACCTGCGCGAGATCCAGGGATTCAGCCACCGGCCCGCCGCCGCATTCGGCACCGTGCTCGACCAGCCCGAGCGCTATGTGGACTGGATCGTCGAAGAGGAAAAAATCCTCTGGCCCAATCCTCCCGCCGATGAGGGCGAGGAGCGCCGCCGCAAGATCATCGACCGCTGCCTCGCCGTCGATCCCCGCGACCGCTACCCGGACATGCGGGATGTCGTGGCCGCCTTTGCCGAGTGCGATCACCATCTCGCCATCCTGGAGATGGAGAAAAAGGCCGCCGAGGGGCGTCACCGCGTCCTCAAGCGTGCCGCCCGCTGGCAGCAGGCCGCCGTCGGGGCTGGAGCGGTGTCCCTGGTCGGAGCCATCGCCGCCGCCATCTTTTTTGCCGAGTGGCGCATGGCCAAGAATGCCATCAACGTCACCGAAGCCGGCGCCCAGCAGCAGGAGGCCCGCATCCAGACCACCCTGATCCAGACCGCCGCCGAGAAGGAAAAGGCCAAGAAGCAGCTCGATGCCCTGCGCAACAAGAGCCAGGAAGTCATCGAGAAAGAAAAAGCCAAAACCGAGGAGATCCGCGAGAGCCTGCTCGAGCAGATGCGTCAGGCCCGCCAGCTCGTCGTCGCCTCCCAGGACAATGGCGACCGCTTCTTCGAGCTCGTTCTGGAGACCCGCGACAGCGACGTGCCCGGCTTTGCCGAAGCCCGGCGCAACGCCCTCGGCGAGGCGGCTGCTTATTACCAGAATCTCCTCCAGCTCTACGGCACGGCGCCCGACTTCGTCGAGTCGTCGGCCAAAGCCGCCCGCTTCCTCGGCGAGATCCACTTCGAGCTGGGCGACTACGGGCGCGCCGAGTCCGACTTCCTCACCGCCCGGCTGCGTCTGGAGCAGGCCCGCAGCGGCTCCACTCCCCGGCCCGATGTCGTCCGCGCCCTCGCCATGGTCAACAGCCGCCTCGCCGAGATCGCCCGGGCCCGCAATCAGCCTGATGCCGGCCTGCTGGCTCTCGATGAGGCCATCAAGCTCTGGGTTTCCGTTTCCTCTGCCGAGCCCACCAATCCCGAGCCCGCCCTGCGCATCGCCGACGCCCGCATCCTCCAGGCCGACTTTCACCGGGCCGGGCGCGATTTTACCGCTGCCCGCACGGCTCTGCAGGAGGCCCTGCGCATTTTTCTCGCCCTCAAACAACAGTCGCCCCGCGATCATCGCGTCGTCGGCGGGTTGGCCCGCACCACCGCCGCCACCGCGGACCTGATGCGCCTCAGCGGAGCGACCGAGGGGGTCAAGGAGACCTATCACCAGGCGGCCGAACTGTTCGCCGATGCCGTGCAGCTCAATGGCGCCGTCGCCGACTACCAGTACGGTCTCGCCACCACTCTGGCCGAGGTCGCCCTCGACGAGGACAATCTCGAAAAGCTGACCGCCTCCGCCAAAGTCCTCGCCGAAATCGCCGCCAAGCCGGAAAATCGCCACCGCACCGAGGTGTTCACCTCTCTCTCCGAGTGCTACGGTGCTCTCGCCCAGAAGCAGCGCGATGGCAACCAGGCCGCCTCCGCCCTCGACTGGGAGCACAAAGCCATCGCCGTCCTCGAGCCGCTGGTGAATGGCAACGGCAGCGGCCAGTCGGCTCCCGACGAACTCCGCTACGCTCTCGCCCGGCGCAAATCCAGCCTCGCCGACCTCCAGGTCGATCGCAATGAAGTCACCGCCGCCCGCACCACTTTGGGCGAAGCCGACCAGCTCATCCAGAAGCTCCTCGAGGTCGACGGCACCAATGCCGAGTACCGCCGGCTTTATGCCCAGATCCAGGGGCAGGTCGGCTATCTCCTCGCGCAAAGTGGCGACAAGGCCGCCGCCCGCGGTGCGTTCGAGAATGCCCGCAAAACCTGGGAAGCCTACCTCCAGGCCAATCCCAAAGACACCCAGGCCAGTCAGGCGCTGGAGTGGAGCAAAAATCAGATCGACGGTCTCAAGTGATTCCCGGGCCCGAGTCGGCGTCGGGCCGATTTCCGTCTTGATCCCGGCGGCGGATGGGGCGTCAGGTAGCGGCGGTCCGGCCCGGTGGCGGGTGGGAGGTGCGGCGGGGATTCCGATCCAACCCTGTTGCATCGGCGATCCAACCCTGTTTCATCGGAAATTCGACCCTCTTTTTCCTCCTCATTCGTTCATGATTCTCGACATCGAACCTCTTCTGGCCACCGCCCGGCGCGCGGGCGATGCCATCCTGGAAGTCTATGGCACGGCTTTTGCCGTGGATGTAAAGGACGACGCCTCGCCGCTGACCGAGGCGGACCGGCGCTCCAACGAGGTCATTCTGGAGGCGTTGCAGGCCCATTTTCCCGACATTCCGGTGATCTCGGAGGAAACCCGGGCGCTGCCCTATGCCGAGCGCGCCGACTGGGAACGGTGCTGGCTGGTCGATCCGCTGGATGGGACGAAGGAGTTCATCAAACGGAACGGTGAGTTCACCGTGAACATTGCGCTGGTCGAACATGGTGAACCGGTCGCCGGAGTGGTCTTTCAACCGGTGGCGGATCGGCTTTACTGGGCCCAACGGGGCGCCGGGGCCTGGCGTTCGGTGGGCGGCGGGTCGGCGGAGCGGCTCACGGGCGGCCCGCATTACTCCACCCTCGACGCGGTGACGGTGGTGGCGAGCCGGTCGCATCTCACGGACGAGGTGCGGGATTTCGTCGCGGCGCTGGAGGCGCAGGGGAAGGTGGTCGAGTTTTTGTCGTCCGGCAGTTCGCTGAAACTCTGCCTGGTGGCCGAAGGCGCGGCCCAGGTCTATCCTCGGCTCGGGCCGACGATGGAGTGGGACACGGGCGCGGCGGATGCGATCGTCCGCGAGTCGGGCAAGCAGGTGCTGGAGTGGGAAAGCCGCCAGCCGCTGCGCTACAACAAGGAAAATTTGCTCAATCCGTGGTTCGTGGTGGAATGAGCCGGTGCCCCTGAAAATCGGCAGATGAATGCGGCGCGCGCCAGACTGGGACGATGGGGGATCGGATTCGGTCTGGTCCTGGCGGGCCTGCTGGCTTTCCTGCTGCTGGCGGATTCGCCGTGGGAAGTGGCTAAGGAGGTGGAGAAGCGCGTGGCGGCGGGGAAAAAGGCGCCACCCGAGGCCGATTTCGCCGTCGCGCTGTGGTGGGCGGCTTTGGGGCATCTCGTCGTGACGGCGTTGCTGGCGGCGGGCATTCCGCTGTGGCGACGCGGTTTGGCGGAGGTGGGAACGGCTGGCTTTTCCCTGCCGCGCCTGTTGCCGACGCGGGGTTGGATCTGCGCGCTGGTGGCGACGATGGCCTTGGCGGGGGCGATGCGCTGGAATCTGGCGCACCGCAGCCTGTGGTGGGACGAGCTGTGGCCGGCGAAGTTCTCGGTGGTTGGCTATTATCTCGGTGATCCCTCACTGCCAATGAGTGAGCGGCGATTTTCCGACGGATCGTGGCAACGGGCACTGTGGCACTACACGCGCCCGACGAATCATCCGGCGGCCTCGCTGCCGGCCCGGTTGAGCCACGTGGTCTGGCGAACGGTGGCGAAACCGGATGCGCCCCACGTGTTCAGCGACTTCGCGCTCCGCTTTCCGAACTGGCTGGCTTCGCTGCTGGCGGTGGGGGCGGTGGGCTGGATCGGCTGGCTGTGGGGACGACCTCTGGCAGGGCTGCTGGGGGCGCTGTTGCTGGCGGTGCATCCATGGCACATCCGCTACGGAATCGACCTGCGGGGCTACAGCGCGATGATCCTGCTGACGGCGACAGGGCTGGTCTGGCTGACGCTGCTGTTCCGCCGGGGCCGCGCGTCCTGGTGGCCCTGGTGGGCGTTTGGGATCAATCAGGGGCTGCTGGTCTGGGCCTTTCCGCACGCGGCGGTGGTGGCGGCGACGGGTTTCGCGGTGGCGGCGGGGCTGATTTTCCGGGGCTGGTCGGACAAGAGTGACCGGTGGACGGCGCTGGGCCGGCTGTTTTTGGTCAATGTGGCGGCGGCGATGCTGTTTCTTCAATTGTTCGCCCCGAACCTGCTGCAAATGACGCGCTGGCTGGGCGATGTGAATGCGGCGCATCAGGATCATGGGTTGAATGCGGCGCGGGCGTTGGATCTGGCGGCCTGGCTGGTGGCCGGGACGACTTGGGAACTGCCCCAGATGGCGGAGGCGGAAGGGCTGGCCGATCTGGCGTCGCGCGGCGGCGTCGGAGTGATGATGGCGGCGCTGGGGCTGGCTTTTGCCCTCGGCGGGGCGGGCCTGTGGTCGCTGTGGCGGTCGCGGGATCGCACCGGGCCGGCTTTCTGGCTGTTGCTGGCTCCGCTGGCGGCCGGAGCGGCGTTGTTGGGCGTCTTTGCCGTGTCGCAGTCGTTCTTTTACCCGCGATTTCTCACTTTTCTGCTGATTCCGGGCGTGCTGGCGATCGGTATGGCCGGTGACTGGCTCGGATCGGGCCGATGGCGGGTCGGGCTGGCGGCTCTGGCGTTGGGCGGGGCGACCTGGCTGATGGCGCCGCAGTGGCGGGTGTTGATGTCGCGTCCCTACGCGCCGATGCGCGACGTGGCCGAGGTGTTCGCGGCCGAGCCGGGGCCGGTGTTGTTCGCGTGCTATGGGCACGGGGGCGAGATGCTGCCCGGCTATGTGCCGGAACTGCGCTCGCCGGCGTCGTTTGAGGAGTTGCAGGCCGTGGTCGCCGAGGCGCGCGAGCGGGGAGCGGGCCTGCTGGTGGCGTATGGCTACAGCCAACTGAATCGCGCGGGGATCCCCGAGGGCTTTGGCTGGCTGGATGATCCGGAGCGCTTCGAACTGGTGGCGACGCGGGCCGGAATCGAGCCGGAATTTTATTTTCGCATCTTGCGATGGAAGGGCGGCAAGTGATGGTGCCGAGTGCGCCGGGCCTCCGGCGGCGGATCGAATGCCTCGATCGGATCAATTCTTTTCCTCGTTGGAATGAGCGACAGCCCCGAGACAGCCCTGCCAAAGCCGGCGACCGTGCGGCGTCGGTGGTTGGGGCGTTGGCTGATCAAACTGGCGGGCTGGTTCGTGGCCCTGTCCTTTTCCGCCCTGCTGATCGGCGGGCTGGTGGCGGTGATCGCGTGGCACAATCTCACCGGGCTGGCGAATCTGGCGGTGTCACGCTTTGCCCAGCCGTATCGGGTGGACTTTGGCCGGGTGGAAGTGGCGGAGCGGGGCCTGATCCGGCTGGAACAGGTGAGGGTGAGGCCGCCGCGGGCGCTGGCCGGGCCGAATGACGAGCCCTGGGTGACGCTGGCGGGCGCGGATTTGGCCTACGATTTCACCGAACTGCACCGCGAGGGGCGATTCCGCTCGATCGTGCTGCGCGGGCCGGCGGTGCGCATCGACGACGCCAGCCTGGAGACGTTGGGACTGGTCGAGGGACCGAAAAAGCCGGGTGGAAAAGCCGGCCCCAAGGCGCCGCCGTTCGACCTGAAGCGGCTGGGGCGCATCACGGATCGCATCGAGGTGGTGGGCGGCTCGTGGGTCATCGATACCTCGCGGGGACCCCGCGTGGAGGGCACGTGGGATGTCACGGTGCCGCCGATCGATTTCGGTTCGGCTGACTGGCTCAATCTGGAGCCCTTCGCGATCCGGCTGAACGACCTGCGTTTTGGCAGGGACGGCGAAGGCGGGACCATCGACCGGATCGCCGTCACGGGGCGGGTTCGCAGCGACTTGCGCGGGCTGGAGATCGGCGAATTCGCGATCGATGCGCCGAAACTGGTCGTCACGCCGGATTGGCTGCCGCAGAGGCCGCTTCCCGCCGATCCGGCGCCCGCCGCCGGGACGCCGGAAGCCACAGAAGACGAGGGCGATCGGCCCTTCGAAGTGGTGGTGAATGCGCTGAGCCTGCGCGATGCCGAGGTGCGTGTGAGGGGATTCCAGGACGGGAAAGGCGGCTGGGCTTTCCCCGACAGCCGGCTCCAGACCGGCATTTCCTGGCGCGGGCTGCACTGGGATGGGCAACGGCTGAAGACCGACGAGCCGCTGGCTCTCGCCTTTTCCGGCCTGCGCGTCGGTGAAGCCACCGAGGGCCGCGCGCCGCTGGCGGAGGTCGAAGGCATCGAGATCCGCTTCGATCCGGCCAAATTGGTGGCGCTTGGGCGACTGGAATCGATCCGCCTGACCGCGCCGCGGCTGAATCTGACGCCGGAGAGCACCCGGGAGATTCGCGAGTTGGTGGGCGGGACTCGCGCACCCGATGGAGCCGGCCAGAAGGCCCCCGCGCCGTGGGAAATCGGGGCGGTGAGCGTGACGGACGGGAGGCTTTCCGCAGCGGGATGGGATTGGGAGGGGCGATCGTTGCCGGCGCTGTCTTTTGGGCTGACGGCGGAGCTGAAGGAGCTATCGGCTGCCGGCTTGGAAGCTGAAGGCGCCCCGGAGTCGGCGACGCAATCGATTCAGCTCAGCGAACTGCGCATCGAGGGCCGCGAGCCCGCGCAGCCGGTGGCATCGGTGGATCGGTTGGTGGCTGAGTTTGCCCTGCCCGACTTGCTGAAACAGCGCCGGCTCTCGCGGCTGGCGATCGAGCGACCGGCTTTGGTGGTGACCGACGGAACCCTGCCCGAGTGGCTGGGCAACTGGCAGCCGGCGGGTGCCGACACGCCGGCCACGGCGGACGAGCCGGCTTTGCCCTGGGCGGCCGACGACCTGTCCGTGACCGGCGGCACGCTGAAACTCGATGCCAAGGCCTTCGGCGGACGCTTGCCCGATTTGCAGGGCGATTTTTCCCTCGCAGCCCTGCCGTCTGAGGGCGCCGAGCCAGTGGATTCGCTTCAGCGGCCCCTGCGGCTGCGATTTGAGCGGCTGCGGGTGCGGGATCGCGGGCAGGCGCCGGTGGCCGATGTCGAGGCGCCTGTTGAAAAGCCGGCCACGGAGGTTTCCCCGCCGCCGGTGACCGAGCGCCTGGGCGGCTTGTTTCCGCAGGATCCCCCCGTGGCCGCGGCCGAGCCCGCCGGGGTGCCGCCAGGCCCGCGTGGCGGCATCGCCGAGCAGGATGTGGCCATGCTGCGCGAACTGAGCATCGATTTCACCCCGCAAGGCGTGCAACAGGACCGGCGGATCGAGCGGATCGAGGTAAAGGGCGGGGAGTTCCAGGTCGGCGACGCGCTGCAGCGACTGGTGACCGGCGGGGAAGCTTCACCGCCTGAGAAAGCAGGCGAGGAGGGGGCTCCGGCTCCGGTCCAGGTACCCGCACCGCCGCCTCCCGCAGCCGATCCGGCTCCGCAGGCCGCCGCTGGGGTGGCGCCAAAATCGGAAGACTGGCGCGTCGGCGAAGTCTCCATCACTGAGACCCAGGTGAGGTTTCAGGCGTTGATCCCGCAGATCGAGGGGCTGGAATTCGGCATCGAGACCAAGCTCCTCGATGTGCCCCTGAGTCAGGCTGGCATTCTGGCTCAGGATCAACAGCAAAAGATCGAAATCGCCGGCATCGAGATCCGCGACCCTTACGATTCCTTCATCACGGTCGCCTTTTTGCCCACCGTCTTCGTGGAATTCTCCCTAGCCGGCCTGGTCAATCAGCGCATCGAAAAGATCGACCTGCTCCATCCGGCGATTCATGTGGGGCAGGGGCTTTTCTGGTGGATCGACTACCAGCGCAACTACCGGAAACAAAACGAGGGCGTTGCCATCGGTGGCGCCGCGGCCGAGGCCGCCGGGGTGGGAGGCGGTGCGTCGGACTGGGTGATTGACGAGATCAACGCCCACTTCGGCAAGATCGTCATCGCTCCCGCCGGCCAGCCGCTCGGCATCGTGCCGTTTCCGTTCTCTGCCAGCACGAACCTGAACAAGGGCGAGATCGCTCTGAAACTCCAGATCCCAAAAGAGCAGCAGTACGTTTACCAATTCCCCGATTTCGAACTCGATCTCTACGGGTTGAAGGGAGACATCGAGTTCAATGTCCCGGTCAAGCAGCAGGATAACAATTTGGTGCAGACTTTTACCCTCGACCGGGCGGTGTGGAAACAACACGAGGCGCAGGATCTCTACCTCTCCGTCACCTATGATGCAAAAGGCGTCTATGGGCGATTCGGTGGCTCGGCCTACGGCGGCTATGCCGAGGGGCAGTTCAATGCCTACCTGGAGGATCTCGGTCGCTGGGACGCGTGGATCGCCGGCACCAACATGAACATGGGACCGATCACCGGGGCACTGACGCCGGAGAATTTCCTGATGGAAGGGAAGGTGAACGCCAAGCTCGTCTCCCAGGGCAAGGGGCTGCTTTTTGGCGAAACCACCGGCGAGGTCCGCGCTCTGTCTCCGGGGCGCATCCATGTCACCAAGTTGGACGATGTCATCGCCGATCTGCCCGAGGGCTGGTCCCAGCTCAAAAAGAGCACCACCCGCCTCAGCCTCGATACCCTCAAGGAATTTGCCTACGACACCGGGCAGGCCGATCTGTATTTTCTCAATCAGGATGGCTGGCTGCGACTCGATCTGGAGGGGCCGTCGGGCTCCCGTCGATTCGAGGTCCATGCCCATGACTGGCGAAAGGGCGGGGCATCGGCAGGGAGCGGGGCGGTATCGGATTCCGTCCCAGCCGCCGAGCCGGAGCCCCTGGCTGGCGATCCCGAAGCCGGGGCGCCCCCGGTGCCGGTGGTGGCGTCGGGTGGAAAGCCGGCGCGCCCGCGGGTGGGGCCTCTGCGGGGACGGCGTTGACGCGTCAGAGAATTGGGCTTGCGCGCGCTGGAATTTGGAGAAAACTTTGCCCTTGTTGAAGCGGCCTTTGAAGTTCCGCCCCTCCGTCACTATCAGAAAAGTTTGTTCCGTTTTCGGCACTAGAGCGCCAGGCAGGGGTTCCGCTTTCGTTTGCAGGGGCTTGTCTACTGGAGAATTAGCAAAGAAGTTCGGCACAGGCTCCTTAAGCAAACCAAGCAAACCAAGCAAGTAATCCGTGAAACTCTACGTTGGCAACATCCCTTACGAGACCACCGAGGTCGACCTCCGCAGCATCTTTGCTCCCTGGGAACCTCTTACCGATTTTTTCTACCCCGTTGATCGCGAGACCGGTCGCCAGCGGGGCTTCGCATTTGTCACCTTTGCCGACCGCGAGTCCGGTCAGGCCGCCCTCGAGGCGCTGAATGGCAAGGACATGGGCGGTCGTCCGCTCCGCATCAATGAAGCCGAGGAACGTCGCGGAGGCGGCGGCGGCGGCGGTGGTGGTGGCGGCGGATTCCGCGGGGGTGGTGGCGGCGGCGGTGGCTACCGCGGCGGCGGTGGTGGTGGTGGCGGCTACCGCGGAGGCGGTGGTGGCGGCGGCGGCTACCGCGGAGGCGGTGGTGGCGGCGGCCAACGTGGCGGCGGCGGTGGCGGTGGCTACCGTGGTGAGCGCAGCGGCGGCGGCGGCGGCGAATTTCGTGATCGCGGCGATCGTCGTGGTGGTGGCGGCGGCGGCGGCGGATTCCGCGGTCGTGGCCGTGGCGGCGACGAGTTCGGTGGCGGCGGTGGGGAAGACTGGTGATCCCTCCGGGTTTGCCCCTTTCCGCGCAATCACAAACCCATTTCGGGGCGGCAACGATCCAGGTCGTTGCCGCCTTTCCTTTTTTCCCATTCCGATTGTTTCAAAAACCACTCCGTTCCCCATTTTCTCATGACCACCATCCAGGAAGATCTCGTAGCCTCCATTCACTACACCCTGAAAAACGACGACGGCGACGTCATCGACAGCTCCGTGGGCCGCGACCCGCTGGAGTATCTCCACGGCCACGGCAACATCGTGGCGGGTTTGGAAAACGCCCTCATCGGCAAGTCGGCCGGTGACTCGGTGAAGGTCTCCGTCTCGCCCGAGGATGGCTATGGCCTCGTCGATGACGACCTCGTTGTCGATGTGCCGCGCGATTACCTGCCCGCCGACGAATTGGAGCCAGGCATGCGCTTCACCGCGGAGACATCCAATGGCCTGCGTCTTTTCACCATCGTCGAAGTGGGCGAGGAAACCGTGGTCATGGATGGCAATCACCCGCTGGCTGGCGAGACGCTGCATTTCGAAGTCGAAGTCGTCGGCATCCGCGAGCCGGAGCCGGAGGAACTGGCCCACGGCCACGTCCACTCCGGTGGTCATGCCCATGATCACGACGATGACGACGACGAGGCCGGCGGCTGCGGCCACGGTTGCGGCTGCGCCCATTGATTCTGCTGCCGCGCGCAGACCAGCGAAGTGGTTCGGGCACGCGATGGCGGGATTGCCGGGGCATTTTCGACCTCTACAATGCCCGCCATGACACGCCCCCTTGCCTTTGCTGGATTTCTTTCCTGTCTTTCCCTCATTTCCGTCGCGTCCGCCCAGGAGGCGGCGCCGGCGGTGGATCTGGCGCCGATCTACGGCGGATTGAAAATCGAGCGGCCCGTAGCCGTCCAGATTCCCGACGATGGCACCAAACGGCGCTTTTTGATTGAGCAGACCGGTCGGATCAAAATCCTGCCCGCCGACGAAAACGGCACCGAGGCGCCCGTTTTTCTCGACCTGACCGACCGGATGCAGGTCGAAAAAGACTTTGAGGAGGGCCTGCTCGGCCTCGCGTTTCATCCGGACTTCAAAGCCAACCGCAAATTCTACGTCGCCTACTCCAAGCAGGGGCCAAAGCGGCTGGTGATCAGTGAATTCCAGGCATCCGCCTCCAATGCGGCCGCCGCCGATCCCGCGTCGGAGCGCATCCTGATGCAGATCGGCCAGCCGGAGTGGAATCACAATTCCGGCAACCTCCTGTTCGAGCCCGGCACCGGCTACCTCTTCGTCTGTGTCGGCGATGGGGGCATGAAGAACGGCGTTTTCATGATGCCGCAAAAGCTCACCCAATGGAATGGCAAGGTGTTGCGCATCGATGTGAACGGCACCTCACCGGGCCGCGAGTATGGCATCCCGAAGGACAATCCCTTTGTCGGCGTGCCGCATGCCTGTGAGGAGATCTGGGCGCTCGGCCTGCGCAATCCCTGGGGCGCTGCGATCGATCGCGAGACCGGTCAGTTCTGGCTTGCCGACGTTGGGCAGGACCTGTTTGAGGAGATCAATCTCATCGAAAAGGGTGGCAACTACGGTTGGGAGTACCGCGAAGGCCGCACTGCTTTCCCCGGCAAGCCGCTGCTGATGCAGGCGCTCGGCATCGCCAAATCCGATCCGCCCCGCGGCACCGTTTTCATCGACCCGGTTCACGAATATTCCCACGGCGACGGTCTCAGCATCACCGGCGGCTACCTCTATCGCGGTCAGGGGGTGCCCGCGCTGTCCGGCCACTATCTCTACGGCGACTGGAAGTTCGGCACGCTCTGGGCGCTGCACTACGATGCGGCCGGGAAAAGTGTGAAAGCCAATCATGTGCTCCACAAGGCGCCGAATCCTGCCGAGCCGGTCGTGCAACCCACCGGCATCTACCCCGACGAAAACGGCGAGCCGATCGTGCTTGACTGGCGGGGCAAGATCTTCCGCCTCGTGAAGAAATGAGACCGTCGCCCGGGCCGGCTTTCGACGCCGCGCCGTCGGCTCGATTGGCCGTGAGCCGGCGGTTGGTTCCCGTGTGAAAGCCTTGTTTTCGGCGGCGCATTCGACTACCCAAGCGCCCCGAAATCCGGAGCCGGAGGGCAACCTTCGCGCGAGGGTCTCGACAACCCAAGCGCTCCGTCATCCGGAGCCGGAGCCGGAGCCGGAGGCTCCGCGGAAATAAGCCGGTGGCGACAGCCACCGGTTTCCGGTTCACCCCCACCAGACCGCCCCGGCAGGGGCGGCGGACTGGTGGCCGGGGCAGCCGCTCAAGCCCGGCGTCCCCCCATGCGGCGCCCCGATTCGACCCAACCCGGTTGGATCGGAGATCAGACCGGGTTTGATCGGAGATCCAACCCTCTTTCATCGGAATCGCTTTGGCGCAGGAATTGCTTCCGAATGCTGTAATTTCGGGGTTTCTTGGGAATTTGTCTTGAATTGCCAGCAAAATCTGGAATTTTCATAATAATTTCCGGAATTTTCCGCTATTTCCGGGTTGGCAAGATTCGAAATTCTTTTTATACCATGTGGGGTTCCAGAAATGCGCCGCAATTGTCATGAAACAGGCTTTGACGGCAGCTCTGGACAACTCGATATGGGTAGTCGGTTCCTCCAAACCATGAAGCGATTGGGTCAGGTCATTCGAAACGGGTTTTTGGGCGCGGCGACGTTCTGCCTCTTTGGCGGACTCGTTTCGTTCGATCATTACCTGAAAAACGACCCGACGCGGCAGGCGGAGCGCTTTTTGGAGGACCATGAATTGCCGGCGACGACTGGCAGTGCGGTCGAGGCGGCGCAAAAGGGTGATCTCTTTCTGTTGGAGCAACTGCGGCTGGCAGGGGCGGATGTCGCGGCCAGCGATCCGGCCACGGGTCTGACGCCGCTGCACGCGGCGGTGCGGTCGGATCAAGCGGAAGCGGTCGACTACCTGATCGGGCACGACCCGGTGATCGGAAATCTCGACGCGCCGGCCGTGGACGATGGCAGGACGGCGCTGGGCACGGCGCTGGGACGCGGGGATTTTGGTCTGGCTTCGCGTCTGGTGGAACTGGGCGCCAAGGCCGATCTCGACCTCGAGCCGGGTGTGCCGTGGCTCGCGCGGGCGACTCAGGAGGCTGACTGGAAGACGTTTGGCTTTCTCCTGGCCGCCGGGGCGGATCCCAATCGCACGGAGCCGTCGGGACTCACGCCGTTGGCGATATCGGTGGATCGGCAGGATGGCGAGCGCGTCGGTGCGCTGGTCGCCGCCGGGGCGCGGGCGGATGTGACCGGTGCCTCGGGTGAACCGCTGCTGTTGGAGGCGATCGGGCGGGGGGATCATGACTTGAGCGACACGCTGCTGACGGCCGGAGCTCAGGCGAATGCGGTCGGCGTGTCCGGTCAGACGGCTCTGCTGGCCGCAGTGCGGGGCGGCAGCGCGGCGCTGGTCGAGTTGCTCCTCTCCCACGGAGCCGACCCGAATCTCGCTGGTCAGGATCGGCAGACTCCGCTGGCCATCGCGGCTGACTCGGGGGATGTCGGGCTCATGCAGACGCTGATCGAGGCCGGTGCCGACGCGAACGAGCCGCAATTGATCCGCTCGGCGCTGGAGCGGCGCGATTTGCCGGCTTTCCGGCTTTTGCTCAAAGCGGGTGCCGATCCCAACACGACTCTGAAGGGCAGGCAATCGCTGCTGGACGGGGCGATCGAGGTCGGCTCGGTGACGATGGCGCGGTCGCTGCTGGAAGCCGGAGCCAGCCCGGAAGGTCGGCTCTGGGCGGCGTTTGGCAGCGGCGATGCCCGGCTGGGCGAGTTGCTGCTGTCCCACGGGGCGTCGCCGTCGGAGATCGGCCCGGATGGGCGTCAACCGATGGATTTTGCCCTCGCGGCGGGTGACGGCGCGCTGGTCGAGAGCCTGCTGGAAGGCGGGGCAAATCCCAACGGCCGTGAGCCGGGCGGTGAATATTGGGTGGCCCGGGCGATCCGCGAGGGCAATGCCGGAGCGGCGCTGGCGATGATCGACCGCGGGGCCTGCCTGGATGGGATCAAGGCCGCCGACGGGCACAGTCTGTTGGGATGGGCAATCGCCCGCGGGATGACCGATGTGGTTGATCGGCTGATCGATCAGGGCGCGGATGTGCGGAGCCGGGAGCCGGCGCCGGCGAGCGAGGCCTTCACGGCGGCCTTTACCCGCAGCAAGACTTTCCGCTATCATCTGCAGTCCGACTCGGGCATCAATCCGCTGATGATGGCGGCCGCGAAGGGCGACCACGATACGGCGGCCCGGCTGATCGCGATGGGCGCCCGCCGGGGGGATCACACCCGCCGCTACCTCTGGCCGGTGAGTATCGCCGCCTGGCATGCCGATGTGCCGATGATGCAGATCGTGCTGGGGCGCGACCCGGATCCCGACAATCAGCCGCGGAAGATCATCGTCGATCTGGGTTCCCAGCGCGCCACGCTCTATGAATCCGGCCGGGCGACCTACAGCACGCGGGTGTCGACGGGGAAAGCGGGCTACCGCACGCCGACGGGCCACTTCGTCATCACGGACAAGAATCGCCACCACACGTCGTCGATTTACCACTCCAGCATGCCTTACTTCATGCGACTGAGCTGTGCGGCGTTCGGCCTGCACCAGGGTGCCTTGCCCGGCTATCCCGCCTCCCACGGGTGTATCCGTCTGCCCCAATCGGCTGCGAGCCACCTCTTTTCTGTCTGCGAGGTGGGCGATGTGGTCGAGATCCGCCACTGATCGCCGACAGCGTCGTCACGCCGGGTAGGCGCGGTGATTTTTCCACTCGCTGGCCTGCTCATAGGCATGAGCGGCCCGGAAGAGGGTCTCTTCGCCGAAAGGCCGGGCCAGCAATTGCAATCCCACAGGCAGGGGCCGGGCGGCACCGGGCACGGGGGCGAAGCCGCAGGGCACGCTGATGCCGCAGAGCCCGGCCAGATTCGCCGGGATGGTGTAGATATCGGCCAGATACATGGCGAGCGGGTCGTCGAGCTTTTCCCCGAGTCGGAAAGGCGGCACCGGCGAGACGGGCGAGGCGATGAGGTCCACCTGGTCGAAGGCGCGGTCGAAGTCCTGACGGATCAGGGTGCGCACCTTTTGGGCGCGGAGGTAATAGGCATCGTAATAGCCGGAACTGAGCACGTAGGTGCCGAGAATGATGCGTCGTTTCACCTCCTCGCCGAAGCCCTCCGCCCGGCTGCGGCGATAGTGATCGAGCAGGTCGGACGGCGAGGCGGCGCGGTGGCCGTAGCGCACGCCGTCGAAGCGCGCGAGGTTCGCCGAGGCCTCGGCGTTGGCGATGATGTAATAGACCGAGACTGCGTGCTCGGTGTTGGGCAGGGAAATCTCGACGATTTCCGCCCCGAGGCTTTCCAGTTGGCGCACGGCGGCCTGCACGGCGTCGCGCACGGCAGGCTCGAGACCTTCGGCAAAATACTCGCGGGGCAGACCGACGCGCAGCCCTTTCAGATCGTGACCGAGAGCGGCGGTGTAATCTGGCACCGGCTCCGGAACCGAGGTGGAGTCGAGGGGATCGTGTCCGGCGATGACTTGGAGTAGCCGGGCGGAGTCCTCCACCGTCGCCGTCATGGGACCGACCTGATCCAGCGAGGAGGCAAAAGCCACAATGCCGTAGCGGGAGACGCGGCCGTAGGTGGGCTTCACGCCGACGACGCCACAGTGGCTGGCCGGCTGGCGGATGGAGCCGCCGGTGTCGGAGCCGAGCGCGGCGATGGCAGTGCCTGCCGCGACGACTGCCGCCGAGCCGCCCGAGGAGCCGCCTGGGATGCGGTCGTGGTCCCACGGGTTGCGACACGGCTGGATGCCGGAGTTCTCGTTCGAGGAGCCCATGGCGAACTCATCCATGTTGGTCCGCCCGAACGGGATGGCGCCCGCGGCGCGGAGCCGGCGGATCACTGTGGCGTCGTAGGGGGCGGTGTATTTGCCGTGAAGGATCCGGGAGGCGCAGGAGCACGGGTGACCCTGGACATTGATCAGATCCTTGATGGCGATCGGCACGCCGCCGAGTGGCAGGCTGAGATCGGCGCGGGAGGCCTCGTCGAGGGCGCGGTCGAGATCGTGGGACAGGTAACCGCCGATGTCGCCATCGCGCGCGGCAATGGTATCGGCCAATTGGCGGAGAGTCTCGGCCGGGGTGGTGTCACCGGCGGCATAGGCGGCGCGAAGATCGGCGATGGTGGGCATTTTTGGGGAAAACGGAATTCAGGGAAGTGCGGCAAACAGCCGGCGGAGAAGGGAAGGCGGGGTCGGGGGCTGGTCAAGTGGGGAGAGCGGCCTTTTCACCCGGATCGCCCCAGCCTCCGCCGCCGGGCGTCTCGATCCGCAGCACGTCGCCGGGCGCGGCGTCGAAGGCGGCGATGCCGGGCAGACTCTCGGGCGTGTCGGCTCCGGCGCGGGTCAACGTTTGCCGACCGGGAGCCCCTGACTGGCCGCCGGCGAGGCCGCGTGGACCGCAAGTGCGGCGCTGGGTGAGCAGCGAGACGCGGAGAGGCTCCAGAAACTCGATCTCGCGGATCAGACCGTCGCCGCCGCGATGCCGGCCGTCGCCGCCCGAGCCGGGTCGCAGGGAAAAACGTCGCAGCCGCACCGGGTAGCGCTGTTCGAGGATCTCCGGGTCGGTGATGGCGGTGTTGGTCATGTGGGTGTGGAGCCCGCCGGTGCCGTCGTGATCGGGACCGGCTCCGGAACCGCCGCCGATCGTCTCGTAGTAGCCGAAGCGGTCGTTGCCGAAGAGGAAATTGTTCATCGTGCCCTGGGAATCGGCCTGGATGCCGAGCACGCGGACGAGACCGTCGACGAGGCGCTGGGACGTCTCGACATTGCCTCCGACCACGGCCGGACAGGCGGTGGGATCGTCGGGAAACGCGGGATCGAGGAAGCAGCTTGGCAGGACGATGTCCACATCGCGGAGCAGGCCCTCGTTGAGCGGCATCGGGCACTGCACCCACAGGCGCAGGACGTATAAAATGGCGCTGCGGACGATGGCCGGGGTCGCATTGAGATTGCCGGGATGCCGGGCGGTGGTGCCGGTGAAATCGATGACGAGCCGGCTGTGCCCGGCGGAGCGCTCGCGGCGGAGGCTCAGGTGAATGGCGGTTCCGTCGTCGAGGGGCTCGACGGTCGATCCCGACTCGAAGCCGGAGGCGTCGAGGTGCTCGCGCAGGGTGTCACGGGCCTGATGGCCGAGGTTTTCCAATTGGCGGCGAACCTCGTCGGCGCCGTGGCTGGCGGCGAGAGCGGCGAGCAGGTCGGCTCCGCGGCGGTTGGCGGCGAGTTGGGCGTGGAGATCGGCGAGATTGTCGGCCAGCCTCCGGGTGGGATGCGGCGCATCGACCGTGAGCCGGCGTTCGATGGCTTCGAAACAGGGCGCACCACCCCGGACCAGGTGCATCGGGGGAATGACGACGCCCTCCTCGGCGAGGCAGGTGGCATCGGGCGGCATGGAGCCGGGCCGGATGCCGCCGATCTCGGCATGGTGGGCGCGATTGGCGACATAACCGATCAAGGTGGCTCCATCAGCTGTGAACACTGGCGTGATCAGCGTCACGTCGGGCAGGTGCGAGCCGCCGTAGCCGGGGTGGTTCGTGACGATGGTGTCGCCGGGACCCATCTTCAGGGCGCGGGCGACCTCGCGCACGCACAGCCCCAGCGCGCCGAGGTGGACGGGGATGTGCGGGGCATTCACCACCAGACTGCCCGAGGCATCGAGCAGGGCACAGGAGTAGTCGGCACGTTCCTTGACGTTGGTGGAAATGGCGGATCGCTGGAGCATGGCGCCCATTTCCTCGACCACATTTTCAAAGCGATGCCGGAACAGCTCGCGGGCGATGGCCTCCGAGCCCGATGTCACATCGGCCTCTGCCGGCTGGTCTGGTGCGGTCAGGATCAGGGCACTATTGCCGGCGACGGCTGCGGTCCAACCGGCTTTGAGATAAAGGGTGCTGAACGGGTCCTGCACCACGGCGGGACCGATCAGGGTGGCGCCGGCCGCTAGGTCGGCGCGACGATGGAACCGGGTATGATCTCCGATCAAACAGGGTTCGATCGGAGATGAGACCCTGTCTGATCGGAAAGCCGGTGCCGTCCGGGTGGCGGCGACGACGCGGAGGGTAACGAGTTCGAGGGGCCGGGCGGGATCGGGCGGGTAGCCGAAGATGGTTTCGTAGGCGCGGCGAAAAGCGTCGGCGAGAGCATCGGAATCGGCGATTTCGACCGTCAGCGTGGCATCCTGACCGATCAACCGGATCTCGGCGAGCCGGCGGCGGATGACGAAATCGCCCGAGCCATCGTCGTCGAGGTCGGCTTTCAGCCGCGACAGGGCCTCGGCGGCGAGTTGATCCAGGTCGTCGGCCAGGGAAAGCCAGCAGGCATCCAGCGGCGCCAGCACCTGTCGCTCGGCGAAGCGCTCGACGGCGGCGTGGTGAATGCCGTAGGCGCTGAGCAAGCCGGCTTCGCGGGGAACGAGGATGGTGCGGATGCCGAGGCGCTCGGCGATGTCGCAGGCATGGAGTGGGCCGGCTCCACCGAAGGCGACGAGGGCGTGGTCGGCGGGATCGGCGCCTTCGCGGATGGAAATGGTGCGGATCGCGTCGGCCATCTGCTCGGTGGCGATGGCGGCGAGGCCGAGGAGGAGCGATTCGTCGGTGGCATCCGGCACTCCGGCCCGTAGCTCAGCGAGGGCGGACCGGGCGGCGGCGAGGTTTTCCGGCCCGATGGGGATGCCGAAATGGTCGGGGTCGATGCGGCCGAGCAGGAGATTGACATCAGTGATGGTCAGCGGGCCGCCGCGGCCGTAGCAGGCCGGTCCGGGATCGGCTCCGGCGGATTCCGGACCAACCCGCAGGCCGGAGGACGTCCATCGGCAGATCGAGCCGCCGCCGCTGGCGACGGTCTCGATGCGCAGGGCGGGCGCGAGGAGCCGGGCGTCGCCGACGCGCTGTTCGAATCGGTAAAGGTAGTCGCCATCGACGCGGGCCACGTCGGTGCTGGTGCCGCCCATGTCGAAGGTGATGATCCGCTCGTAGCCGAGCGCCCGCGCGGCGGTGGCGGCTCCGACGACGCCTCCGGCGGGGCCGGAGAGCAGGGAATCCTTGGGCCGGAACCGGGCGGCGGGTTCGAGTCCGCCGGCGCTGGTCATGACGAGGAGGCTGGGCTGCCGGATGCTGGCGAGAAATTCTCCCAATACCGGCGTCAGGGTGGCATCGACCACGGCGGTCTCGGCGCGCGGCAGGAGCTTGATCAGCGGTGCCAGATCGGAGCTGAGCGAGACGTGCTCGAAGCCGAGGGCGAGCAGGCGGTCGCGGACGAGGCGTTCGTGGACGGGATTCCGATAGCTGTGGAGCAGGGCCACGGCGGCGAGGCGGATGCCGCGGGCGAGAGCGTCCCGGGCGCCGGCTTCGAAGCCGGGATCGAGGGGCTGGAGCACTGCGCCGGAGGCGTCGAGGCGTTCATCGACTTCAATGACAGCCTGATGGAGCGGGGCTGGACGCGGGTGGGCGAGGGCGAAGAGATCGGGCCGCCGCTGATCGCGAATGGTGAGCAGGTCGCCGAAGCCGCGGGTGATGAAGAGGGCGGTGGGGGCGCCTTTTCGCTCCAGCAACGCGTTGGTGCCGCGGGTGGTGCCGAGCCGGAATTCCAGCGGGGGAAAGTCTTGGTGGAGGCCTGTTCCGGTGAGCAAGCGCGCCCCGAGGACGGGGGCGACTTCGCCGGTGAAGAGGTCGAAAGCCGAGGGAAGTTGCGCGGGCAGGGGAGCGGCGAGGGCGATTTCGCGGACGCCAGCTTTCCAGTCGCTCACGAAGCAGGTCTCTCCGCCGATGTCGGCCTGAAAACAGGCGAAAAAGCCGTCTGGGGCGTTCCAGCCATCGGGCAGATCGATCCGGAGGCGGTGATCATCGATCCGGCCGGTGATGGCGACGCGCAGTCGGGCGCTGGACAGCACTTTGACCAATCGCGCCTGACCCGGATCGCCGTCGGGCGGAATGCCGTAACAATCGGTGAAGGTGCCGCCGGTGTCGGCGCTGATTTGCCAGATGGACATGGAAGGAAATGAATAGCCGAGCAGCAGGCGGCGTTCCACACGCGATTGCTCGCGTCAGTTCCCGAGGCCGTAAAGCCCCTGCTCGCGGCAGTAGCGTTCGACGCCGGGAGACAGCCAGCCGGGCGCGGCGCGACCAGCGCGGATGGCGGTGGCGGAGGCAGGATGCTCGAATTCGAGAAACTCCGCCTCCCAACCCGGCCGCGGGGCCACGGTCGAGCCTCGGCGGGTGACGACGATGAAGGTCAGCGAGGCGCGGAGTTTCTTCGGCTCAGCCCACTGATCGATCTGCTGCCATTGGTCGCCGCCGAGAATCCAGCAAAGCCGGCTGCCGGGTTGTTTCTCTCGAAAATGCTGGGCCGTTTTCCACGAATAGGATGGCGGCGGGCGGTCGATCTCGTAGCGCGAGACATCGGCCCAGTCCTCCCAGCCGCGATCGGCGATGGCGAGAGCCAGCATGGCGAGTCTCTGCTCGGACGAGGCCACAGGCGCGCCGGCCTTGAAGGGCGATCGAGCGCAGGGAATGAAACTGACCCGGTCGAGGCCGCATCGCCTCCGGGCCAAAGCCACGAGATCGAGGTGACCGGCGTGGACGGGGTCGAAGGTGCCGCCAAACAGCGCGATGCGTTGGGAATCGGGCGAGGACATCGGTCGATGGCGTGGCTTTTTCCCAAATCAGGGCAGGGGAGTGGATTCGGCCGGTGTTTCGGCTGCGGAACCGAGCGCGGCGCGGGTCTGACGATCGAGTTCGGCCAGTTTTCCCTGAAGGAACAGGACCGGCTCGGTGATGCAGAGGAAGCGGTAGCCTTCGCGGACGAGGGTCGGGCCGTCGCCGATCATCCACATGGGTTTGCCGACGGCTTCACCGGCCTGCCGGATGCGGGCGAGGGCGTCGCGATGATCCGGTGAGCCGGGCTGCCAGCAGCAGCCGAGATCGGCGGAGAGATCGTAGGGGCCGACGGCGATGGCGGTGGTGAGCGGGTGCGCGGCGATGGCTTCGACCGAGGCGAGACCGGCGCGGGTTTCGATCTGGGGCAGTACGATGAAATGATCTTCCACCGTGGTGCGCCAGGTCTCGTAGTGGAAGTCTTCCAGCCAGAAATTTCCCGGTCCGCCGGGGCGTCGCCTGCCGCGGGGCGGCATCCAGACGGCATCCTGGATGATCCGCATGGTATCCAGCGACTCGACGCAGGGAACGAGGAGCCCGCAGGGGCCGAGGTCCATCGCGAGTCGCAGCGGGGTGAACTCGGCCGCGGGTGGGCGGATGAAAATGGGGAAATCGGCCCGGCGACCGATCGCACAGGCTTCGGCGATAGCGGTGTGATCGTGAGTGAGGTGCTCGAGATCGATGATCAGGTAGTCGAGTCCGGCTCGCTGGGCCAGTTCCACCAGCCCCGGCCAGAAATGGAAGGTCGCGAGCACACCGGTGACGACGCGATCAGGATCGGCGAGCTTTTCGCGGAGGAGACGGGCGGCTTTCATGGGAAAAAGGGGCGTTAATGGGCGGAGTCAGAGGGATTTCCTGAAACGGCGGTGGGGAATCGGACGCGGATGGATTTGAAGAGACGCTCGCAAGGTGCCGCAGGGGCGCCGCGCGGCAATGAGGCATTTTCCGATTTCGTCCGGACGCAGGGCCTGCCTGGGCCTGGGACGAAGGCGGCAGTTGCGTCTTTGTCCTCGTGGATTAACTGATACGCCGCCCGGACGGAGCCGTGACCGGGCGCGTCCGACGCCCATGTGGTTCAACAGTTTCGCCTTCTGGATCTTCTTCGCCCTCGTCGCGCTGGGTTGCCGGCTCGCGGGCCATCGGGTGCAGAATCGGCTGCTGCTGGCGGCGAGCTATTTCTTTTACGGCTGCTGGGACTGGCGCTTTCTCTCGCTGATTCTCATCACCACGGCGGTGGATTTCACCGCAGCGCGCCGGCTTTCGGCCCTGCCTGACGGCGATCCGGGGCGGAAACGCTGGGTCGCCGCCTCGATGACGATCAATCTCGGCATTCTGGGGCTGTTCAAATATTTCGGCTTCTTCGTCAACGAATTGGACCGCCTGCTGGCGGCGGTCGGGCTGCCGGAACTCAACCCCGGCTTCCGGCTGCTGCTGCCGGCCGGCATTTCTTTCTACACGTTCCAAGCGCTCAGCTACACCATCGACGTCTATCGCGGGCGGACCCGGCCGGCGAAGTCGTTCTGGGACTTTGCCCTCTTCATTTCGTTCTTCCCCCAACTCGTCGCGGGGCCGATCGAACGCTCCGATCATCTGCTGCCGCAGGTGGTGAATCCCCGGCCGCGCTGTGACGCGCGTCGCTTCCGCGAGGGGCTCTTTCTGGTCTTCAGCGGCTTGTTTCTGAAAGTCGTGTTGGCCGACAACATGGCCTGGCTCGTCACCGTGCCCTTTGCCGAGCCGCCCGCGCAACTGGCTCCGGTCGAGGTGCTGCTCGGGGTCTATGCCTTTGCCTTTCAGATCTACGGGGATTTCGCCGGCTACAGCGCGATCGCCATCGGCGTGGCCAAATGGCTCGGCTTCGATCTGATGGAAAATTTCCGCCGCCCGTATTTCGCGCTGAATCCCCAGGAGTTCTGGCGCCGCTGGCACATCAGTCTGTCGACGTGGCTGCGTGACTATCTCTACATCTCGCTGGGGGGAAACCGGCAGGGAAAATGGCTAACGGCGCGCAATCTGATGCTCACCATGGTGCTCGGCGGTCTGTGGCATGGCGCGGCGTGGACCTTTGTCATCTGGGGCGCGATCCACGGCGGCTGGCTGGTTGCGCATCGGGTGTGGGTGGAGCGCCGCGGCGAGGCCTGGAGTCGCTGGCTGGCCTCTCCAGCGGGCCGGGTGGTCTGCTGGCTGGTCACTTTCCACCTCGTCTGCCTGACCTGGCTGTTCTTCCGGGCTGGGACACTCGATCAGGCGCTTGGCATGCTCGCCGCGCTGGGCGGGGAATGGCGCTGGACCGACTATGCCGCCACCTGTGCGACGCTGATCGCCTTTTTCGCCGGACCCTGGCTGCTGCTCGATGCCTGGCTCGAGAAAAAAGGAGGCACCCTCGCCCTCACCGGCGCGGCGTGGCCTTGGCGTTTCGCGGTGTATCTCTACATCGTGGCCATGCTGCTGTTTTTCCCGCCGCCGATGCCGGTGGAGTTCATCTACTTCCAATTCTGACCCGTCCCGATGTCCGCCGAACGCCTCATCCTCTGCCTGCTGGTCGCCGCGCTGCTCGCGATGGAGGCGGTCACACGCCTGGCCGAGCCGTCGCTGTCGAAGGACATCGCCCACATGCACACATTTCCCCAACTGGCTGAGACGCTCGCGCCCGGACGCGCCGGGGTGCTGGTGGTGGGAAATTCGCTCGCCCGGTGCGGCATCGACCCGGCCACGCTCAGCGAAGGCCTGCCCGGCCATCCGCCGGTCGGCCTGATGGTGCCCGACGCCACCGCCGCCATTGAGTGGGCCTGGGGCTACCGGCGTCACGTGCTCCAGGCAGGAGCACGACCGGACCGGGTCATCATCATGACGGGCCGGACGCATCTGGAGGATCCCGCCGTGGTGCAGACTCCCCGGCTCGGCGCCTTTTTTGTCGGCGGGGCGGGGGACCGGCTCGCTTTCCTCCGGGAGGAACTCGACGGCTTCGAGGAGAAAGCCGCCTTCCTCCTGTCCTCGGCCTCACGACTGTTCGCGAACCGCGGGCGCATCCAGCCGCTGCTGTTTTATCATGCCGTGCCGGGCTACGAAACGGCGGTCAATCGCATCAATATTGCCGCCGGCGGAGGCGTTACGCCCCAGGCCGATGCCAAAGCCGCCGACGAAGCGCCCCTCGCCACCCGGTCCCGCACCCTGCGGAATGTCGCGCGGCTCATCGACGCCGTGCGCGAGAGCGGGGCCGAGCCCATCGTCGTCACCGCGCCTCTGCCGGAGCGCTGGTCGCTGCCGGAGCCTGTCGCCGATCTGCTGCGCGAGCGCGCCGTCCGGGTGGTGCCCCTGGGCGCCGAGCTGGCCCTGCCGGCCGAGCGCTTTCCCGACGGGTATCACCTTGATCCCGAAGGCGCCCGCCTCGCCACCGAGGAGTTGGTGCGACGGATTGGGGAGGCGGCGCCTGAGTAGAAGCCATATCTCTCCGAAGATCATACCCCATCCGCTCCCTCCGGCAGATTTCTGAAAAGACCGGTTGCCATTCCCCCGAACCCGGCGATTGATGACAGGTCCAAGTTAACCTGATACAGGCTAATCGAAGTGGTTCATCAGGTTGATTCTTTGGTGTTCTTAGATCCGGAGTCGGATCGTTTCGCAGTCCCTCGTTCCAGGCTGGCTGAAACCCAAAGCAACGCTATGAACACCAAAATGTATGTGGGCAATCTGCCCTTCACCGTCTCCGAAGTCGCCGTCCGTCAACTGTTCGCCGAATTCGGTACGGTCACCGACGTGCACCTCCCGATCGACCGCGATTCCGGTCGTCCCCGCGGCTTCGCCTTCGTCACCCTCGATACTCCGGAAGGAATGCACGCCGCCATCAACGCCCTGAACGACAAGCCCTTCGAAGGTCGCAACCTCGCCGTCAACGAAGCCCGTCCCCGCGAGGAACGGCCTTCCTACTCCGGCGGCGGTGGTGGTGGCGGCGGCTACCGTGGTGGTGGCGGCGGCGGTGGCGGTGGCTACCGTGGTGGTGGTGGCGGTGGTGGCGGCTACAGCGGCAACAAGAATGCCGGTGGTGGCGGTCGTCGCCGGGCTTACAGCGGCGGTTACTGATCCGCAGAGGGCCGGTTCATCCGGCTTCTTCTCACCCTTTATCAAGAGGCATCCCGGAGACGGGGTGCCTCTTTTTTTGGATTTTTCCGGAGGGCAAAGGCCCGTTACGGTTTGCGTCACCCTCTACCGCCCCTCCGTCGCCATCGCGTTCCCCAATGCCCGCTGAGACCCTGACCGAATACGCCGAGCGAGTCCTCCACGCCGAGTCGCTGGAGGAAAAGCTGCGCGTCTCCGCGTCGGTCAGCCCGGACGAGATCGTCGGCGGTGGGCCGAATCCCCGGCTTTCCGATGCCGTCGAGCCCGGTCGCCCTGAGACGCTACGGCTGCGGTCGATCGGTGATCGCGATCGGGCGCGCTTTCCGAGCCTGGCCCAACTCACCGACGACGAATGCCGGGGACGGCTCTTTCATTTCTTCGCCAATCACGAACTCATGGCCGCCGAGTTGATGGCGCTGGCTTTGCTCAAATTTCCCGATGCCCCCGCCGATTTTCGTGCCGGGCTCCTGGCCACGATGCGCGAGGAACAACTCCACACCCGCTGGTATGTCGAGCGCATGCAGGCCTGCGGCGTTGCCTTCGGCAGTCATCCGCTGAGCCGTTTCTTCTGGGATGCCGTCGCCCCGATGCAATCGCCCCTGGACTACGTCACCCGGCTCAGCCTCACTTTCGAGCAGGCGAATCTCGACTACACCCGCCACTACGCCGCCGCCCTGCGCGAGGTTGGTGACGAGGTGTCAGCCCGGCTGCTCGACCGAATCTACCGCGATGAGATCCAGCACGTGGGCTATGGGCTGCGTTGGTTCCGCCAGTGGAAGGCCTCGGGACAGAGCGATTGGGACGCCTACCGCTCCGCGCTCATTTTTCCCCTCTCGCCCAGTCGGGCAAAGGGCAATGGCACGGGATTCAATGCCGATGGTCGACTCGCCGCCGGGCTCGATGCCGGTTTCGTCGAGGAATTGGCCATCTTCGAACGCTCGAAAGGCCGCACTCCGCGGGTGTTTTGGTTCAATCCCGATGCCGAGGATGCCATGGCGCGCGGGCTCCGGGGCGGTGGCTACCAGCCGACCCGTGGCGTGGCCGGCTTCATCTCTGATCTTGAGCCGCTGGCCCTGTTCCTGTCCCGCCGCGACGATGTCGTGCTGCTGCGCCGGGCGCCCCGCCGGGACTATCTGGAGCGTCTGCGCGGCCTCGGCTTTGACTTGCCCGAGATCGAAGTCGTGGCCGGGGAGACCGCCCTCGCCTCTGATAGCCTGACGCGGCAACGCAAGTTGCGCGAGTTGCGGCCCTGGGCTTGGGATTTCCGATCAGCGGCCCTGTTCGCACCTCTGCGCTCCGGCTTGCCGGCCTCCGGGCCGCCGCCTCCCGAGTGGTCGGAGCCGGTCCGAAACCTGTTTTCGAAAACCGCCCAGATGACCCGCTGGCCGGCCTGGGATCCTGACGACGAACCTGGCTCGCCCTGGCGATCCCATCCCTGTCACAGTCGCGAGGTTATGCTGACCGCCCGGGCCGCCATCCGGAACGCATTCGGCGACCGCCGGGCGATCGCGGAGAAAGCCGCCTTTGCCGCCGCCGGTCGCGGCATCCGGGTCGATTCCGATGAGACCCTGTCTGATCGGAGAGGCAACCCTGTTTCATCGAAAACCGCCGTGGCGCCCGTGGACACCGTGATCGAGCCGTGGGCCGACCGGGTGCTGGACTTCTCGGTGCAGTATGAAATGACGCCCGACGGCCTGCGCTGGCTGGGCTTTTGTCGTCAGGTGCTCGACGATGCCGGCCGTTATCTCGGCACCGTGTGGTCGCCGAAATTCTGCCGCGGGCTCGACGACGATCTGGCGCGGTTTCTCATGGAAACGGTCCTGGCGCGCTACGCCGAGGGTGGGCCTCTCGCTGCCGAATTGGCCGCCTGGCTGTCGGAGGCTGGGTATTTCGGACCGGTGGGGATCGATGCCTTTGTGCATCGCGACGAGACGGGTCGGCTGCGTCATCGGGTGATCTGCGAGATCAATCCGCGCTACACGATGGGTCGTCTGACGTGGGAGCTGGCCCAAAAAGTCTCACCCGGCCGCGAAGTGCGCTTCGAGATCGTCCGAAAGCCGGCCCTGCCGACCGACGATAAAGTGGCGCTCGATGCCCGTGGCCGGCTCGCTGCCGGGTCGTCTGTTACCCTGACTGATATCGAGACCGCGACCGCGTGGGTGGCGCAGCTGTGGGTTCATTGAGAGAGGGGATTTGCGATGGGCGATCTGGGATGGGCGATCTGGGATGGGCGATCTGGGATGGGCGATCTGGGGCGCAGGACGGATGCGGTTCGGGCTAAAGCCCGAGCTACTTTTTGCCGGTGCAGCGGGATCGCGACGCCGACGCGGCATCCCGGAGGGATGCTCCGTGAATAGCCCGGAGTGAAACTCCGGGTCACCGGCGCCTCGATATGACAACCCCGGATGGGGTTGTCCGATGGGGAAAAGGTGCGGCGGCGGTATGGGCGCATGGGACAACCCCATCCGGGGTTGGCGAGATGGCGGCCGTATACCAGGGGTCGTTCCGACCCCTGGCTATTCATGGAGAACCGCTTCGCGGTTCGGCTTCGAGCGGCGGCAACGCGAGAAGGCGCGGCCGATGCCCGTTTTGAGCCTTTCCGAATTCGAAGATTTGAATTTGTTTCGGATTTAGAGCTTAGGATTTCGGATTTCCGCCGCAGGCGGCCCTTCGGATTTCCGCCTTTAGGCGGCCTTGGGCGGTTTTTTCGTGAGATCGGTGGCGGTGGGGCGATTCTTTGGCGGGTCGGATGATCGACCGCCAGCCATGCAACGCGATACAGAGGAATTCATCGAACTGCTCACGGGGGCGCAATCGGCGGTGTTCGGGTACATTTTGTCGCTGTGCCATGATCATGCGCGGGCGCAGGATGTGCTGCAGGAGACGAATGTGACGATCTGGCGCAAGGCGGAGGATTATGAGCCGGGGACGAACTTCACGGCGTGGGCGTGCCGGATCGCGTATTTCCATGTGCTGAATCAGCGGCGCAAGCTGTCGCGGGAGCAACTGGTCTTTGACGAGGAGGTCTTTGACTACCTGGCGGAGCGTCAGGAGCAACGGTCGGAGGGGGCGGATGCCCGGTTGCGGGCGCTGCGGCACTGTGTGGAGGGGCTGCCGCCGAAACAACGCCAATTGATCGAGCGCCGCTACGAGCCGGGGGCGTCGGTGAAGGCGATGGCGGAGGAGGATCGCTCGACGGAAGGCGCGGTCTCTCAGGCGCTGTTCCGTATCCGGGCGGCGCTGCAACGCTGCATCGAGCGGCGGGTGGCGGCGGAGAAATCGGGGCTGCGTCCGGCGGCGGGCGGCTGATGCTGATAAACCTGAACCGAGAAAGGGAAGGCCCACGGAAGACACGGAAAAAGAACGGATTGGAACGATGACTCTATTCTTTGAAATGGCGCGGCTCAGGGATCGCTTCGTTCGGCGGCGGGGACGGTTTCTGCGGCGGGTGGTTTCCTTTTGAGCTCTCTTTCCTTTATACCCATCGATCTCATGAACGCGAAAGAACGCATCGAACGTCTGGACAACCTGGTCTCGGCCTGGATGGATGGGCTGGCCACGCCGGCGGAACTCCGGGAACTGAATGACCGGCTGCGGGGCGATCCGGATGCGTGCGAGCGCTATCTGGACCTGATGGAGGTCCACGCGACGCTGACGCATGAGCATGCGGGCGATCGGGAGGCGCGCTCGGTGGCGGCGCAGTTGCCCTTTACTCTGGTGGAGACGCCGGGGCTGGGGCGTCGGTCGGGTCGGTGGAGCCGGTCGTGGACGACGTGGGCCGCAGCGGCGGCTGCGGTGGCGCTGCTGGCCAATGTGGGGCTGCTCTGGTGGCAGGGCGGCGCCGACGGGGCGGCGGAGACGCTGGTGATGGACGACGGGGTGGCGGTGCTGAGCCGGGTGGTGGATCCGGAGTGGGGCGAGGACTCGCCGCGGCGGGGCGAGGGGGACGCGGTGCCGGCGGGGCGCTTCGCGATCCGCTCGGGGCTGGCGCAGATCGAATTTTTCAGCGGGGCGACGGTGATCGTGGAAGGGCCGGCGGAGCTGGACCTGGAATCGGCGTGGCGGGTGGTGTGCCGGAGCGGCCGGCTGCGGGCCTTCGTGCCGGAGCCGGCACAGGGCTTCACCATTGTGACGCCGGACTACGCGGCGGTGGATCTGGGCACGGAGTTTGCGCTCAGTGTGGGCAGTGACGGCCGCAGCGAGGTGCACGTGGTGGATGGGGAGGTGCGGTTGGACTCAGCGGAGGGCGAGGCGCTGCATCATCTGGGCGCGGGGGCGGCGATGCAGTCGGAGGGTGGCCAACTGACGGCGATCGAGAGCCGGGGCGAGGCTTTCGTTGATCGCCGGCAACTGATGCGGCTGGCGCAGAATGATTGGCGCTCGCGCTACGCGGGCTGGCGGGAGATGAGCGACCGGCTGCGGGCGGATGGGGACACGCTGGCTTACTTTGACTTCGAAGACCAGAATCCGTGGGATCGGGCGCTGGAAAACCGGGCCGCGGAAGGGCCGCAGGGCGGGGCGATCATCGGGGCGCAGTGGACACAGGGCCGCTGGCCGGGGAAAGGGGCGCTGGAGTTCAAACGCATCACGGACCGGGTGCGGCTGCGGCTGGCGGGCGACTACGAGGCACTGACGCTGGCGGCCTGGGTGCGGGCGGAGGGGCTGGAGCGGTGGCTGAGCTCGCTGATCCTGACCGACGGCTGGGAGCCGGGCGAGGTGCACTGGCAGATCAGTGCGAAGGGCGAGTTGATCCTGGGCGTGTCGGGCGGGGCGAACTGTTTCTCGCCGCCGGTGCTGCATCCGCGCGACCTGGGTCGCTGGCTGCATCTGGTGGCGACGGTGGAAAGTGGACCGGAGGGCAGCCGCATCGTGCACTACCTCGACGGCGAGGCGGTGGCGGAGGTGTCGGTGGACAAGGCGCTGCCGCCGCTGCGGATCGGCGATGCGGAGATCGGCAACTGGCAGGCGCAGGGGCTGGGCAATCCGATCCGCAGTCTGAATGGGCGCATCGACGAGTTGCTGGTGATGAAGCGCGCGCTGACGGCTGACGAGGTGCGCGATCTCCACGCGGTGGGGCATCCCAACGGCTGAGCAGAGGGGAAAAACGCGCCGGAGCCCTGATTTTTCCGCACTCCGCGTTTGCGCGTGTCGCGTAAACAAAGGAGAATGGCCGGAAGAATCGGTCGCGTCCCATCTACCGTCGCCACATGAGCAGTGTCTCGAATATCGCGTCCCGCGCCAATGCGGATCTCTTGGAGTCGAAATACGTGCAGTGGAGGGAGGACCCGCAGTCGGTGGAGCCGACCTGGTCGGCGTTTTTCGAGGGTTTTGAACTGGGCCTGGCCCAACCACCGAAGCCAGCCAAGGGCGCGCCGGGCGGCGCAGCGGGTGCGTCACCGGAGCCGGATGCGACCGGCGGTCTCGATCTGGCCTCGCGGGCGCGCATCGTCTCACTGGTCCACACCTACCGCTCCCTCGGGCACACGGCGGCGTGGCTGGACCCGCTGAGCGACGAGGCGCCGGAGCAGTCGAAGCTGTCGCTGGCGGAGTTCGGGCTCGACGAGTCGCAGCTCGACATCGAGGTGAGCACGCAGTTTTTCGAAAGCGGTCGCCGCATGCCGCTGCGCGAGCTGATCGGCCGGCTGCGCGCGATCTACTGCCAGCGGATCGGCTTTGAGTACATGCACATCCACCACTCGGGCGTGCGGCACTGGCTGCGGGAGCGGATCGAGGCGCGGCTGGATGCGCCGGCTCCGTCGCGCGACCGCAAGCTGGCGGCGCTGGCCTGGCTGGAGGAGGCGGAGGAGTTTGAGCGTTTCCTGCACCGCCGTTTTGTCGGGCAGAAGCGCTTTTCGCTGGAAGGCGGCGAGTCCCTGATGATCGCCCTGCAGGCCATCTTCGAGCGCTGTCCGGAGCAGTCGGTGACGGATCTCTTCATGGGCATGGCGCATCGCGGCCGGCTCAATGTGCTGGCCAATTTCCTCCACAAGCCGCTGCGGGTGCTGTTCTACGAATTTTCGGAAAACTACGTGCCCGATCTGGTGGCCGGCGACGGCGATGTGAAATACCACCTCGGCTTTGAGGCGGTGCGGGAGACCCGCGACGGCAAGCCGGTGTTCATCGAACTGGCGGCGAATCCCAGCCATCTGGAAGCGGTGAACGGCGTGGTCGAGGGCAAGGTCCGGGCCCGGCAGCGGCATCTCGACGGCGAAAAGCGCGACCGCAACGTGGAGCGCCGCGGCGTGCTGCCGGTGCTGATCCACGGCGACGCGGCCTTTGCCGGCCAGGGCAGCGTGGCGGAGCTGCTCAACCTGTCCCAATTGCCCGGTTACCGGACCGGTGGCACCATCCACATCGTGGTGAACAACCAGATCGGGTTCACCACCTCGCCGGAGGACGCGCGTTCCTCGGCCTACTGCACCGACGTGGCGAAGATGATCGAGGCGCCGGTGATTCACGTGAATGGCGATTCGCCCCTGGACGTGATGTTCGCCGCGGAGTTGGCGCTCGATTTCCGCCAGCAATGGCAGCGCGACGTGGTCATCGACATCGTCTGCTACCGTCGCCACGGGCACAACGAAGGCGACGAGCCGGTCTTCACCCAGCCGAAGATGTATCGCGAGGTCCGCGCCCACGAATCGACTGCGAACCTTTTCAAAAAGGAACTGGTCGCGAGCGGTGAATTCGGCCAAAGCGAAGTCGATGCCATCGAGACCCAGTGCCAGTCGAGTCTCGATGCCGAACTCCAGGAGTTGGAGGTGGCCCAGGCCAAGGGCGATCAGGATGCGCTCCGCGCCGGGCGGGTCGAGCCCCAGCCGCCCTACAGTCACGAGCCGGTGCTGACGGGCATCCCCGTCGACAGCCTGCGCAGTCTCGGTCTGCGTCTGGCCAAGCCGCCGAAGCACATGGAGGTGAATGAAAAGCTCGCCAAGCGCTTCCTCGAATCGCGGCGCAAGGCGGCCGAGAACGGTGGCCCCTACAACTGGGCCTTTGCCGAGGCGCTGGCTTTCGGCTCCCTGATCGAGGAGGGGCGGCACGTCCGGCTGTCGGGGCAGGATTGCCGGCGCGGGACCTTTGCCCAGCGGCATGCGGTCATCTACGACGCCATCACCCGCAAGCGCTACACGCCGCTGAATCACCTGTCGCCCGATCAGCCGGCCCGGCTTTGGGTTTACAACAGCCTGCTGTCGGAATTCGCCGTGCTGGCCTTCGAATACGGCTACTCTGTGCAGGACCCGGACTCCCTGGTGCTGTGGGAAGCCCAGTTCGGCGATTTTGCCAACGGCGCCCAAGTCATCATCGACCAGTTCATCTCCTCTGCCGAGAGCAAGTGGCAGCGGCCCAGCCATCTCACCCTGCTGCTGCCGCATGGCTACGAAGGCCAGGGGCCGGAGCACAGCAGCGCGCGTCTGGAGCGATTCCTCCAACTCTGCGCGGAGCAGAACATGCGCGTCTGCAATCTCACCAAGCCGGCGCAGTATTTCCACGCCCTGCGACGCCAGATGCACAGTCCGATCCGCAAGCCGCTGGTGCTGATGACGCCGAAGAGCCTGCTCAATCACGAGGGCTGTGTGTCCCACGACGCCGACTTTGCCGAAGGCACCGCCTTCCGCGAGATCCTCGACGACGACCGTCTGACGGCGGACGATCCCGAGCGCATCGAGCGCCTCGTCTTCTGCACGGGCAAAGTCTATTACGATCTGATCGACTACCGGACCAAGCACGAGATCCGGAATACCGCCATCATCCGCATCGAGCAGCTCTACCCGCTGAACGAGGAAATGCTGCGGGAGATCACCGGCCGCTATCCCAACTCACACGCCAAATGGGTGTGGTGCCAGGAAGAGCCGCTCAACATGGGCGCATGGACCTTCATCGGGCCGCGCTTGGAGCGGCTCACCCACCACCGCGTCCGCTACGCCGGTCGCGACCGCGCCTCCAGCCCGGCGGCCGGAGCCAAAGCCATCCATGTCCGGCAGCAGGCCTCCCTGATCGAGGCCGCCTTCAGCGTCTGATCCGGCGTCATCGACCTCCACGAACCGTCTCCTCATTTTTCCCAAACCGCAGTCCATGTCCCACGAGATCAAGATCCCATCGGTCGGTGAGTCGATCACCTCCGCCACCATCGCCCAATGGCACAAGGAGGATGGCGACGCCGTCACCTCCGGCGAAAATCTGGCGACGATCGAGACTGACAAGGTTTCCATCGAAGTCCCGGCCGACCGCTCCGGCATCCTCCACATTGTCGCGCCCGAGGGGCAGGAGGTCGAGATCGGTGCGGTGGTGGCCACGATCGAGGAATTTGCCCAAACCCAGGGCGCGGAAGCCCCGACGACGCCGGCGGCTCCGGCGGCGGTTCCGGAGCAACAGGGTACGATCGCCGATGCAACAGGGTCTGATCGGAAAAACGCCGCCGAGGAGCCGCATCCCCGCGCCACGCCGGTCGCCCGCAAGGTGGCGGAGGAAAAAGGCGTCGCCATCGAGTCCATCGAGGGCACCGGGGCCGGCGGCCGGGTGACCAAAGCCGATGTGCTCGCCGCGTCCGAGCCGGCGGCGAAGGCGCCCGAGCTTTCGGTGGTCGCTGCGGCGGTGCCCGCCGCTGCGCCGGTCGACACCGCGAGCCGCACCACGCGGCGGAAGCTGTCCCCGCTGCGGCGGAAGATCGCCTCGCAACTCGTCCAGGCCCAGCAGCAGGCGGCACTGCTGACCACTTTCAACGAAGTGGACATGTCGGCGGTGATGGACCTGCGCCAGCGGGTGCAGGACGGCTTTGTCGCCAAACACGGCATCAAGCTCGGCTTCATGTCGTTTTTCCTGAAGGCCGTGGTCGAGGCGCTGAAGGCGGTGCCGCAGGTGAATGCCCGCATCGACGGCGACGACATCGTGGAAAATCACTTCTACGATGTCGGCGTGGCGGTGGGCACTGAGAAAGGGCTCATCGTGCCGGTGATCCGCGACTGCGACGGGAAGAGCTTTGCCGACATCGAGAAGGATATTGCCGGCTTTGCCCAAAAAGCGCGCGAGGGTCGCATCCAGTTGGAAGACCTGCAGGGCGGGGTGTTCACCATCTCGAACGGCGGCATCTACGGCTCGCTGCTGAGCACGCCGATCGTGAATCCGCCCCAGAGCGGCATCCTGGGCATGCATGCCATCCAGCAGCGCCCGGTGGCGGTGAAAGGCGAGGTCGTGATCCGGCCGATGATGTATCTGGCGCTGACCTACGACCACCGTCTCGTCGATGGGAAGGAGGCGGTGACCTTCCTGATCCGGGTGAAGGAGTGCATCGAGGATCCCGCACGCCTGCTGGTCGGCGCCTGATCGCGTGGGACGAAGATCCGGTCGAATAGTTTTCCGGCGAATGGCGTCTCAGACGGCAGAGCAGCCGGGACCGCCTGAGAGGGTTCCGGCTTTTCGTGTTCCCACGCCATTTCTGTCCCCATGAGCGAAGACCTGACCCCAGAAGCCACCAAAGCCATCCTGCAAATCTGCCTGCTGGCCGCCTTTGCCGACGGCGGCAAGTGTGAGGCGGAACGGGAGCGATTCCGCGCCATTTCCGGCTCCCTGGGCGACGGTAGCATCGATCTGGCGGCCCTCTACCGGGACACGCTGCTGTCCAAGCCCGATCTGGCCACGCTGGCGGCGGTCATCGAGCCGAATGGCGCGCGGCAACTGGCCTACGAGATGGCGGTGGCGGTGTGCGAGTCGGATGATGAACTCGGCGGCGACGAGCGCGTCTTTCTTGCCGATCTCCGCCGCGCCCTCGGGCTGGGCGAGGGGGCGACGCTGGCTCCCCACGGTCCGGTGGCGGCGGTGATGGCGCTCGAGCCTCCGCCGCTCGACCTGCCGGCGAGCCCGGCTCCCGCTGATGACACCGATGCGATGGTGCTGCGCTATGCGATTCTCGCCGGGGCGCTGGAACTGCTGCCGCAGACCATGGCGACGCTGGCGATCGTGCCGATCCAGACCAAAATGGTGTACCGGATCGGACGGCGCTTTGGGCATGAGCTGGATCGAAAGAGCGTGGCCGAGTTCATGGCCGCGATCGGCATTGGTCTGGCTTCGCAGGTAGTGGAGGGCTTTGCCCGCCAGTTTGCGAAGGGGCTGGCGAAGTCCGTTTTCGGCAAAAAGGGCGGCAAGATCGGCGATTCCGCCGCCGGGGTGGCGATGTCCTTTGCGACCACCTATGCGCTTGGTCAACTGGCCCAGGCTTACTTCGCCGGGGGGCGCAATCTGTCGACCGAGGCGCTGAAATCGCGTTTTTCGGGCCTGCTCGAACGCGGCAAGACGCTGGCGGTCGAGCATCAGCCGCAGATCGCGGAGCAGTTTTCCAAATTGCGCAACGCCGATCTCGGCACGCTGCTGAAGGCGGGCGCGTGATTCCGGTCAGCGGCTGCGGCCGGACGGTCCCCGCGTCGTCGCGGGCCGGACGGGCGCCGGCTTTTCCACCGCCGGGGCAACGGTCGGGGGCGAGTCGAAGTCGCCACCCAGGGCCAGGTGGAGGTCGATGCGGTTCGCCAGCCGTTCCCGCCGGGTGCGGAGCAGGGCGCTACGGGCGTCGAAGGCGCGGCGCTGGCTTTCGAGCAGGGTGATGATGTCGACGAGACCCTTTTCGTACTGGCTCAGGCTCAGCTGCTCGGCGCGGGTGGCCTCCGTGGCGGCGGTGGTGAGGGCGGCCTGTTGGGCGGCATAGGTGCGCTCGGCAGCCAGCGCGGTCTCGACTTCGCGGAAAGCGGCGAGCGCGGTCTCGGCATAGCCGGCGGCGAGTTCGTCGCGTTGGGCCTCGGACAGGGCGACGTTGGCGCGCAGGCGTCCGCCTTCGAAGATGGGCTGGGTGAGGTTCGACCCGATGTTCCAGACGAGGTTCTGGATGTCGAACAGGTCACCGAACTCGTCCGTCGTGCTGGTGCCGGCTCCGGCGGTGAGACGGACGGCGGGCAGCAGGGCCTTGCGGGCGGCAGCGGCCTCCTCCCAGGCGGCATCGACCCGGCGCTCGGCGGCGACGAGGTCGGGACGGCGCAGGAGCAGTTCGCTGGGCAGGCCGGCCGGCACGCCGCGGCGGACGGACGGCAACTCGGTGAGGGCGTCGATTTTTCCGGCCGGGTAGTCGCCGAGCAGGGTCTCCAGCAGGCGACGGGCGGTGTCGAGTTCGCGCTGCTGCTGGGCGATGGCGGCTTCGGCGCGGGCGACGTCGGCCCGGCTCAGGCTGATCTCCAGCGCGGTGTTGTCGTCTGCGGCGCCGGCTTCGAGCTTGCGGTCGAGGATGTCGAGATTGGTGCGGAGGCTTTTCAGGGTTTCCTCCGACAGGGCGATGAGGGACCGGGATTCGGCGATTTCGAGGGCGGTTTTGGCGACATTGGCCGCGAGGGACAGGCGCGCGGCGCGATAGTCGGCACTCGAGGCGTCGATTTCCGACAGGGCGGCGCGACGCAGGCTGGCGACGCGGCCCCAGAGATCGACCTCCCAGGAGATGTCGAGTCCGTGCTGGAAGGTATTGGCCCGGACGGACCGGAATTCCGCGCCGCGAAGGTTTTGCGAGCGGGCGGTATCGAGCGAGATGCTGGCCTGTGGCAGGCGATCGGCTCCGGCGAGGCGGGCGCGGGCGATGGCCTGCTCGACGCGCGCGGCGGTGGCGGCGAGGTTGGGATTTCGCTCATCCGCGGCCCGGACCAGTTCGGTCAGGGTGGCGCTGTTGAAATCCTCCAGCCAGCCTGTGGCGGCGCGGTCGGGCACGGCGATGCGCGAGGCGGTCCAGTGGGCCGGGATCTGGCCGGTGAGGGCGGGGTCGAGGCGACCATCGCTGCCGGGCGTGGTCAGGCAGCCGGTCCCGGCCAGAGCCAAGGCGGCGGCAAGGCTCCGGACGGCGATGGCCCGGAGCGGGAGGTCTGTAGGTGCGTGTTTCAGGGCCGGAGGAAAAGATCCGGGGTGGTGTGTTTCGGGCGCCAAACCAGCACCACGATCGGGGGCTTGTCGAGTCCTTCCCTGCGGATTCAATCGAACATCAGATGCCCCGCCCAGGCGGCGATCACGGCGGCGGCGTAGGCGGAATCGGCCGGCTTGGACAGCAGGTGGTCGGCGCCGGCCAGCGCGATGAAGCTTTTCGGATGCGCGGCGGCGGCGAACAGCCTCTCGGCGTGGGAAATGGCGACCGTGGCATCGGCGGGGCTGTGCAGCACGAGCAAGGAGCCGCGAAACTGCTCCCGCAGGATGCCGAGCACGTCCTGGGCGCGCAGGTCGTCGAGCAATTGCCGGCGCAGCCGGTGGGTCTGGCCGCCGATCGTGACGAGGGCCTCGCCCTCGGCTTCCACGGCTTCGATCTGACCCGCGAGCAGGTCCGCGAGATGGGCGGGATCGGATGGCGCGGCCAGGGTGACGATGCCCCGCACGCCGTCGAGCCGTGGAGCCGCGGCGATGGCGGCGGCTCCCCCGAGCGAATGCCCAATGAGCAGGGTAGGCGGACCCACGGTCTCCCCGAGATGCCCGGCGGCGGCGATGAGGTCGGCGACGTTCGAGGAAAAATTCGAGTGGGAGAAATCGCCCTCGCTGCCGCCCAGTCCGGTGAAATCGAAGCGCAGCACGGCGATGCCTTCGGCCGCGAGCGCCCGCGAGATCCGGGTGATGGCCGGCAGGTCCTTGGTGCAGGTGAAGCAATGGGCAAACAGGGCCACCGCGCGCACGCCGACGGCTTCATCGGGCCACTCCAGTTTCGCCGCGAGCCGGTGGCCGGCGGCGTTGAGGAAACTGACGGGGTTGGTTCCGGTGACGGGCATCGGGGATGTGGGGCCGGGCGCACCGGCACCGGTCGGTCAGATGCCGAGGGCTTTGCGCATGTCCCGGTCGACCCGGGTCAGGGCCGGCACGTCGCCGCCGCGGACTTCGGCGGTGGTCCAGCCCGCATAACCAATCTCATCAATGGCGGCGCGGACGCCGGGCCAGTCGACGTTGCCCTGGAACAGGTCGCAGTTTTTCTGGGCAGCATGATCGTGGTCCTTCACGTCGAGTTTCAGGATCAGCGAGCCCAGTCCGCGGATCCAGGCCGGCGCGCCGCCGTCGAAGCGGTCGTGATTGCCGATGTCGAAAAACGCGCCCACCCACGGGCTGTCGAAGGCGGCGAGATACTCCCGCCACTCCGCCAGGGTGGTGCCGTGGCCATTGCCCACATTCTCGCAGGCGATGCGGACCCCGAGCCGCGACGCGACGGGCAGGGCGCGGAGGATCTGGTCGCGGCTGCGCTCGGCGACCTGCTGGAGATTTTCCCGTTCCGGGTCAGTCACTTTGCCGACCACCTGCAGCACGGTCGAGGCACCGACGGCATGGGCGAACTCGATCGCGCCGACCGTGTTCTTCAGCGCCGCGTCGCGCACCGCGGGATCGGGATCGCTCATCCGGACATCCCAGTGGGCGGCGACATTGATGTTGTGCACCGGGAGGGCGTATTTGTCGCGGGCGCGGCGCACTTCGTCGAGGTCGTAAACGCCCGGAGCGGTCAGGGAAATGCCGTCAAAGCCGGCTTCCTTCGCCATGCGGAAGAGATCGTCCACGCCGCCGTCTTTCGGCACCTTCACCATGGACCATTTCACGGCTGTCAGCAGAGGGCGGCTCATGGCGGGAGGGGGCGGGGCGGTCAGGGGATTTGGGCCAGCGGTTCCGGCGCGGCGGGGGAGACTTCCAGATTCAGCGCCCAATCGAGGAGCTTGCTGCTGTCGGTCCAGACGTAGGGCTTGCTGCTTTTGATCATCACCACGATGCGGTCCTGGCCGTCCTTCTCCCCACTGGAGATCAGACAATGCCCTGCCGCGTAGGTGAAGCCGGTCTTCATGCCGTTGCAGGCGGGGTTGCTGGTCAGGACGGAGTTGGTGTTGTACAACTCGCGGGTGGTGCCGTCCTCGAACACGAAGGTCGACGTCTTCATCTTCACGATCTCCCGGATGTCCGGGATCTGGTAGGCCTCGAAGGCGATCAGGGCCATGTCGTGGGCGCAGGAATACTGCCCCTCGGCCGGCAAACCGTGGGGATTGATGAAATGCGAGTTCTCCGCCCCGAGCGAGCGGGCAAAATGGTTCATTTTGTCGGCAAACGCCTCGATGCTCCCCGCGCTGTCGATCGCGAGTGTCGCGGCCACATCATTGCCGCTGCGGATGAGCAGGGCGCGGAGCAGTTCGCGCCGCGTGTAGGTCTGACCGGGCTTCAGGCCGATCACGGTCGGCTCGACCCGCAGCACGTCCTCGGGGACGGTGGCTTCGCCGTCGAGGTCGCCTTCGTTGGCGACGATCAGGGCCGTCAGCAGCTTCTGCGTGCTGGCCACCGGCGTCTTCTCCATCGCGTCTTTCTCGTAATAGATCTGCATGGTGCGCCCGTCGATCACGGTGGCGTACTTGCCGACGATCTTGGGCGCCTCGGGGCCGTGCCAGGACTGCGGCGGGGGCAGTTGTTCGCGGCGGCGCACCAGGTTTTCCCGCGCCTCGAGCAGGGATTCGCGCTCCCGCAGCGCCTGCTCGCGCTCGGAGAGGGCCTTTTCCCGTTCGCCGGCGACCCGTTCGCGTTCGGCGAGCGCCCGGGCTCGTTTGGACAGGTTGTCGGCCAGTTTCTCGAGAAAATCCTTCTTCGTTTCCGCCGGCGGTGGCGTGGGAGCGGGCGCGGCGGGGGCAGGAGTGGGCGGAACGGGCGGCGTGGTGGCGGCAGGCTCAGTCGCCGGGCGCTCCGTGGCGACGGGCTCTTCCGTACGGGGCACCGCCTTCGGCTCGGCGGCCTTTTTCTCCTGAGCCGACAGGGGGCCAGCGGACAGCCAGACGGCAAAAAGAAGCAGAGCCACGAATCGGGAGTCGAGACGGTCGGCAGCCATGATGGGATGAGGAAGGCGAAAAGGAGACAAGGCGGAAAACAGTCCGACAGAGCGGAGAAAGGCCGGGTTTCTGGAATCTTTAGAATCTCTGGCCCGTGGGTCAACGGGAAAATGCCCGCCGTCGGGCTTTGGCGCACGATGCGGCGCCGGTCACTCCACGATGGCGAGCTTGAGAATGGCCGCCGCCGTGCCGGTGCTGCCAGGCGGACTGGCCTCCGCGGTGCGCAGGGCAATCTGGTGAAAACCCGCCGACAGACCATCGGCCAGCACCACCGAGCGCGGGTAGTGAAGCTGATTACTAAAGGCATGAAACAGCGTCACCGGCCGCCACGCGCCCCCGTCCACGCTCACCTCCAGCGTCCCGGCATCCGGACCGGCCAGCACGAACGCCGTCAGCGCCCGACCGACGAAATCCACATAGAGCATCGCGCCCGGCTCCGTGGTTCGCAGCATCGGCCAGCCCTCGTAGTCTTTTCGGAAGGAGCCGGCCGAGACCGTCTTGGCGCTGGCGGGGGCAAAAGTCCAGCCGCCCAGCCAGGAGATCTGTTGCAGGTCGATCGATCGCACCGGCGCGTAGGAGGTCGGATCGAGCGGAGCCTCCGGTCCCTGATGCTCGACCAAGCCGGGCGTATCACCGGCTTTCAGCAGCGGCTCCATCGCCCGGATCATCACATCGGTGGCCCAGCGATAGCCTTCCTTGCCCGGATGCACGCCGCCGTAAGTCTCCCAGGTCATGCCGCCACTCTTGGTCGAGGCCGCCAGTGCGGCGCAGAGGTTCACCGAGGTGATTTTCCAGTGTTCCGCCACCGCTTCGTGGGCGGCGATGCTCACCGGCCACTCGCCGGCGGTCACTTTTTCCAGCATTCCCGGATTGATAAAATGAACCATCAGGATATCCGCCGCCGGATGCGCCGAGCGCACCTGACGGATGATGCCCTCCATCCCGCGGATCGCCGTGTCGCGGTCGTGGGCGGCATCCTGATCGTCATTGACGGCGAACTCCACCACGAAGAGATCCACCGGCCCCTGCGCCAGCACATCCTTCGCCACGCGGAAAGCCCCCGTCACCGAGCAGGTCGAGCTGAGTCCGGCATTCGTCACCGTGATCTCCGCATCCGGATAGCGCTCCCGCAGCCAGTCCGGCAGCATCGTCACATGGCCGCTGCCATTCTGGGTGATCGAGCCGCCGAGGAAGGCCACGTGGGCCTTTTTATCCACCGCGCACCGGTGGTGGAGGTTCGCAAAGCCGGTGCGACCGACCCATTCGGGGATCTCGGCGCCCCAAAGCGGGCCGCAGAGGGCTGTGCCAGCCAATACCAAAGCCAGACGGGACAGGGAGAAAGCCATGGACGGGGAGGGTGGGGGAAAAGGGTGGAAAAAATGACAGGTGCCGCACCGCCCACCGCCGCCGGGAGGCAGCCTCGGTCGAAATCAAAAGCGACGCGGCAGCCAGCAGGCTACCCGTTCCTTCCCGTTCCCGCCACTGGCGGATTGCCGCGGGTGTGGAGACGCGGCCAACCGTGGCTGGGCGGAAAAAAGGGGGGCGTCAGGAGAGGCAATCCCATTGACGCAAAGCCAGGCGGCCTTGGCGCAGGTGGCCGGGCATCGCCCAACGCAAATAGTGACGCCCATTCTCGAAATGAGGCCCGCTTGTTCAAAGCGAACAGCATATCACCCGACTCCGCTATCAGTCTCGAGGTTCAGCGAGCCGCGGAGTGGATTTGCAGCCACGAGCGAGAGTTTACCGTCCGCGCGAAGCTTCGGTCGAGGCGGGAATCGCCTTTTCCTTTAGGCCAGGGTCACGACCGATGCGGTTCGGGCTAAAGCCCGAGCTACCTTGGTTGGGTATCGATACCTCCCGGCGGAATCTCCGCGCGATCGTCCCTCCGGGGCCATTGCTTGGCTCGAGGGCGAGGCGGGTGACTGGGCCGGGGCGACCTGCGATCGCTGCCCTGCGGCCTGCGATCTGCGATGGCGGCAAGCCCGACGCGGTTCGGGCTTAAGCCCGAGCTACTTTGGTCGGGTGCCGATACCTCCCGGTGGAATCTCCGCGCGATCGTCCCGGAGGGACGACGGAAGGTAGCCGGTGGTGGAGCGCAGCGGAACCACCGGTCCAGGTCCCCCCCCAATCACCTGCGCCCCGGCAGGGGCGCGAGGAGAAAACGGCGCTCGTTCCCAGGAGGTTGGAACTCGAATGACGCGAACGCCACGAATGGGAAATCGAGTGGACGTGTTGGGGGGAAGTGCGTCGATAAACCGGGCTGAAGGCCCGTCGCATACCAGCCCAGAGCAACGCTCTGGGAACCCGGTCCAGACCCTGAAAAGCGCCCTGAAGGGGCGCCGCAGTCGCCAGTTGGCTGCAATGCCGGACAAGATGGGGATGCGACGCCCCTTCAGGGCGTATTTCTGAGGGATGGGTGGGTAACCAGGGCGTTGCCCTGGGCTGGTATGCGGGCGCGCCGGTGGCTCTCTCATTCGATGGTGCGAACGCCACGAATGGGAAACGAGCGGGGCCGGATGTGAACAAATCGTCCCCGGACGCCCGTCTGGCCTGCATCCCGGAGGGATGCTCCGTGAATAGCCCGGAGTGAAACTCCGGGTCACCAGGCCCCCAAAACGGCAACCCCGGATGGGGTTGTCCGATGGGGAAACCGCATCCCCAACGCAATCACCCCCCGGCCCGACCCCGCCACCTCGGCCGCGGTTGGAAGGAACGCCGCCCCGCCCTCGGATCACGCCCTCACCCCCTCACGCCGACGACGAACTCGACGGGGGCGGGCCGGGGTTCGACGAGGACGAGCTGGAACTCGAACTGGAACTCGACGACGACGGGGACGAACTCGACGGCAGTGGAGGCGGGGACGAAGACGACGACGGACTCGACGACGACGATGACGGCAACGCACTGGGACTCGGACTCGACGACGGTGAGGACGACGATGGCGACGGCGATGATGATGAAGGTGACGACAGCGACGACGACGACCCACTCGACAGCGACGAACTCGACGGCGGCGGATACGGCGGCTCCGGCCGCGGATGCGACGGGCCGTGCCCGCGATCCGTGATCCGGCTGCTGGCGCGGAAGGCCGCCGCAAAGGCCCGGCCGGCCGGGGTGGTCTCAAATTGCGGCAGCAGATCCTCCACCTCGCCGAATTTCGCCGCCACCGCCCGCGATCGGGTGCGCAGCGCCGCCGTCTGCACCGTGCGATCGGCGATCGCATCCTGCGGCACCGCCATCAGCGCCTCGTAGGCATCGGCCTGGGCCTTCAGCGCGGCCACCGCCGACGGGGTGATGCCGTATTGCCCCGCCTCCACCGCGTTCGCCCCGGCCACCAGACCCGCGGCGTCGGACTCCAGCAGGCGCACCCGCTGGATCAGCGCCTCGTCCCGCATCGCGCGCCAGCCCGATGACGGCAGATCGTAGCGGGCCGCCAGCGCCTCATTCCGTTGGTCGCGCGCATAGGTCACCACCGCCCGCGCTAGGGCGTGCGCGGTCTGTTCGAGGTCGTCTTCCTCCCGATCCTTGTCGCGGGCGTGACCGGTGGTCGGGGCGCTTTGGCGGCCCGACAGTTCGATCAGTTCCGCGGTCAGCAGCCGCGCCTGCTCCACCTTTTGGGTGAACATCACCGGCGGTTGATTGTACCACACCGCCCGGTGGGCCGGCTGGTCCAGACAGGTCAGCCGGGTGCGGTAACTCCCGATCTGGTTGGCAACGATGTCGTTCATGTTCGGTCAACGGGGTTCGGGCCGTTGCGACAGGCGCCGTGAAACCCCAAAACGGCGCCTGTCGCTCCATGGCACTCTGACAAAAGTTCGATCCGTTTCCCCGCCACCCTCAGCCGGCCGGCGGGGTGTCCGGGGTCGGAGCGGGCGGTGCGGACGGTCCGGACGGTCCGGACGGGTCGGTGGGGCCATTCTCCCCGTCGGGAGCTTTGGGCCGGGGACCGTGGCCGCGGTCCAGGATCTGATCCGACTGGAAATACAGCTCTACAAAAGGCGCGCCGCCGGGGACGAGCTTGAATTGCAGGATCAAATCCGCCAGTTCGTCGAATTTCGTTGCCACTTCGCGCGATTTGATCGGCAGATTCCGTGTCAGAACGACGCGGTCGTCGATCGCGCCCTGCGGCAGGTTCACCACCGACTGGTAGTCGTCGGCCTCCTTTTTCAGGGCTGCCACCGAGGCTGGGGTGATGCCGTAGTCCGCCGCCAGGGCGGCATCGGCGCCGGTGGCCAGTTCGCCGGCCTCTTGTTCCAGCAGGCGGGCTCGCTGGATCAGCGCCTCGTCGCGGAGCTTGCGCCAGGCGGTGAGGGTCTGGTCGTAGCGACCCGCCAGCGCCAGATTGCCGAGGTCGGTGGCGCAGGTGACCACGGCGCGGGCCATGCGGTAGGCTGCCTCCTCCAATTCCGCCTCTTCGCGGCGTTTGTCCTTGGCGTTTCCCTTGATCAGGGCCGACTGACGACCGGCCATGGCGGCCAGTTCGTTGGTGAGCGCGCGGGCCTGGCCGACTTTGGTGGTGAAGGCGAGGGGCGGCTGATTCTGCCAGATGGGCAGGTGGTCAGGTCTATCGAGACACGAAAGACGGTTCCGATAGCTCATGAGCTGATTGGCAATTTCGTCGTTCATTGCGCCGCCAGATTGGTAAATCCGGCCAAAAAAGGAAAGAAAATAATGCGACTACCCGAAAAAAGTCCCGGAGGCCGCTTGAATGCTGGGAATTTTTTTCGCAAGAGATCTTGGCTTGAGGTTCCTAAACCTATCTGGTAAGTCAATCGCACTACGGATTCGTGCCGATCTGGCTACTTTTTCTTTCCAATCTTAGAAACCGACAAACCACCATGACGACTGAAAATTTGCCTGGAGATCTACCCGCTGACTCAATTCACCGAATCCTAGCCCTTGATATTGGGATTGGATCCTTCGGGATTGCCGTTCAGGAGCGCAATCCTTCGCCCGCTGGCACCATCTATTCTTTTCCATTGGTTCGCTCATGTGAGCTCCCCGAAAACTGGGCCGCGTTAGATGGTGAAAGAATACGACGGCGAATGCATCGAACGCGGCAATCCCATCTGATCCGTGAAAAATGGCTTCGCCAAGTCTTCACTGAAGTCGGCCGTGCCGACGCAATTCTACAGGGACGGCAGATTGAAAGGGTTTCCGTAACGCTACCCGATGGAAAGGTGAAGAAGTCATTTCGCCTCCAGAGTCCTGGTGATTTTCGACTGGAGAGGGAATTCCCGCCTAGACCCGGCCAAACCGGCAAGGATGGCGCGGTGGGCGATGAGATTGGCTCTCGAACGGTTTATTGTGGCGCAGCCTTGCGTTGCCTCCTTTTGCTGGGGGGCGACGCCCAGATTGAAGTTCAAGGCCGGTTGTTGGAGCCATGGCAGGTTTTCAAGGCGCTTCACTCTGCAATACAAAAGAGGGGATATGATCCCGATGTACCTTGGAAGCGGGTGGCTTCTCGAAAGAAGGCCACCGAGGGTGAAACCGGAGCAGCTACCGGTGGTGGAATTGGTAATGCTGACGGGTCAGCAACGGTTGAAGACAACGCCGATGAGGAGGACCGCCGCCAGAAAAAGGATGAAGCCGACAACCTCGCCCGCGCACAATCGATGGGCGCGATCATCGAGAGTCTCTCGCCGGATGATCCAAGCAAGCAATTTCCGTGTTTTTGGGAGGCGGCTCAGATGGGTCTATGGAGTCCGGATGCCCCGGATCGGGTCTCACTTCATTACACGCACCATGCCAAATCAACCAAATGGGCGGACCGGTTCGATCCCGCCAAAAAGAAAGACAAGGTAGCGGAGACGCAGGCAGCCTTTCACAGAATGCCGGCAGTGTTTCCGCGCATTCTGGTGGAAGCAGAATTGCTCGCCCTTTGCGCTGCGGCGGAAAAGTTGATTCCCGAGCTTGCCGGAAAAGCCGCTTTCATCGCGTATGGTCCCACGGAGGTTCCGTACCCGAATATTCCCCGCATTGGGGATGGGGTGAACGACATCGAAGCTCGCCGAAAGGCCGCCCTTGCTGCTTTGCCCGAGGAGGAGCGGCGGAAATTTGTCCGGGGAAAATCCGCTGAACTCAATGCCGCACTCGGTCAGAAGGCGCCCACTTTTGATAATCGCTGTGTCGGTTCCTGTGCCCTCTTGCCCCGGTTCAACGTTGTGAAGGCAGAGATTCGGGTGCGGACGGATGGTACGGTTGACCCCGAATCGGTTCTGGCTGCAGAGGTTTCATTTTTGCTTCAATTGAAGCATTTCCGATTCGTTCCCGAGTTGGGCTCCGGGAGGGACTGGCTGACGGCGGAAGAGATCGCCGCGTTTCATAAGGCGTTTTTCCAAAAGAAAGTCGTAGGCCGTATGTTATCTCCCGGTGCCCGTTCAGCGATCACGCGGACGGAAATGGTGAATTGGCTTTCAGCCCGCTTTTCAGGGGATTTCAGCCCAAAGCCCGGCCAGGAGACGAAAAAGCGGGATGTCGCGATCGAGAAGCCAAAAATGTCCGGTCGATCGCGGTTTTCACGTCCGGGACTTCGAATTCTCCGGGCCCTTGTCGTTTCTGGTCTCGATCCGGCAGCCTTCCACCAGGCTCTAATCTCGGAAAAAAACGATGCTGAAGAAATTCCCAACGACACCCAGAAGTGGGGTGAATTACGAAGATTGGTGCGCCTTTCCGCTGCCGACGGCCTACTGAATACGGACGAGAAACGGGGCCTTACCGTCGAGAATTTGAAATTCCTCCACAATATTGGTGCCACGTGGGAAAAACTTTCCGTCAGGGATGAACGGCTCGAAATCTTCTCAGGCATCGCCTCGGCTGCCGACTCCAAAGCGCGAAGGGCGGCGATCAAGGAATTGATTGGCTCTGAGATCAATCCTCGTATTCGGCACCGACTCACCCTGCTGGATCAAATTCTGGATCAACACTTTCCCACCCCCGATTCCTATCCTGACAGAGTCGTGTTGGAGTTCGCGCGCGACGAGTTCATGGGCCGGGACAGCGAGCGAAAGAAAAAGCTGGATGCCTTCAACAATCAGCGCCGTGAAGAACGCCTCCGGATTCAGGAGACACTGGGGGCAAAAGCCGGCGAGGGCGCCATTTTGAAGCACCAACTGTTTTCGGAGCAGGGCGGCCGATGCCTATTCTGCGGCGGGCCGATTTCGCACCCGCAAACATTTCATTCCACCGCGACGGACCGATCCTACGACGAAGCAGAGATTTGCCACATTGTCTCGCAGAAGGCCGGCGGCGCCCGCGCCTATCTCAATCTCGTTTTAGGATGCAAACCTTGCAATCTCGCCCAAGGCACTCGGTATCATGCGGTCGCCTTCGCGGAGGGGCGGTTTCCTCGGGATTGGGACTCGTTCGTTGGATTCATTGATCGAGAATGCCCACTGATCCGGCCTTTCAAAAAGAAGCTTCTCACCACAACCAGTGAATCCGAGGCAGCCGAACTGGTCCAGAGGCGAACGGCACTACAAGAGACCGCGTGGATCGCCAAATTGACCCGCACCCTGATCTGCCTCAAATTTGGCTGGCCCCTCGATTTTGGAGGGCAGCAGCGCAGGATTGTCATCGTTACCGGTTCAGTCACCAATCGCGTGGCGAAAAAGCATGGTCTCTACAAGCTACTCGGAGGCCCCGGGAGATTGGAGGAACAGGAGCGGGAGTTGGCCGCCGCACTGGACGTGGTTTCGGTGCTCAATGAAGGAGGCGCCCCGTTGGATGAACTCAAGAAGGCGCGAACAGCGGTGGTAAAATTGCAGAAAGCGATTGAGGACAAAATCCGATCTGATAAACGCCACCACGCCCTCGATGCGATGGTCCTCTCATTCCTGCCTCATTGGGCCGGGGATCCAACCAAGAGCCTCTACTTCAGTCTTCCAGATCGAGGGCGGAATTGGGCGGCATTTTTTGAGCCGATCTTGGACCGCGTCGTGGCCGAAGAACTTCGTTTTGAAAAGCCCGTCCTGCGCGAAACGATTTACGGGATGCGCCCATCGCCGAGTGGCGAACCGAAAGCCACGATTCGACGCGTGCTTTTCAATTTGGGATTCGACACGACCGACGCGAACGGGAACCCGATCAAATTCAGTACCAAATCCCTTCGCAAAAGCGCTTCCGAGATTCGTGATGATGAGATTCGTCGGCGGGTGTTGGCGGTCGCTACCGATTTGGATGGGTTGGATTCCGCTGCCGAGCAGGCGACGGCGTGGTTGGAGTTCTGCACCAGTTTTCGCCTTTCACCGGGCGGCCCCCTCATTCAGCGAGTTTCCTGTTGGTCCGACAAGCCCGGATTTGAGAACTACCGAAATCTGGCGAAGGACCGACCTGAAGAGCCTGATCCGCGCCATCGCGGCCAGTGGCGGATGGCAAAGGGCAGCCATCGCGGCCAGTGGCTCTTTCTGGATGCCAAACGAAAGCCCCGCATCCGAGCCGTGAAGGTATTTGAGTCCCAAACGGCGGTGAGGCGCGAGCTCGAAGCCGACCCCAACTGTTCGGAAGTCATCTGTTTCCTTCAAGCCGGTTGCATCATCCAAATCGATCAGACCGTTCAGTCTGGGCGCCAGACAGTGGCTCCAGGGCGGTACCGGTTGGGCGGAGTTGAAGAAAAGAAGCGAAAGGTAGATTTAAAAAGCTCTAGGGGTGACGACTTCACCAAAATACCAATTACCTCTCTAATGGCAGCCGGCTTCCGGCGCGTCGATCTAAGAAAGCTAAAATGAGCTACCACGTCATCCACATTCTCACCCACGGAGCCACCCTGGCGAAAGAGCGAGGGATGCTGGTGTGCTGTCCGCCCAAAGACGATCCCGCCACCCCGGAGCGGAGACTCCCGTTGGAGGATATTCGCGCCGTGGTCATCGCCGCCCGCGGTGTCACGCTGACCAGCTCCGCCATTTCGGGCATCCTGGGGCACGATGGGATGTTGCTTCACTGCGACGAGTCCTACCGCCCGGTGGGCATCACCGCGCCGATGCCCCGCATCATCGATACCCGCGCGTTTCTGACCCAGGCCAGCCAGCCCAAGCGGCTCAATGACCGGCTCTGGCAAAAGTTGCTCCTCGGCAAGACGGCGAATCAGCAAGCCGTGCTCCGCCAGCGCGACCTGTTCAGCGCCCATCTGGAGCGGGCGATGAAACAAAAGCAGATCGACGAGGGTAATTGCGCCCGCCATTACTGGCAGCTCTACTTCCCGAGTATCGGGTGGTCGGCCACCCGACGCGATCGCAAGCTCAATACGCCTCCAAACCGGATGCTGAACTATGGCTACACCGTATTGTCAGCCCTCTGCCACCGATCCCTCATCGTTCATGGCCTTTCGCCCTTGCTTGGAGTGGGGCATGTCGCCCGATACCGGTCCGATCCCCTGGTTTACGATGTCATGGAGCCCTACCGCCCCTTCGTCGATTGTCTGCTGGCGGACTTCATGTGCCAATCGCAGGAGATTACCGAGGCAGCCTGGTGTCGCCACATTGGCCGCGAACTCCGGGAGCGGCGAGTCGAGCGTGAGCCCTATTCGTTGAAGCTGCTCGACGCCATCGACAAGACCGCCTCCTCCCTGGCACAGAGCTACAGCCACTCCAGTCCTGAACCGCTGTGGGTTCCGGCATTGAATTGAGTCTTCCACCGTTTTCCGCCCGGCTGCCGTGCCCAAGGAAAAACTGTCACCCTATCGCATGGGCTGGATGCTGGTCATGTTCGATCTGCCCGTGCTGACCAAGGCGCAGCGCCGGGCCGCGACGGACTTTCGCAAGGCGTTGCTCGACGATGGGTTTTTCATGGTCCAGTTCAGCATCTATACCCGGGCGTGTCCGGATTTGGATCGCATGGAAAAGCACGCGAGTCGGATTCAAAAGATCATTCCCCGCGCCGGAAACGTCCGGGCCTTGTTTTTAACCGACGCCCAGTGGACGCGTGGCATTTGCATCAGCGGGGGCAATTACAGAAAAAAACATCCCCCTGACCGGCTTGAGCAGCCGGAACAGGTGGAGTTTTGGTAAAAAAAGAGCCGCAAGAGAGGTGCCAATGGCAGGGCTCCATGCGGCTGCTTTTCAGTTAAGGCTTCCCTAGTAAATTCCCGGCACGGGACGACTAGAATGATGTCTCTATACTAAACATAAACGGGTTCTGCAACTCCTATTCTAGCCGTCCCGTGCCGGGGGGGAAGCCAAAACTGATGCGGGACTATCTGCGCGCGATCGCTCATTCTAGCCGTCCCGTGCCGGGGGGGAAGCCAAAACAGTCGCTGAGCTTCGAGATGGTGCTGCAATATTCTAGCCGTCCCGTGCCGGGGGGGAAGCCAAAACCATCGCGATCGAGCTGCACGCGAATGCGGCATTCTAGCCGTCCCGTGCCGGGGGGGAAGCCAAAACATGATGTCGCCCACCGTCGCCGTCGGCAGCATTCTAGCCGTCCCGTGCCGGGGGGGAAGCCAAAACCGTCAACGCAGACGCCGCCGCGGTCTTGGCATTCTAGCCGTCCCGTGCCGGGGGGGAAGCCAAAACCGTAGTGTTTGCCGTCGTCGTCCATGGCGGATTCTAGCCGTCCCGTGCCGGGGGGGAAGCCAAAACCACGGAGGCGCAGCGGCGTCACCTTGCGCTATTCTAGCCGTCCCGTGCCGGGGGGGAAGCCAAAACCGGCGGGGTCGTGGGAGTCTGGGAAAAGGGATTCTAGCCGTCCCGTGCCGGGGGGGAAGCCAAAACGGCACTTGCCGGCAAGTGCTGCTCGGCGGCATTCTAGCCGTCCCGTGCCGGGGGGGAAGCCAAAACACATCTACCGGGCCGCATTTGTCGCGGCTTATTCTAGCCGTCCCGTGCCGGGGGGGAAGCCAAAACCGGCGGCGGCCTGTTGACGGCCGGCCCCGAATTCTAGCCGTCCCGTGCCGGGGGGGAAGCCAAAACACGCGAAGCCGGCGGGATCGGTGCTGACGGAATTCTAGCCGTCCCGTGCCGGGGGGGAAGCCAAAACAGATCACCAGGACGCGCGCCGCCATCGACGATTCTAGCCGTCCCGTGCCGGGGGGGAAGCCAAAACACGCAAGCAGCGGGCCAAGAGCAACACGGAATTCTAGCCGTCCCGTGCCGGGGGGGAAGCCAAAACCATGCCCCAACGGTGCCACCGCTACCGCCCATTCTAGCCGTCCCGTGCCGGGGGGGAAGCCAAAACCCATGCGCCGGAGCTGGTGGGCACGCCGGAATTCTAGCCGTCCCGTGCCGGGGGGGAAGCCAAAACAGCAGGTGGTGCGACAGGCCTGCCCCTCCGATTCTAGCCGTCCCGTGCCGGGGGGGAAGCCAAAACCGCGTCGCGCTCGCGGACCAACTCAGCGCCATTCTAGCCGTCCCGTGCCGGGGGGGAAGCCAAAACCCATCTCCACCCAGACCGCGACGTTGGTGGATTCTAGCCGTCCCGTGCCGGGGGGGAAGCCAAAACACTGAGCCAGTCTGAGACGTGGGAGCTCGAATTCTAGCCGTCCCGTGCCGGGGGGGAAGCCAAAACTGCTGGATGCCTGGGACGAGCTGGACCGGCATTCTAGCCGTCCCGTGCCGGGGGGGAAGCCAAAACCGATCTCGACGCCAAAGCGGAAGGGGCGCGATTCTAGCCGTCCCGTGCCGGGGGGGAAGCCAAAACAACATGCCCGCGAAATGCTCGCAGACGCACATTCTAGCCGTCCCGTGCCGGGGGGGAAGCCAAAACCCTCGAGTTCGCCATCAGCTCCGCCCAGCTATTCTAGCCGTCCCGTGCCGGGGGGGAAGCCAAAACTCCGGGAGGCGGGGCAGTAACCAGGGGACAATTCTAGCCGTCCCGTGCCGGGGGGGAAGCCAAAACCCATCGGCGACGATCTCGGTGGCGGCCTGCATTCTAGCCGTCCCGTGCCGGGGGGGAAGCCAAAACCCGCCTTTGCGAATGGGATCGCCGTAGAGGATTCTAGCCGTCCCGTGCCGGGGGGGAAGCCAAAACCGGCCACGGCGCCGGCGGACATCCAGCGTTATTCTAGCCGTCCCGTGCCGGGGGGGAAGCCAAAACCCTTTAAATGCGCGGGTGGCAAGCGGGGTCATTCTAGCCGTCCCGTGCCGGGGGGGAAGCCAAAACCGATCTATGGGAGGCATCGCGGGCCGCATCATTCTAGCCGTCCCGTGCCGGGGGGGAAGCCAAAACAGTCCGGGCCAGTTGCGCTTTATCCTCGGTATTCTAGCCGTCCCGTGCCGGGGGGGAAGCCAAAACCATCTCGTAGCTGTAATGGGTATCATCCGGATTCTAGCCGTCCCGTGCCGGGGGGGAAGCCAAAACCATCTTCGCCCACGTCGCGGATTTTAAGCAATTCTAGCCGTCCCGTGCCGGGGGGGAAGCCAAAACCTTGCCGGACTGGTCGAGGGCAGTGTCAGCATTCTAGCCGTCCCGTGCCGGGGGGGAAGCCAAAACCGCCGAGACGCTGGCCAGCCCGCTGCCGGAATTCTAGCCGTCCCGTGCCGGGGGGGAAGCCAAAACGCTCGGCACGGGCGGCGCGGCTTTCTCCGGATTCTAGCCGTCCCGTGCCGGGGGGGAAGCCAAAACCAAGCCCGACAAAACCAAGGAGGACTTGGATTCTAGCCGTCCCGTGCCGGGGGGGAAGCCAAAACCTCCGCATCGAGTTCGCGCAACCCATGGCCATTCTAGCCGTCCCGTGCCGGGGGGGAAGCCAAAACACTTCGTCAGGCGATACGCGGAGGATGCGGATTCTAGCCGTCCCGTGCCGGGGGGGAAGCCAAAACCGATACGCTCGCCTCGTTGAGGCCTTCACCATTCTAGCCGTCCCGTGCCGGGGGGGAAGCCAAAACCGGGGCTTTGCTTTGCGGCGGGGTGCGTTCATTCTAGCCGTCCCGTGCCGGGGGGGAAGCCAAAACTCGTCAGCGGTCTGTATCGGCACCACTCCGATTCTAGCCGTCCCGTGCCGGGGGGGAAGCCAAAACTGCCCCGCTGGTGTCCAAGCGGCTCGCCAGATTCTAGCCGTCCCGTGCCGGGGGGGAAGCCAAAACGCATCAGCTTGACGGTGCCGCGGAACCGGCATTCTGGCCGTCCCGTGCCGGAGGGATAATAGGCCAGGGGCGCGCTGCGCAAACGTTTCTGGCATGCGATATTGGGGCGTGAACTACTGGCAAATGCGCTCCTATCTTTAGTTCTTATCTCGATAAAGATTCATCACGACGTCAAACAAGGGTTGACGTTGAGTTCCAGCCACAAGTCCGCTATTTAATGTCTTTTTTGCAATCCCAGGGAGGGGAGGGGCTATCGGCGTATCTTCGACTCGCAACCTTCCTGGTTGGAACTTCTTTAAATCATCAGTGTAATCGGATCTCTTTTTCGGTGTTCTCATCGGGTAACTATGCCAAAGGAGTAAAAGCAGATCGAAGAGATTTGACTGCCGGAATTGAAAAGACGAGATGGAAAAGCTTCCGAGGCGGGCAGGTAGCAGATTGGTTCTCACCAACTCCGATTACTGCCGCCTCCGGGGTTGACACTCTCGGCGGGACTGGAGGAATTGCAATTTGTGGTAGTCGATCGTGGAGGGATCAAAGCGGATCGGGCTGAAGCCCGAGCTACTTTTTGCCGGTGCAGAGGGAACTCGACACTAACGCGGTATCCCGGAGGGATGCTCCGTGAATAACCCGGAGTGAAACTCCGGGTTGTCGGCGCCTAGATCTGGCTACTTCGGGTACCAGGGGTCGTTCCGACCCTGTCTATTCAAGGAGAACCGCGCCGCAGTTTGGTGCCGGGGCGGGAGTCGGCGAGCGGACGTAGCAGAGGCGGAAGACCCGGAGCCGAAGGAGTTTGAGGAAAAAGTGGAAGCGGCGGCTGCTGATTGGCGGCTCACTGCTCAGGAACCCGGGGGCATTTCGGGCAAAAAGGCGGCTCATACGAGAAGGCAGTCAGCCATTAATTCATATCCGGAAATCCATCGCGGGCATGAAGGCAGGTGTTTCCTGATGCTGCGCATCCATTTCCTGGCTCGGCGGAGGCATTTCTCGGAACCGAGCATCCATTTCTCGGAACCGAGCATCCATTTCTTGGAACCGAGCAGGCATTTCTTGGAGCCGTGGGGGCATTTCTTGGGTCGGCGTGTCCATTTCTCGGGACGGCGGAGGCATTTCTTGAGGCGGCGCAGCCATTTCTCAGAGCGGCGGAGGCATTTCTTGAGTCGGCGCGTCCATTTCTTGGAGCTGACGCGGCATTTCCCAGAACGGCGCATCCATTTCCGGCGACCGGGTGGGCGTTACAAGACCGTGTGACGCGAATGCCCGGGCGGACCGGGGGCTTGCGCGATGGGGCGGGAGGGCTGAGGCCGGGCTTGACACTGGCTCATCCGGGGCGCTGTTGCCGGATGATCCTGCAATTCGGAGCGGGCAATTTCCTCCGCGCTTTTGCCGACCTCTTCATCGACCAGCTCAATCGCGACTCTGCGACGGCGGTGGGTCGGGTGACGGTGGTGCAGTCCACGACCGCGGGTCGGGACCGGGCGCGGGCGCTGCGCGAGGTGATCGGGTCGGGACGGGGCTATCCGGTGGTCATTCAGGGGTGTCGCGACGGGCGCACGGTGGAGGAGATCGAGCGGGTGACCTGTCTGGAGCGCCTGCTGGTCGCCGACGATGACTGGCCCGCGATCCTCGACGCGGCGCGGGACCCGGCGCTGACGGTGATCCTGTCGAACTCGACAGAGGCCGGCTATACGCTGGACCCGGCGGATGCCGAGGCGCCTGAGCGGGCGGGGGCGCCGCGATCTTTTCCTGCCAAGCTCCTCGCGGCCCTGCTGGCGCGGCACGAGGCCGGCGCGCCGGGTGTCTGGGTGGTGCCGTGCGAGCTGATCGAAAACAATGGCGGCCGCCTCCGCGATCTGGTGCTCGATCAGGCGCGGGCGTGGCAGGTCTCGCCGGGCGCGCTCGACTGGCTGCGGGACGGGTGTCGCTGGGTGAATACGCTGGTCGATCGCATCGTCCCCGGTCCGCCCCGGCCGCCGCATCCGTTGCTGGAGAGCGAGCCGCTGGTCCTCAGTGCGGAGCCCCTTGCGCTGTGGGCGGTGCAGACCGACGAGCCGGCGGCGTTTCCCCTGAGTGCGCATCCGGCCGTAGTGATGGCCCGCGACATCGTGCCCTACACGCTGCGGAAGGTCCGTCTGCTCAACGGCGCGCACTCTGCCCTGGTGGTGAAGGCGCGAGCCTTTCCCGGTGTGGCGACGGTCCGCGATGCGGTGGAGCACCCCGAGATCGGCCCCTGGCTGGAGGCGCTGCTGTTTGAGGAAATCGTGCCGGTGCTGGAGGGCCGGTGCGAGGATCCCGCTGGCTTCGCGCGGTCCGTCCTCGATCGCTTCCGCAATCCGTTTCTGGAGCACTCGCTGTCCGCCATTGCCCTGAATCACGAGGCGAAAGTCGCGGTGCGGCTCCAGCCCACTGCCGCCGAGTTCCGCGCGCGCTTTGGCCGTCCGGCCCGGAGGGTGGAGGAGGCGCTGGGGTAGTGGTGGAAGGCCAGCGCCCCCGGACATCGGCGCCTGTTTTGCGCAGCAACAGGGTCTGGTCTCCGATCAGACCCGGTTGCATCGGAGATCGGGGGGAGTCACTTCAGCGTGTTGAGAAACGCCTTGATGTCTTCCAGCTCCTGCGGCTTGAGGATGAGGCCCATCGGGGGCATGGGGGAGACGGGGGTGGCGGTGTAGTTCTCGGCGAGCACGGCATTCGGCTCGAGGAGGCTCTGGGTGAGGTAGGCGGCGTCCTTGCGGCCGGCAATGCCGTCGAGGGCAGGACCGACGGGGCTGCCTTTGCCGCCGAGCATGTGGCAGTTGACGCAGCCGGCGACGGGGTGCTTCCAGAAGATCTCTTCGCCGCGCTTGGGATCGCCGGTGAGCGGGGTCTCGTCCATCGTATCGACGGGGGTCAGCTTCACCAGCTTCACATCGTCGAACCAGGCTTTGCCGGTGCTGTGTCCCCAGCCGCCGAAGAGGACGTTGAGGCTGATTTTCTCGCGCGTTTCGGCATTGAAGATGGTCTCGATCTCGACCCAGTTCGAATCGCGGTTGATGGCGTCGGTCTTGATCTCGGTGCCGTGCAGGTTGAGCTGGGCGCCGCGGGCTCCGCGGACTTTGGCGGTTTTGATCCAGGCGCTGAGTTTGTAGTCGAATCCGGGCTCGATCGGCAGATCGACGAACCAACTGGTGTCGGCGCCTTTGGAGGACTCGACCACGAGGGCGCGGTCGCCGGAGCGGGCCTCTGCTTTGCCGGCGAGGGACCAGGTGGCTTCGCCGTTGTAGTGGCGGTAGGTCCAATGCTTGGGTTTGTCTTTGCCTTCTTCGATCTCTTCAAAGCCGGGGTTGGGAATGAGGTTCGGTCCTTCTTTGAAGGAACCGGTGGCGGAATGGACGCGGGCCAGGACTTTCGCGGCTTCGCCGAGCCACTCGTCGCTGCGGGTGATGGGATCGAGCAGGAGGCGTCCCGCCAGGGTCGTGATCTCGGGGGTGGTCGGAAACTCGGCCAGTTTGACGAAGGCGGCGAGGCGGGTGGTCAGGTCGGGATCGCTCACGACGCCGGAGCTGAAGAACAACTGGGACGCGGGGGCATCGGCCGCGAGGGCGCGGATGGCATTGCGGCGCAGTTTGGCGTCCTTGGCGAGGAGGGCGGCGCGATGGGTGTCGGCATCGAGCTGGCCGGTGCCGTGGAGAGCCCAGAGGGCATGGATGGCGGCGATCTGGCCGTCGTTGGCGAGGACAAGAGCCTTCAGAGCGGGGGCGGCATCGGTCTTTTTGCCTTCGACGAGCAGGCGCTGGGCGGTGAGGCGCCAGTGCTGGGTGCCGGAGCCCAGGGCGGCGACGAGGGCGGCGGTATCGGCTCCGGCGAGGGACTTCACCTTCGGCTCGGTGGCTTTTTCCCAAACGACGCGGTAGATGCGGCCGCGCTGGTGGTCGCGCAGGGGATTCTCATGGGCGCCGCCGACGCCGGTCTTGGCCTCGTAGCCGCCGCGGTCGAGATTCGGGGTGGGATTGTGCTGGATGATGAAATTCTGCCAGTCGGCAACCCACACGGCGCCGTCGGGGCCGACTTCGGCGTAAACGGGCGAGGTCCACTCGTCGGTGCTGGCGAGGAGGTTCATGGCATCATGCGCGGTGTAGCCGGCGCCGTCGGGACGCACGTCGAGCAGGGCGACGAGCTTCATGGTCGGCTCGGTGACCATGGCCATGCCCTGGAGTCGCTCGGGGAGGTTGTCGGAATAGATGAAAGCCGAGCCGGCCGCAGCGGTGTAGCCGCCGAAGACATCGACCTGCCGGAAATGCGGCGTGATGGCGTGGGCGAGGTCGACGCGGTTGATTTTCTTTGCCGTCATGGCCCGCAGGCCGTCGGGCACGATGGTGCGGGGAATGCCGCCGAAGAAGAGCGGGGCGCCGTTGGCGGTGCCGCCGAAGTTGTCCCCGGCATCGTTCTGGCTCTGGGCCCAGGTGTTGTTGGTGAATTGGTGGAGGAACTCGATGGCCGAGCCGTCGGCGCGGAAGCGGTAGGTGCCCATGCGGAAATCGTGGGCCTGCCCACCGACCTCGCCATTGAAACCGGAGTAGCCCACGGAGCCGTGGAGCCAGTTGTCATAGCCGTAGTGGAGATTGCTGGCCTGGGCATGGGTGTCGCCGATGCCCCAGCCGGTCATGATCTCCTCGCGCACGTCGGCGACGTCGTCGCCATCGGTATCCTTAAGGAACAGGAAGCGCGGCGGCTGCGAGACGATGAGTCCGCCATTGGCAAAGACCAGTCCGGTGGGGATGTTCAGCCCCTCGGCGAAGGTGGTGAACTTGTCGGCCCGGCCGTCGCCGTCGGTGTCTTCGCAGATGCGGATGCGGTCACCGCCGATGCCGTTTTCGACGACCTGGTGCGGGTAGTCGGCCGTCTCGGCCACCCAGCAGCGCCCGCGCTCGTCCCAGGCCATGGCGATGGGCTTGCCGATGTCGGGATCGCTGGCGAACAGCTCCAGCCGGAGATCGGCCGGCACCTGGGTGCGTTCCATCGAGCCTTTCGGGGTGTAGGGCTTTTGGAACGTGAGCGGTTCGGGGCGTTTCTCGTAATTGGCGACGTTGACGTTCTTTTCCCGCTGCTCGGGCTCGCGCTGGGCGAGAAAGGCTTCGTAGCTGGAGCGCCGGGCATCGCCGACGGCCCAGAGGATGCCGCGCTTGAGCAGTTCGTGGAATTCCGCCCGGCTCCAGACGCGCTCGTCATGGCCCGAGGCGGTGTAGAAAACCCGGCCGCGGCCCTGCTCACGGACCCAGGTCCACGGCTCGGGCGCCTGGATGTTGTCCTCCGGTCCGGAGACCTCGCGCACCTGGAGCACGGTGCGTCCGTCTGGCTGGTGGTTTTTGTGGACATAGGTCTCGTCCCAGGCCTCGAACTCCGGGACATTCTTGATGGCTCCGTGCTCGGGCGCGATGGTCTTGGCGCGGAAGATGGCGGTCTTGTGATGATCGAAGCGCCCGCCGACGAGTTTGTCGAACTCCGGCTCGTTGCCGAAGCACCAACTGGCGCAGTGGACCGGGATGAAAGCTCCGCCTTCCTCGACGTAGGTCTTGAGGTTCTTCCACTGCACCGGCGTGATCTCGCCGTGGTTGGCATAAAGCAGGACCGCGTCGTAGCGATCGAGGTAGTCCGCATCGCCGAAAGCCGCCTCGGGGGTCGTCACGTAGTCGAACCAGATGGCGTCGCGACCGAGGGCCTGCATCAGCATCGGCGCGTAGGCTCCGGAATTGTGATGCTGCGCCTCGTGGCCGAGGAAAAGCACCCGGATCGGTCCCGCATCGGGACGGGCCAGGGCGGATGAGGCGCCGCAGGCAAGGAGGGACAGGGCGGAAAGCAGGAGTCGCAGGGTCATGGCGGTTTCTTTTTTGGGGGAAGGGAAGGGGGAGTGACGCGAACCGAGGCGCCGGATACTGCCACAGACTACGCGTATCCGGCGAGAAAAGTCTTGCCGGAACCTGCCTCAATTTGGGATGAATCGGCCATGGCCGCACATCCGCCATCCCCGCGCCCGAATTCGTTGAAACAGGCATTCTTCGATGCCATCTCGCCTGGCGAGCAGCTGTTGCAGCTTTTTGATGCCTTTCCGGGAGTGGCTTTTTTCGCCAAGGATCGGGCCTTCCGCCTCGTCGCGGCCAATCGGGTCTTTTGGGAGCGGCTGGGCTGCCGGTCGGAGAGCGATCTCATCGGCCGGGATGATTTTTCCCTGTTTCCGGCACGGCTGGCCGAGACTTTCCGCCGCGACGACGAGGAAGTGCTCGCCACCCGTCAGCCGAAGCTCAAGATCATCGAGTTGTTCTTCAACCGGCAGGGTCTGCCCGATTGGTTTCTGACCAACAAGTATCCTGTGTTCGCCGCCGATGGCACGCCGGTGGGCATCATCGGCACGGTGCAAAGCCACGCTGATCGCGGGCTGGCGATGGCGTGCGATCCCAAGCTCGACGGCGCGGTGTCGTGGCTGCGGGCGCATTTCCGCGAGCCGGTATCGATCGCCGCGCTCGCCAAGATCGCCGGCTTGTCGGTGCGCAGCTTCAACCGCCGCTTCCATGCCGTCTTTGGCGTCAGTCCGCAGACCTTTCTCATCAAGACCCGCATCCAGGCCGCCTGCGAGGCCCTGCGGCACAGCGCCACGCCGATCGGGGAGATCGCGCTCGATCTCGGCTTTTACGATCAGAGCTCCTTCACGGGCCATTTTCGCCGGCATCTCGGCGTGACGCCCCTGCGGTATCGACAGGAAAGCCAGCGGATGGGATGAGGCCCGGATTTTCCGAGGGGACCCGGCCTGGGAATGCGATGAAAGAGGGTTTGATCGGAGATGAAAGAGGGTTGGATCGGAATGGCACGGGTTTAACCGCCTGAGCCAGGCTGTCACCGTTTGGTTCTAGCGTTTGGCCGAAGGCCAAATTTATCTTAGCCAGGGGCATCGGCCCTGGAAATGTTTTGGTCATGTCGGTTTGGCTGAAAGCCAAAATCATCCATTCCGTTTAACCACCGGCATGCCCCTCCCGTGTCCGGTGTCGGCTGTTTCCACGAGCGACCGAGCCGTTCGGCCCTTTGAGACATCGAGCAGGTGAATTTGGCTTTCAGCCAAACCACCAATGGATGAACCGATACCAGGGGCGCTGCCCCTGGCTAAGGTGATGTTGGCCGTTGGCCAACACCCCGCTAGAAACCAGTCAAGAGTGCCGAAAGGCGCCCCTGATCCAGTGTTTCTCGGGTCGGGTCGGAATGGCCGAAGCCGCCGGGAGGGCGATGGGAAAGGGGCGAAGCCCGGTGGGGTTGGCTGGTGGCTTGCCGCCTGACGGAAAAACGCCTATAGAGAAAGCCCTGATCTCTCCGGAGCTTTCGCCCGGTTTCCAATATGCCTTCTGCTGAATCGCCTCCTTATTCGATCACTCCCGCCATGCTCACGCAGGTGGCCGAAATCGCCGGAGAGTTGGGCCGACTGGTCGCTCTGGGCAGCCTGGCCCAGACGCCGAAACTGCGCCGGGAGCAGCGAATCCGCAGTGTGCACGCTTCGTTGGCCATCGAGCAGAATTCCCTCAGCTTGGAGCAGGTGACGGCCGTGATCGAGGGGCGACGTGTCCTCGGGCCACCCCGCGAGATCCAGGAGGTGAAAAATGCGTTTGCCGCCTACGAGGAGATGCCGCGATGGCGACCTGATTCGGTGAAGGATCTGCTCGCGGCCCATGGCAGGATGCTACATGGGCTGGCGGAGGATGCGGGGCGATTTCGTTCGGGAGCCGTCGGCATCGCCAAAGGAGATCGGATCGTCCACCTCGCGCCACCTGCGGCACGGGTACCGGGGCTGATGCGGAACTTGCTCGACTGGGTGAAGAAGACGGATGCCCACCCGCTGGTCTCGAGCAGTGTTTTTCACTACGAGTTGGAATTCATACATCCGTTTTCCGATGGCAACGGGAGGATGGGAAGGCTGTGGCAGACGTTGATTCTGAGCCGATGGAATCCGCTGCTGGCCTATTTGCCAGTCGAGAGCGTGATTCGAGAAAAGCAGGAAGGCTACTATGAAGTGCTAGCCACCTGCGATCGCGCGGGACAGTCGACTGCTTTCATCGAGTTCATGCTGGGCGCGCTGTTGACGGCATTGCGATCACTTGGCCAAACCGATCAAGCTACCGATCAAGCTACCGATCAAGCTACCGATCAAGCTACCGATCAAGTCAAAGCGCTCCTGGATATTCTGGCCGATGGGCCGTTGAGCGCCAGCGAGTGCCTGAGGCGGCTCGGTCTGTCGCATCGGCCGACGCTGCGGGAGAATTACCTGAATCCGGCATTGGCCGGCGGTCTCATCGAACTCACCGAGCCAGAGCGACCCCGCAGCCCGCGTCAGCGCTACCGGCTCGTCCGACGACCGTCGTAGAATCGACCCCGGAACGGGGACGCGATAAGGGGAGCGGTGGATGGCGATTTTTGCTTGTCGCGCGGGGCGGGCGGAGGCCACACTGGCGGTCATGAAAATCGGTCTCTGGCTCCTGACTCTCTCCACTCTGGCGCTGCCCGCAGGGGCGGCGGATGGCAACTGGCCTTCGTTCCGCGGTCCGTCGGAACAGGGGCTCACGCCGGAGGGCACGAAGCTGCCGGTTTCTTTTTCCGAGTCGAAGAATGTGGTCTGGAAGACGGAATTGCCGGGCAAGGCGTGGTCGTCGCCGGTGATCTGGGGCGATCAGGTCTGGGTGACGAATGCGGATGAGGGCGGGACGCGGCTGTCGGTGGTGTGTCTGGACAAGGCGACGGGCAAGATCGTCCATGACAAGATGGTGCGCCGGGTGGTGGCGCCGCAGTATTGCCATCCGTTCAACTCCTACGGCTCGCCGTCGCCGGTGCTGGAGGAGGGGCGGGTCTATGCGACCTTCGGCTCGCCGTGGGTGGGCTGTCTCGATGCGAAGACGGGCGAGGTGCTGTGGGAGCGCACAGACCTGAAGTGCAATCACTTCCGCGGGCCGGGCTCGTCGCCCTTCCTCTACGGGAACCTGCTGATCCTGCACTACGACGGCAGCGACTTCCAGTATGTGATGGCTTTCAACAAGGAGACCGGGGAAACGGTGTGGAAGACCGACCGGAGCACGGATTTTGCGGACATCGACCCGAAGACGGGCCAGCCGGAAGCCGAGGGCGACTGGCGCAAGGCCTACTCGACGCCGCGCCTGCTGACGACGCCGGAGGGGCGCAAGGAACTGATCTCGCTGGGCTCGAAGGCGTTGTTCGGCTACGACCCGGACACGGGCAAGGAGCTGTGGAAGGTGGAGGCCAAAAAGATGCACTCGGCTGGCTGCACGCCGGCGCTGGGGCACGGCCTGATTTTTGCGCCAATGGGATCGGGTGGCGAACTTTACGCAGTGCGTCCGGGCGGCTCGGGCATCGTGACGGACACGCATCTGGCGTGGAAATACACCCGGGTGGTGCCGAAGAGGCCATCGGTGCTGGTGCTGGGCGAGCATTTGTTCATGATCGACGACGGCGGGGTGGCGGCCTGTGTGGAGGCCAAGACCGGCCAGGAAATCTGGCGGGACCGGGTCGGGGGCAACTACTCGGCGTCGCCGATCCATGCCGATGGGAAGATCTGGTTCTTCGACGAGGACGGGAAATGCACCGTGATCGAGGCGGGCACGACCTTCAAGGTGCTGGCGGAGAATCACCTCGACTCAGGCTGCATGGCCTCGCCGGCGGTGTCGGGCAAGGCGCTGTTCGTGAGGACGCGGACGCATCTTTACCGGATCGAGGAGTGAACGGGGGCGAATTGCGAATTGCGATTCGGAATCCCAAGGCAGACGCATTTTTTGGGGGAATGCGGTGGCATTCCTTGTTGAAGGGTGGGGGAAAGGGCGCGACCGATCCGGCCTGACGATGACGATGAAGAAGACGGTCACACTGGGTCTGCTGCAACATGCCTGCGGGGAAAAGCCGGAGGCAAATCTGAAGAAAACGCTGTCGCTGGTCGAGAAGGCCGCGAAACAGGGGGCGCAGGTGATCTGCACCCAGGAGCTGTGCCGCTCGGTGTATTTTTGCCAGAGCGAGGATCATGGGTATTTCTCGCTGGCGGAGCCGATTCCGGGCCCGACGACGGCGGCTTTCCAAAAAGTGGCGAAAAAGCACGGCGTGGTGGTGGTGGCGTCGCTGTTCGAGCGGCGGGCGCCGGGGCTGTATCACAACACGGCGGTCATCATCGACGCGGACGGGTCGCTGCTGGGAATCTATCGGAAGATGCACATCCCGGATGATCCGGGCTTTTACGAGAAGTTCTATTTCACGCCGGGCGACACGGGTTTTCGGGCCTGGGACACGAAATTCGGACGCATCGGGGTGCTGATCTGCTGGGATCAGTGGTATCCGGAGGCGGCGCGGCTGACGGCGCTGCGCGGGGCGGAGATCCTGTTTTACCCGACGGCAATCGGCTGGCTGCCCTCGGAAAAGGCATCGCTGGGCGGGCGCCAACATGGTGCCTGGGAGACGGTGCAGCGGGGCCACGCGGTGGCGAACGGCTGCTACGTGGCGGCGGTGAACCGGATCGGCCACGAGGCGCCGGCAGGCGGGGAGGGGATCGAGTTTTGGGGGCAGAGTTTCGTGGCAGGAACGAGCGGCGAACTGATCGCCAAGGCCTCGCCGGACCGGGAGGAAGTCATGGTGGTGCCGGTGGATCTGGGCGATGTCGATGTGACGCGGACCTACTGGCCGTTTCTCCGGGATCGACGGATCGACGCCTACGACGGGATCGACCGACGTTTTCTGGACACCTGAGCCGGCCGGGCGGGGATGGCTTGCCGCCGGTGGGAAATCGGGTAGGATGAGCGATGCCGTCTCTCTCCAATGCCGCCGACGTGGGCGAAGCGATCAAGGGCCTGAAGCCGCGCTGGGAAACCGTGCCCGGCTGGAAGCGCAAGCTGCTCTATGCGGCGGCGGCGGTCGGGCTGCTCGGTGTGGGCAGTGACGGCTATCAGACGATCCAGTCCAATGCGACTCGTGAGGCGGCCTCCGCCGCTTCGGAGACCCGCCCGATGGCGGCAGCCGAGGCGTCGCGCGACAAGGTCGGGAGCGACTCGACGGTGACGCAGGCGGGTGAGGCGGTCTTTGACTGGGGCGGGCCGACAGGACGGCTGGGATTGAGCTTTTCGCTGGCGTTTCTCGCGGCGCTGGCGATCCGGTGGTTCATCAAGACGGCGCTGACGATCGCCGGCGTGGCGGCCGCGGGCGCGGCGCTGCTGGTTCACTTCGGCGTGATTGATTCCGCCACGATCGGCGATCCCTCGCAGTGGGCGAAGGATCTCGGCCCCTGGCTGACGGATCAGACGGAATCTCTGGCGACGTTGGTGAAAGGCCACCTGCCGTCAGGCGCGGCCAGCGGAGCGGGGCTTTTTCTGGGACTGCGAAAGTAGCAGGAGGCGTCGCCCCGAGCCGGCGTCGGCGCGCGATCAATGCTCCGCTGACGGCTTGCCGAGAGGCTGGCCGATTTCGAAAAGCATCTCGCGGAACCAGTTTTGCTCGTAGTCGAAGGGCTTGCCGCCCTTGATGCGGGGGAAGGCGATGGTGTTCATCTTGCCGTCCTTGTCCTCGTCGAGACCGGCGACACCGCTGATGCCATCGAGGGCGGAGCGGGCGGCGTGGGCGCAACTTTTGATGATCAGATCGAGGTCGGCTTTGTTCGGCGCGGCGGAGCGGGCGAAGTAGCCGCTTTTTTGCACGAGGACCTTCTCGGCGCCGAGTTTGTTCTTGAGTTCCTTGGCGAACCACTGGCCGACATTGACCTCATCGAGCCGGACATGGCCGAAGGCGTCGCGGGGCACGGGCTTGCCGGTGCTGCGCTCGATCTCGGCGACGATGGCGTCCACCCCGGCGCCTTCGCTGAGGAAGACGTTCACGCTGTCGTGCTGGTCCATCTTCTTGTTGAGGCGTTCGACTTCGGCTTCCATGTCCACTGCGAGTTCGGGGACCCAGACGGCGTCGACATCCCAGCGGATCTGGTGGAGCAGGGCCTCGGGAAGCCAGTCGTATTCGTGAAGGCTCTGGCGGTAGTCCCACGCGGTGCGGGCGGTCAGCCAGCCGCAGTGGCGCCCCATCACCTCGTGGATGATGAGCTGACGCACGCTGGTGGTGTTTTCGTTGGCGACATTGCGGAAGAAGCGGGCGCCCTGCTCGGCGGCGGTCCAGGCACCGAGGGTCTGCTGGATGGGGTAAACGTCGTTGTCCACCGTCTTGGGCAGACCGACGACGGTGAGTTCGTAGCCATTTTCGTGCAAATAAGCGGCGAGGTCGGCGGCAGTGGTGTTGGTATCGTCACCACCGATGGTGTGGAGGATGGTCACGCCGTCGGCGACCAGTTGGTCGGCGGCGACCTTCAACGGGATTTCGCCTTCCTTGACGAGACCGCGCTTCACGCAGTCGGCCACGTTGGTGAGCTTCACCCGGCTGTTGCCGATGGGGCTGCCGCCGAAGCGGTAGAAAATTTCATGCTTTTCCCGGACCGCCTGTGGAAAGGAGTAGGACCGCCCCAGCAGCAGGCCCTGGTAGCCATTCAGGTAGCCGATCAGTTCGGCATCCGGCGCGAGGAAATTGTAGGCATGGATGAGGCCCCCGATGGAGGAGGAAAGGCAGGGGGCGATGCCGCCGGCGGTGAGGAAAGCAATTTTCATGGGTGGGTGATGGGTGAGAAAGGGAAGGCGGCCGGGTCGAGGCGCTCACCGACGGGGGAGAGCAGAATCCACGCCGATGTCCCCATGCTTGAGGCACTGGGAGCCGGTCCGGTCGATGCGCGCGAACGATGGCGACCCGAGGGGGGCTTGTCAAGCGGGCCGGAAATCGGACGCGGAACCGGGGGATCGGTTGGGAATGCGGCAAAACGGCATCTGCCCGGCTTTTCCCGGTCGCCAAGCGGCGGGATCGACCGTATCGGTGCGGCTTTCGCTACCCAAGACGCGCCATGAGGCTGTTTGCGATCACGATCTTCGTCAGTTCCTTCCTGCTGTTCCAAGTGCAGCCCATGATGGGCAAGCTGATCCTGCCCTGGTTCGGCGGGACGCCCGCGGTGTGGACGGCCTGCCTGCTGTTTTTCCAAAGCGCCCTGCTGGGTGGCTATACCTATGCTCACTGGCTGACCGAGCGCTTCGCTCCGGCGAGGCAGGCGACGATTCACGTGGGTCTGCTGGCGATATCGCTGCTGTGGCTGGCTTTGGCGCCCCTGGCTGCCGGCCTGGCGGGCGTGGGTGACTCCGGTGTGCCGGCGCTGCAGGTCTTCGCGATCCTCACGTTGGTGATCGGCGGGCCGTTTCTCACCCTGTCGGCAACGGCGCCGCTGTTGCAGAGCTGGTTCGGACTCCGGCATCCGGGGCGCTCGCCCTACCGGCTTTACGCCTTGTCGAATGTAGGCTCACTGCTGGGGCTTTTTGCCTATCCCTTCCTCATCGAGTGGACTCTCCGCCTGCCGGTGCAGCGTGTGGCTTGGTGGGGCGGCTACGCGGTCTTCGTCGCGGTCTGCGCGGCGACGGCGTGGCGGATGCGGACGGAGCCAGAGCCAGCCCAGGCAAATGCGGTCGGGAATGACGGCGCGCGGCCGACCGCCAAGCCCGGACTGAGGCGCATCGATGCGGCTCTGTGGCTGATCCTGAGCGCCTGCGGCTCGGCGACGCTGCTGGCAGTGACCAATCAACTGTGCCAAAATGTGGCGTCGGTGCCTTTTCTCTGGGTGCTGCCGCTGGGGCTGTATCTGGTCACCTTCATCCTGTGCTTTGACAGCGACGGCTGGTATCGGCGCGGGCTGTTCGCCGTCGGGTGGCTGGTGGCGCTGGTCGCGGGCCTGTGGCTGCTGCTGGGCGGCTCGCCGCCGCTGATGGCGCAGATTGCGATCTATTGCGGCATCCTGTTCGTCTGCTGCATGGTCTGCCACGGCGAACTGGCGGCGCTGCGTCCCGAGCCACGGCGGCTGACGCGCTACTTTTTCCTAATCTCGACCGGCGGTGCCTTGGGCGGGGTGCTGGTGTCGCTGGTGGCGCCGGCGATTTTTGATGGCTTTTACGAATTTCACGTGACGCTCTTTGGCGCGGGCTTGCTCCTCATCCTGCTCTATCGGCGCGATCATTGGCTCACGCTCGACGGACCCGAGCGGCGGCGCCAGGTGAGCCGGACGGCGGTGGCAGCGGCGGCCCTCGCGGTCTGCGTGGCCGGGGCGTGGGGATTTGCCCGCTGGACCGGGGCTCTGGGTGGGGGCGCGGATCGCATCGCCCGAGATCGGAATTTCTACGGCCTCGTCAGTGCGCAGCGCGAACCGGCACGCGATCCCCGGGCGGCGACGGTGTCCTTCACCCACGGGAATACCACGCATGGCTTTCAGTTCACCGACCCGGCGCGCAAGGCCGAGCCGACCGGTTACTACCAGAAAGGATCCGGAGTCGGGCTGGCGATCGATCGGCACCCGTCGCGGCTGGCTGGACGACCGCTCAAGATCGGCCTGATCGGGCTCGGAGTTGGCACCCTGGCAGCCTACGGGCAGGCGGGGGATCATCTGATTTTCTATGAGATCGATCCCCAGGTGGAGCGCTACGCGCGGGCCTATTTTACCTTTCTGGCCGACGCCGAAGCGCGGGGAGCGACCGTGGAAACGCGGATCGGCGACGCCCGGCTCGTGCTGGCGGCCGCCGGCGCGGAACAGTTCGATGTGCTGGTGCTGGATGCCTTCAGCAGCGACGCGGTGCCGGCCCATCTGCTCACGGATGAAGCCTTTGCCATCTACCGCACCCACCTCAGCGCTGGCGGGGTGCTGGCTGCCCATGTGTCGAATCGCCACCTGGATCTGACGCCGCTGGTGCGCGGTGCGATGGAGCGCATCGGCCTGACGACCGGCCAGATCTGGCGGCAATCATCGGATCAATCGGGGCTCCCCGAGGCTCTGGACTTGCACAGCCATTGGATCATTGGGGCGGACCGGCCGGATTTCCTCGCGGACGCGACTGTCGCCGCCGCCCTGTCACCGTGGGACAGTGAGACGGCGACGCTGCGGTGGACGGATGATTTCAGCAGCCTGTTTCAGGTGCTGAGGTGACAAAAACGGAGCGAACCTGGCTGCGGATTCCGCATTGACGCGCCCGCCCGGTTCGCGGTGTTTATCGGCGAACTTTTCGGCTCGAATACCATCATGGCACAGACAGAAAGCTATTTCGCGGGACTCGACGTGGGCGGCACCACGGTGAAATCAATCCTCATCGATGACCGCGGCGAAACCGCCGGCCGCATGGTCGAGGTGCGCAGCCGGGTGAAGGACGGCTACGAGGCCACTTTCGGACAATTGGAGCAGGCCCTCACGGAGCTGGCGGCCTCGGCCGGCATCGAGCGCACCGCCATCCGCGGCATCGGTCTCGATGTGCCCGCGCCCTCCAGCGACGGCGTCATCTGGGGGCGGGCCAATTTGGCCGACGACTGGGTCGGGCGCGACATCCGTGACCGCTTTTCGGCCCGAGTCGGTGTGCCCGTTTACATGACCAACGATGGCAATGCCGCCGCCGTCGGCGAGTATGCGATGCGGCGGAAACACATCGGCAGCCTGTTGTTCGTCGCGCCTGGCACCGGTCTCGGTGGTGGCTTAGTGCTGCCGGGCGGCCGGGTCTATGAGGGCGCCAATGGCCTCGCCCTGGAGGTGGGCCACATCTCGGTGCCGTTTACCGAGGACGATGGCGAACTGCCGGAGTGCTCCTGCGGTCTCAAGGGCTGCGTCGAGGCCTGGGTCTCGCTCGTCGCCCTGCGCCGCCGCCTGCGCTTTGAACTCGCCAAGGAAGCGTGGGCCGAGCATCCGCTGACACTCGATCCGGCGCCGATCGAGGAAAAAGCGTTCAAGCTTCGTGACTTTGCCGCCTCGGGTGATCCGCTGGCGACGAAGATCTTCGAGCAGCAGGGGATGATCCTGGGTTACGCCCTCGCGGATCTCGTCCGTGTCTTCGATCCCGGTCTCGTCGTGATTGGCGGCGGGCTGGCCGAGACGACTTTCCGCGATCGCTATCTGGAGTGGATCCTAGAGGGCTTCGACACCCGTGCCTGGCCCATGTATCGACGCAGTCCGCTCGATGCCGACAAGGAAACGACCCGCTTCGAGTGGGCCATCGGCGGGGATTCCGCCGCCGCGCTCGGCATGGCTTTCACGGCATGGGAAATGTTCCGCTGAGTGTCAGAGCCGCAGCTTTTTCTCCAGCGTCGCCACCCGGTCTTCCGGGCTGAGCGGCTTGAACTCGACCGCCACCCGGTCGCCAAGGGCGGCGCGCAGCTTTGCGATGTCGGCCTCGGCGATGTCGCAGGTGTGGATGGAGAGCTTTTTCAGATGGGGCAGCCCCTTGAGCGGCTCGAGGTCGGTGAATGTCAGCCGCGCTTCGAACAATTCCAGCTCCTCCAGCGAGGTGATCCGCGCCAATACCGGGATGGTCGACGCGTCGAAGCTCGGGGCGGAGTCCGTGCCCCATTTCGGCAGCCGTTGGCCGATCTTGAGCCGGGTCAGGTGGCTTAGTTTGGTGAGGTGGGCGTTGCCCGCCTGGGTTTGGGCGGTGTGCCAGGTCTGGAAAAACCGGAGCTGACCCAGTTGGCCGATGGCTGCGAGTGCCTCGTCGCCGGCAGTCGCTCCGGCAAACGTGAGTCGCTCCAGTTGGGCCAGCCCTTTCAGGTGAATCAGGCCCGCGCCGGTGAATCCGGCCTTGCCGAAGGAGGGATGCCACAGATTGAGCACCCGGAGCTGGCTGAAGGCCGCAAAATGCCGATAGCCCTCGTCACTGAGTTGCGAGCCGTTCGTCGTGAATTCCTCCAGCGCCGACAGGCCCGCGAGGAGCGGCAGCGTCTCATCTGTCAGGGTCTTTCCATTCAGATTGAGCTTCTTCAGCGTCACGCACTGCCCGATCAGGCGGTAATCCGCCGCGGTGAAGGCATCCGTGTCGCAGGAAAGCTCCACCGGCACGCCGTTTTCACTCCGGATTTTGCCACCCAATGGCGTCAGGTCCACCGCATAAGCCGAGCCGAGAGCCAATGCCGCGGCGGTGAAGGCCGGGAGCGAAAACAGGGAAGGGGTGAGGGACAGTCGCATGGGGAAAGGCGTTACCATTGAGTCGGCAATCCGGCAAGATCACTCCACCACCCGGACGAGCCGCTTGCCCTGATGGCTGCGTCCGTAGTGGTCGGTGGCTTCGACCTCGATCAGGCGCGAGCCGGGCTTGAGACCGGCCGGCAGACGCCCCTTCCAGAGATGGGCCGAGGCGACCGGCGCATTGAGATGATCCTTCGCTTCGGGATTTTGGGCCATTTCGCGATTTCGCACTTCCACGTAGTAGGGATCGGGTTCGAGCACTTTCTCCAGCGTCACCCAGTCGCCCGCGCCATCGACACGCAGCTTCACCGTCGAGCGCTCGGAGCCGTTGAAGACATTCACATACACTGCCGTCTCGCCGGCGGCGGCGGCCTTCACCTCGTCCGGCGCGTGGATATTGAGCTGATAGTCGGCCGGCTGCCGCGCCGCCTTGAAATCGAGCGTGTGCTTTACTCCGTCAAAAGTGATGATCGAATAGCCGTTCGGCGCGCCGTCCCGCATCGTCGCGTGAGGAATGCCGACCTCGTCCTTGGTGCCCTTCCACCAGGTGCCGCAGACGGTGACGTTCACGATGTGGTGATGCGGCTCGGCACCCTGCCAGCCATCCTCGCGGGTGATGAACTGGTGGGCATGCCAGTGCGTGTGGCCCGAGATGGAGAGGCTGTAGGGGCGCTTTTCGATGAGCCGATACAGCTCGGTGCGGTTTTCCACCGTGGTCAGCGGGATGTGCATCATCAGCACCACCAGTTTCTCTTCCGGCACCAGGGCGAGGTCGTTTTTCACGAAAGCCAGCTGCGTCTCATCCAGCCCGCCGCGATAGGTCCGCGCGCCCTGGGCATTCGTCACGCCCCACTCCACATCGTCCAGCACGATGAAATGCACCGCGCCATAGTCGAAGCTGTAGTAATTCGGCCCGAAATGCCGGTGATAGGTCTCGTCCGAGTCCTTGTCCGTCGGCGAGTCGAAATTCAGGTCGTGATTGCCGATCACGTTGTACCAGGGGATGCCGATGAGCGCGATGTTGGCATTTTCCGGCTCAAACAGCTCCAGTTTGTCGAACATGATGTCCCCGAGCGTGACGCCGAACTTCGCGTCCGTGCCGACGAGTTCCGCCACCACATCGTGGGCGATGTAGTCGATCTGGTCGAGACTGTTCGGCTGCGGATCACCGAACAGGATGGCCTTGAACGTCGGCGGCTCCTCCTGCGGTCGCAGGGCGAAGTCGATGCTCGCCGGCAGCGGTCCCGTCGGCGCCACACCGGGGTAGCGGAAGTCGGCCGGCGAGCCCTTCGGCTTGTGGATGTAATAAAAGCGCGGCAATTGATACCGGTCCACCGGCGTCGCCCAGCCCGTGGGCTTGATGACGAACAGGATCGTGTCGTCGGTGACCGGCAGGCTCCAGCGGCCTTCCGCGTCAGTGGTGACGATCTCCCGCTGGTTCGAAACCCGGACGCCCGGCAGACCCGCTTCGCCCGCATCGCGGGTGCCGTTGCCATTCTGATCGTGAAAGACCGATCCTGCCGCCGTCTCGCCGCGGGCCAAAGCCGGGAGCGAAAGCAGCGCCAGAGCGGCGGGAACCATCAGTCGTGAGGAAAAACAAAAGCGGGGATTCATGATGCCCGCAGTTCTGCCCGGAGATTGCCCCGCTGGCAAGCCGCCATTCATGGCCGATCCGCGCCCGCTCAGGGCCGCGCATCGATTCGCACAAAGCCGGTCTCGCCATTCCCAAAAAAATAGCCGCCCGCGAGATTCTGCTTTTGCAGCAAGGCACCCGTGAACCGGCGAAGCGCGCCGGAAGCCGGATCCCGGAAACTGCCCGTGAACAAGCCCTGGCTGAAAAGATATTTCACCTGCAACTGGTCCGCTCCGGGATCGACGACCGTGACCACTCCACGGGGACTGACGGAGAGCGTCTTCACCAGGCGGGTCGCATCCAGTGGACCGGCTCCGATGGTCACGACCGGCGCTGCCGAGCCTCCCGGGAAAAAGTCGGGCACGGTCAACGGTCGGACGAATTTCGATCCAGCCACAGGCAGAGTGGTCAGAAATCCGTCGGGATAGGCAAGCTCTCGTATCATGGGGTCCTTTTGCCAGAGCAGTGGGCCATGCAAATCGGTGGCGCCGGGGATGTCCGCAAAAGTCATCAGGCCCGACACGGCAGCCAACTTGCCCGCCACCCGGCCCGCGAGCGGCAATTCCCCGCGATCGCTGACGAAGCTCTGCACGGCCACTTTGCTGCCATCCGGCAAATAAATCACCCCGCTGGCCAGGCCATTCAGCCCCACCCGGATCAGGCCAAAGCCATCTCCCTCGGGCGCATTGCCGGGCGAGGGCACCTCCGGCGGCAGCACCAGCGTGTAGGTGCCCGCCTGCGGCGCGGGCCTGAGCTTGGCGTCCCATTTCGACTGACCCAGCGTGAACGGCACCACCTGCCCGTCGATATCCACGCTCCCGGCAATGGCACCGCCGAACTGGGCCGTATCGACCTGAAGAAGCAGCGTGATCCGCGGACTCTTGGGCGTGGCGAGCGCGAGGACCTTTTCGAATCGCCCCGTCTCGTCAAAAGCCCCTTTAAACCCGTAGCCCTTGCCACCGATAAAAATCTTACCACTGAGCGCGCCCGCGGGATTCACGGCGAGCAGGGCAGAGCCGCCAGCCCGCCAACCAGTGGTGCCGGAGAGGAATCCCCCGGCATACCAGCCGGTGGTCTGGACATAGGGACCGGGGACGAACTGAGCCTGAATCGCGACCGGCGCCGAGGGCATGACAAACGTGATCCGCGGATCGGCCGAGGTGAAATCACCCGTCCACCCCGTGAACCGGTGCCCCAGAGCCGGAGCCGCCGCCACGCTCACGACGGAGCCGATCTTGCGATAGGTGATGCCCAAAAATCCCTTCGAGACCACGCCCGACCCATTCACGGACACCTGGAGCGGCGGCTGCCGGGAGTAAATGAACGTCCGCGAGTCGATGATCGACTCCAGCCCCACCTCGTCGATGGCTTTGGCCCGCACCACATTGCGGCCGAGTTTGAGCGGAGGAGTCGTCACGGACCAGATTTCGAATCCCGACGCGACCTGCCACGGGCCGCCATTCACCTGGACCAGCACCTGGGCGATGCCCGAAGCATTATCGGCCGCCGTGCCGGAAATCGTGGTGGTGGGCGTGTAAACGGCGCTCAGGACGGTCGGCGTCTGGATGGTGACGGTCGGACTGCGGGAATCGATCGCGCCAGTCAGCCGCACCCGCGACAGATCCCAGGCATCCTCCAGCGTCACGACCTCCGCATAGCTGGCCGTGCCCGAGGCGTAGATTTTGCGATCCTCCAGAGTGCGATTGCCGAAGCGAACGATCAAATCCATCTCCTCCTCGATCGCATCGTCTTCCCAATCCCAGAAATACCAGGCCAGCGGGGAAAAAGTGTTCGTAAAGGCCTCCTCGACGGCTTCGATGTTGACCGTGAAGTTCAGTTCGGCCTCGCTCCACGTGAAAATCAGGTCGCCTACCTTCTCGGCGGCGCCGGTCAGCCAATTCGAGCCCATGATGGCGATGGTGGCGGTCCGTTTACCCGGCGCAAAGGTCGGATCGTCGCCAAGCACGCCTGCGAGCGTCAGGTCGCCCATCTCAATCGAATACGGCGTCGCGGCGGTGAAACTGCCGATGTCCACTCCGGCCAGCGACAGCCTCACCTGATCGATCCGGATCGTATTTTGGAGTTGCTCGATCGTTTCGCCATCCACCGTCCTGAGTCCCTCGGTGTATTGCTCCTCGTAGGAAAAGGTCGGGACGATGTCGGTGGCAAAGGGCTCCTGTGCCTTAGCCAGTCCGCCGCCGCCGAGCAGGAGGAAGGCCATCAGGATGGGCTGGAAACGGGCAATCATGAAAAGGGTGGCATCCAAATGGATTCTATCTCGGACAAAGGCCCGGCGCTCTGCGTCGATTGCGAACCTCGCCGCAGGGAAGCGCCCGGTCGCGTCTTTCGCACGTGAATAATTCGTTTCAATGCCCGGCGGATAGCGGGCGCTTTCCGATGCAACAGGGTCTGATCGGAGAGACAACAGGGTCTGATCGGAATGCCACGGAATGAGCGCGCGCGTCGGGCGATCGGACCGGTGAGTTCAACGCAGAGTCGCAGAGGAGCAGAGGGACGCTGAGAATTTCATCCCCACCGATCGCTCTCATCAGCTCGGGAGATTTCAATCATCTCCGCGGCCCTCTGCCCTTTTGCGCCTCTGCGTTTCAGGACATGCGTTTCACCTCACTCAAGGCGTTCGCCTTCCTTGATTCATTGCTTTTCGGCTCTGATCGGAATCCCGCGCCGTCAAAAACGGCTTTGCAAGGCGGCGACGCCCGCTAGGATTGCCGGCATGAAAACCCTTGGCACCCTGGGATGGGCTTTGCTGGCTGGCTGGGCGATGACGCCCGGTCTGCGGGCGGGCGAGGCGTGGAGCGGCATCTACCCGCATCTGGCTTACTTCAACAACGAAGGCGAGTGCGGCACCGGCGCGGTGGTGCCGTGGGCGGACCGGCTGTGGGTCATCACCTACGCGCCGCATCAACCGAAGGGATCGAGCGACAAGCTCTACGAAATCGATGCGGCACTGAATCTGACCATCCGGCCCGAAAGCGTCGGCGGCACTCCGGCCAATCGCCTGATCCACCGGGAGTCGAACCAGCTTTTCATCGGCCCCTACGTGATCGACGCCGATCGGCAGGTGCGAACGATCCCGCCCAGCCGGATGTATGGCCGCATCACGGGCACGGCGCGGCACCTCACCGATCCGGCGGGCAAGATTTATCACGCGACGATGGAGGAGGGCTTCTACGAGGTGGATGTGAGGACCTTGGAGGTGACGACGCTCTACCACGACGAGCAGATCCGCGACGGCCAGCCGAAAGCCGGGCTGCCGGGCTACCACGGGAAAGGACTCTACTCGGGGCAGGGCCGCCTCATCTACGCGAACAACGGCGAGCACGGTCCGGAGGCGTTGCGGAATCCCTTCGTGCCCTCGGGTGTGCTGGCGGAGTGGGACGGCCGGTCGCCGGACTGGTCCGTGGTGCTGCGGCATCAGTTCACTGAAGTCACCGGGCCGGGCGGGATTTACGGAAACGAGCATCCGGAGACCGATCCGGTCTGGTCGGTCGGCTGGGACGCGCGATCGCTGATCCTGATGCTGCTGGATGGTGGCAAATGGCATCGCTTCCGCCTGCCCAAAGCCAGCCACAGCTATGATGGGGCCCACGGTTGGAATACCGAGTGGCCGCGGATTCGTGAGATCGGCGGGGAACCTGACGACGACCTGCTGATGACGATGCACGGGATGCTGTGGCGCTTTCCCCGCACGTTTTCGGCGGCGAACACGTCGGGAATCGCGCCGCGCTCGACCTACCTCAAGGTGGTGGGCGATTTTTGCCGCTGGGGCGACCGGGTGGTCTTCGGCTGCGATGACACGGCGAAAAACGAGTTTCTCAACAAGCGCAAAGCCAAGGGCGAGATCGCCCAGCCGCAATCGCAGTCGAATCTGTGGTTTGTCGATCCTGAGCGCCTCGACCACATCGGACCGGTGATCGGGCGCGGCGCGGTGTGGCTGGGGGACACGGTGGCGGCCGGCGGGGTGTCGGACCCGTATCTGTTCGCCGGTTTTCAGCGGCGCGCGCTGCACCTGGCGCACCGGTCGGCGGTTCCGGTGACCTTCCGGATCGAAGTGGACCGCGATGGCGCAGGAACCTGGGAAACGCTGCGTGAGGTCGAGGTGGCCGCGGGCGGCTATCGGTGGGAGGCGTTTTCCGATGGAGAGTCGGGCGTTTGGGTGCGGCTCACGGCCTTGTCCGGCGAGGCGAAGGAGGCGACGGCGTGGTTCACCAGTGCCGGCCCGGATAAGCGGAAAGCCGGGGTGGAGGCGGAGACATTCGCCGGCATGGCCAAGCCTGGAGCCACGGCTGTGACCGGCGGCATCGTGCGGGCGCGCGGCGAGAACAAGCGGACGCTGCATTTCGCCGCCCATGGCCCCGACGGCGATCTCGGGCTCTATGAGATGGATGAAAAACTGACCCTGCGACCGGTGACCGATGCCACGGCGCTGGCCTGGACTCGTGAGCATGCCGCGATCCCGAGTCGCGAGGGGGTGATCGAGTTGGATGCCGCCTCGGTGATCTATGTGGACGATGCGGGGCGCCGCTTCCGGCTGCCGCGGGGCGGTGATGCGTCGTTCGATGCCGCCGGTCCGCTCGGCTGGGAGCGGCTCTGCCGGGAGGTGGCGACGGAGCGGGATTTGTTCAACTGCCACGGCACGTTCTTCGAGTTGCCGGCGGAGAACGCAGCGGGATTCCGCCGGGTGCGGCCGGTGGCGACTCATGGGCGGCGGATTTCAGATTATTGCAGTTACCGCGGGCTGTTCGTGGTCTCGGGGATCGACCTCGCGGACGCGGGTGAGAGTCGGCACATCATTCGCAGCACCGACGGCCGGACCGGGCTCTGGGTGGGGGCGATCGATGACATCTGGGAACTCGGCAAGCCTGTCGGTCGGGGCGGCCCCTGGCTGGATACCCCGGTCAAAGCCGGCGATCTCTCGGACCCGTATCTGATGACCGGCTATGATCGAAAATCACTGACCCTGAAAGCCTCCGAGCCAATGACAATCACCGCCGAGATCGATCTCTCCGGCATGGGCGATTGGCAGACCTGGCGCCAGTGGCCCGTGAAAGCCGGCGAAGCGGTCGCGGAGACCTTTCCCGAGTCATTCCAGGCCTATTGGATCCGCTTTCGGACCGATGCGGCGGGTTCCGTGACGGCGCAGTTGCTCTACGAGTGAGAGAGTCCCTGGCCGACAGTGGAGGGGGCGTCACTTGCCGCTGAAGACACGGGCGCGCTGGGCGGGCGTGAGCTTGTTCAGCGTCTCGGAGAGTTTCTCCGCGTAGAAGGCATACTGATTGGCATTGCCGCCAGCGTCGCTGGCGATGCGGGCCGCGAGAGCGGTCGGTTGAACGGTATTCGAGGCCGTGGTCGCCGTGGTATTCGCCGTGGTATTCGCCGTGGTATTCGCCGTGGTATTCGCCGCCGCTGTCGTGCTGTTTGCGGTGGTGTCGCCCGAATTCGTCGTGGTATTCCCGGAGTCGGTGGGTGCTGCTGCCTCAGTATCGCTTCCAGAGCCGGAATCCCGGCTCGACATCCAGTCCTGCAGGGCGTTGAGGAACGATTCCCAGAACGAGGAGGTCGAATTGCTACCATTACCCGCAGCCCACGTTGTCTGGGGCGTGAGGGTGGCTGTGATCATCAGCAACGAAAGCCAGGTTGCCAGCCAGCGATGAGATTTGGAGATCATGGGAGGAAATTGCGTGGGAGGTGGGGAAAAGTGGAGAGGACCGAATGGGATCAGGAAACACTCGGACCGGCGTAGATCAGGCGGATCTGATTGAGGTCGTAAACGACGGAGAGATAGCGCGCCGCGTATTGGATTTCCTCGTTGGTCAGTGCGGCGATGATGAATTGCTCGCCACTGAAGACACCGCGGTCGACGGTGACTCCCTCCCGCAGGAGCCGGGCGGTGGCCTCCACGCCGCCGAGCGAGTCGGGGAGCACATGGGCGATGCCGAGCGAGTCGAGGGCGGAGGAGACCTGGGCGATGTTCTGGGCATTCCGCTGCGCCTTGGCGTCTTTGGAGTTTTCAGAGACCGAACTGATCGCCGGGATGGCGAACATGGCCATGATGCCGATCACGGCGAGGACGACCAGCATCTCTACCAGGCTGAACGCCCGATGGGTGCGATGGATAGGATGGGTCATGAGAAAGATTGGGGCACGGTTCATTCGTTCACGGTTCACTATCACTGGCCGCCAAAGACCCGAGCCCGCTGGGCGGGAGTCAGTTGGGCAAGAGTGTTGGCCAGGCGATCGGCGTAGTAAGCGTATTGGGAGGAAGTTCCGCCGGCATCACCGGCGATGGTGGCGGCAAGGGCGCCGCCGGTGGGAGCAGCGGGTGCTGTGGCGGTCGTGGCCATCAGTTGCGGGTCTGGCTGTCCCGGTCCTGTTGTCCCGCCGTGGTCGCTGTGGCTATTGGTGTTCGCCGACTGACTTTTCGACTTATTCTTCTCGGCGTGGTGGGTGTGGCCGGGAACAGCCATCCACAGTGAGGCTGCCGCCACTATCAAAGGCAGCCTCGAGGGGGACAATCTCCATCGGTGTTTCATGGCCAAAAGGGAGTGATGTTCGGTTCCAATTGTTACCAAATTTATGAATTTTCTACTCAATGTCAATAATTATCTGCAAAAAGCCACTCTGATTGCGGACGTTTGAGGGATCTGCTCGCCGCAACAGGCTTGAGCAGAACGATCTCCGGAGGATTTCACCCTGGGAGGGAAAAAGCGGACGCCACGCCCAGCCGCCGGACTCGCCCAAGCCGCACACAGCGCGGCGCGATGCAGCCGGTCCCGAAAAAAAGGCAGGTCAGGGAAAGGGGCGCGATCAGCCCCCTTCCTTTCCTGCCTTGGCGGTGCGCTCTCGCATTCGGCACACCAAAAGCCACCACTGTGCTGAGATCAGCGCAGCGTGACGAAGCGCTCCTGAATCAGGTCGCGAGCGGAGGCATTTTTCACCTTTTCGCGCGAGCTGTCGATCCAGCGCTGCTCGAGCTGGTTCTTGGTGGGGCGATCGACCTCGTAGAAAACACCGAACTTGCCGGGGAAATCGAGCGAAGCCAGAGCGTAGGCGGCATCATTGCTGGTGACATCGTGGCGGGCTTCATCCTCGGGAGTGTCGTCCCACTTCTTCTCGTCGATCACATCGAACTCGCCGCCCTTGCGGGGATTGCCGGCATCGAAGGCACCGGGATAGAAAATGACGCACTCGGAGAGCACTTCTACCACGCTGAAGCCGGGATGCAGGATGGCGCGCTCGAAGATCTCGGACATATGCTTCACCTGAGTGGCATGGGTGCGGGCGACGAAGGTGGCGCCGTTCGAGACGAGTTTGCGCATCGGATTGATGGGCTGGTCGATGGCTCCGATGGGGTCGGTCTTCGACTTGAAGCCCTGGGGCGAGGTCGGCGAGGTCTGCTTCTTGGTCAGGCCGTAAACGAAGTTGTCCATCACCACGTAGGTGAGGTTGATGTTTTTCCGCGCCGCGTGGTCGAGGTGATTGCCGCCGATGGAGTAGCCGTCGCCGTCTCCGCCGAAGGCGAAGACATGCAGGTCGGGCCGGGCCAGGCTCACCCCGGTGGCCAGCGGCAGGGCGCGTCCGTGGATGAAGTGGACGCCGTGACCGTTGACGAAATAGGGGAAGCGCGACGAGCAACCGATGCCGGCGATGGTCACGATCTGCTCATGGGGGATCTGGAGCTTCTCCAGGACTTTGAAGAAGGTGGCAAGCACGGCGAAGTCGCCGCACCCCGGACACCAGGTCGGGTGGTCGGCGCTCAGTTCCTTCTTCGTGTACTTCTGCGGGGCTTCGGCGGCGGCAGACATGGTCGGCGGATGGGTTGGGACGTTGGGGGAAGGGAAAGGGAGGGGAATGCGTGGCGGAAAAATCAGAGGTGTTTCTGAACGCCTTCGAGGATTTCCTTGATCTTGTAGGTGAGACCGTCGGTCTTGCAGAGCGACTGGATGCGGGGATCGCAATAGCGGGCGCGGAGGAGGGTGGCCATCTGGCCGTAGCCGTAGAGGCCGTAGTCGTTCATCTCGACGACCAGCACGGTCTTGAATCCGGCAAACAGCGCTTCCAGACCATTCGGCATGGGGTGCAGATGGCGGAGGTGGACGCAACTCACCGCGAGTCCTTTCTCGTGAGCACGGATGGTGGCTTCGCGGATCGGACCCCAGGTGGAACCCCAGCCGACGAGGAGCACGTCGCCGGTGGCTTCGCCGAAGATCTCGGGCAGCGGCAGTTCCGCGCCGAGGCGCTTGATCTTGTCGCGGCGCTTGGCGGTCATCTTCGTGTGGATGGCCGGGCTGGACGCCGGGTGGCCCCATTCGTCGTGCTCGAGACCGGTGACGACCGGGTATTTGCCGCCGAGCATCTTGGTGCCGGGAGGCGCGTGACGGGTCTCGCCATCGAGCGGATAGGGTTTGAAAGATTCGTCGCGGGGCTCCTGGTCGAGTTCGGCCTCGATGAGGCACTCGTCGAGATTGGGCTCGCGGAACGCTTCGATGCGGCTGGCGAGGGCCATGTCGGTGAGCAGGAACACCGGGCAGCTGTATTTTTTCGCCAACTGGCAGGCCTCAATGGCGGTGTAGAAGCAGTCTTCGACATTCTTTGGCGCCAGGACAATGCGGGGGCAGTCGCCGTGCGAGCCGTAGATGGCCTGCATCAGGTCGCTTTGCTCCACGCTGGTCGGCAGGCCGGTGCTCGGGCCGCCGCGCTGGACATTGATCACCACGAGGGGCAGTTCGGCCATGACGGCGTAGCTGAGCGCCTCCATTTTGAGCGACAAGCCGGGGCCGGAGCTGCCGGTGACGGCCAGGTGGCCCGAGTAGGAGAAACCGAGGGCGGTGGAGACGGCGCCGAGTTCGTCCTCGCTCTGGACGAACAAACCGCCGTATTTCGGCAGCTCGGAGCGAAGCTGCTCCATGATCGACGACCAGGGCGTGATCGGATAACCGGCGCCGTAGCGGACGCCACCGGCGAGCAGACCGTAAACGATCGCCGTATTGCCGTCGGTGGCGATGCGGTCGGCATCGAGCGACTTGCCGGCCTTCAGCGCGAAGCTGCGGGCGAGGAGATCCTGGCCGATTTGGTAGCCATAGCCGGCATCAAAGGCCAGCATGGCATTGCGGATCACGTCGTCGCCCTTGCGGCCGAAGTTGCGTTCCACGATGCCGGTCAGCTTGTCGTGGTCGAGCTTGAAAAGCTGGGTGACGAGGCCGAGCACGAAGAGGTTCTTGCCACGCTCACGGGTGTTGCCGCCGAGGGCTTCGACGGTGGCGCTGGTGATCGGCACGCCGACGTGCTGGATGCCGCGGGTGCTTTCCGCCGGCTTCACATGGTCGGAGTCGTAGAGGCAGACACCGCCGTCACGCAGTGAGCCGATGTGGCTGTCGTAGCTGTGCTGGTAGAAGGCGACGAGGAAATCCGCTTCGTCCCCCGAGGACAGCACTTCACCGGAGCCGAGGTGCACCTGGAAAATCGACGGGCCGCCGGAGATGGTCGACGGGATCGTCATGTAGGTCATGACCTCCCGGGCACTGCGGCCGGCGAGTTTGGCGAGGAAGCCACCGATGGTCTGGATGCCGTCCTGGGAATTTCCGGCGAACCGGATGACGGCATCTTGCAATTCCACGGGGGATTGCGACGGGGACGACGATTGGGTTTCAGACTCCTTCGGAGCCGGACTGGCAGTGGCGCTCATCGGCGGGTGTGACGGGTTTATGGGGGATGGAAAAAGCGCGGCGAATATCGCCCGTCGCTGTGGGGCTTCAAGCTACATTGTGAGGATTCCGTCACCGGGAACGCGGTGCGGCGGGGAGGCTCCTCGCCTTCATCAATGGGCGGTCCGAATGACTTTCGCAATGGGAATTTGTTTGGCTTTGCGAAATTTTCCCCCAAGTCACGGCGCGGTCAGTCCGGCCTCGATCATCCGGGCTTTGTCCCAGCGGGGGCGCATCCGGGCGGCGGTGGGCTTGCCGGTGACGCGGTCGAACTCATCAGCGGTGCGCAGATCGGGCACGCGGTCGCCGGTCTGCTGCTCCCAATCGCGCAGAGCCTCGCGCAGGGTGTCCAACACCACGGTGTGGCGGGGATCGGCGGCCAGGTTGTGCAACTCGTGGGGATCGCTCACGGTATCGTAAAGCTCTTCGGTCGGCCGGGGCTGGATGAAAATCGTCCGCTGGTGCGGCAGCAGTTTTTTGGCCGCCTCCCATTCAGCCAAAGCCAGCCCGGTGGGGCTGCGGGCGGCATCAGCCGAGGGCGTCAGTGGCAGGTCGGGGTAGCTGTTGCGGATGTATTTGTAGCGCTCGGTCCGCACGGCGCGGGCGTGATCCTCGTAGTCGTGCCAGTTTTTCTCGGCAAAAATGAAATCGTGGACCGGCCGAGTCGGCGTGGTGAACAGCGGCAGCAGGCTTTTGCCCTGGAAAGTGGTCCCCGGTTCCGCGATTTCGGCCATGGCGAGGAAGGTCGGCGCGACATCGACGGTGCTGACCAGCCGTTCGCACTGGCTGCCCGCCTCGATCCGCCCGGGCCACTTCATCAGCCACGGCGTGCGAATGCCGCTGTCGTAGAGCGTGGTCTTGTCGCGGGGAAAAGGCCGGCCGTTGTCGCTGATGAACAGGATCGCGGTGCGGTCGGCGACCTCATCTGTGGCGAGTTGGTCGAGCACCCCGCCCACGTAGCGGTCGAGCCGGGCGATCTCGTCGTAGTAGGCGGCGTAGTCGGCACGCACCGCCGGCGTGTCCGGGTGGTAGGGGGCCAGTTTCACCGCTGCGGGATCGTGGGGCGGATCGTGGGCTTTTTCGGAAAAGTCGCGATGCGGGTCCAGGGCGGCGAGCCAGAGGAAGAACGGCTTGCCCTTGGGCCTGGCTGCCAGCAGCGGCAGCCAGTCGGCGCAGCCACTTTGCGCCTCGCCGGCTTGAGTCTCCTGAAACTGGCCGGCCTCGCCCTTTTTGCCGGCGGGCAGCTGAAAACCCGACGTGTCGGCTTCGATGATTTTGTCGAACCGGTCGCGAACGGCGTCGCCGAGGTGCCATTTGCCTGCGGCGCCGGTCCAGTAGCCGGCGGCCTTCAGCTTTTCCACAAAAGTCACCTGTTCCTTCGGCACGGGCCAGTGAAGTTCCTCCGCGTCGGTGTTGTGCGGGAAGCGTCCGGTCAACAGGCTGGCGCGGCTGGGGGAGCAGGAACTGGCGGTGACAAACGCACGGTGAAAGGTCATGCCCTCCCGCGCCAGCCGGGCCAGATTCGGGGTGCGGGCGGCATCGGAGCCATAGGGCTGGCTGTCGCCCCAGCCTAGGTCGTCGGCGATGATCAGGATCAGATTGGGCCGGGTGTCCGGCTTGGCCGGTTGGCTGGAGGCCTTTTTGGAGGAGGATGAGCCCTTTTTCTGCGCCCACAGCGGCGACATCGGGGCGGGGGATATCCAAAGCAACAGGGTCAGTCCGGCGATCAAACAGGGTTTCATCGGAAAAACGAATTCGGTCGACAGGGAGGGCAGGAAACGGAGCGAGCCGGCTCAGGCCACGATCGGCGCATCGGCCGGCGTGATCTCTCCCGGGAATATCTCCCCGTCGGTCGGTTTGAGTTGGCGGATGTCGACCTTGTCGATGCGCTGGCGGTCCATGTCGACGATCTCAAAGCGGAACCCGGAAACCTCGAACGACTCGCCCTCCTCGGGCAAGCGGTCGAGCCGGTGCACGATGTAGCCGGCGAGGGTCTGAAACGGCTCCTTTTCCTCCTCAATCAGGGCCGAAAAGCCGGGAATGGCCTCTTCGACCTCGTCGATTTCGACCAAGCCGTCGGCCAGCCACACGCCCGGCTCGCGCGGCCGGATGGCGGGGCGGTCCGTTTTCGACGCGGACGGGCGCAGGTCGCCGACGACCTCCTCGACGATGTCTTCGAGCGTGATCAATCCACGCACCGTGCCGAATTCATCGGCCACCAAGGCCGCCCCGAGGGGCGAGGAACGCAGGGTGTTCATCAGCGAGAGCGCGCTCTGCGTCTCGGCGACGAACAGGGCTTCGTGGCAGATCTGGTCGAGCGGCTTGGGATGGCCGGCGGCGAGATTGGAGAAAAGCGTCCGCAGTGACACCAGCCCCACCACCGAATCCCGGCTCTGCCGGTAAACCGGGAACACCGTCTGATCGCTGGACGACACCATCTGCCAGTAGTCCGGCACCGGGGCGTCGTGGGGCAGGAATACGACGAGTGGCTTGGGTCGCATGACTTCTTCCGCCAGTACCTCGCGCAGATCGAAGACACCCTCGACCATCTCCGATTCCTCGCGCTGGACCATGCCGGTGACGATGCCCTCGCGCAGGATCACCTCCACATCGTCCACCGAGGCGCCCGAGTCTCCGGCCGCACCGCGTTTTCCAAAAAGCCGGAGCACGACCCGGGTGCTGAGTTCGAGGAACCACACCACCGGCTTGGTGATCGTGGACAGCACCCCCATGGGACGTGCCATGAACGCAGCGATCGCCTCTGGATGTCGCAGGGCGAGACCTTTGGGCACCAGCTCGCCGATCACGATCGAAGCGTAGGTGATGAACACGACCACGATGGCAAAGGCGATCCGGTCAGCGAAGGGCGCCAGCCAGGGGATGCTCTCGAAAAGCGGGGCGACGAAGGGAGCCAGCGTGGCGCCACCGAAGGCCCCGTTCAGCACGCTCACCAGCGTGATCCCGACCTGCACCGTGCTGAGAAAGCGCTCGGGGTTTTCCGTCAGTTTCAGCGCGAGGACCGCTCCCCGGTTGCCGCCTTCGGCGAGGCGCTTCATTCTCGCTTTGCGGGCCGAAATGAGGGCAATCTCGGCCATGGCGAAAACGCCGTTGAGAACGAGTAGGAAAAGGATGACGAAAAGTTCGGTCACGAAGGCCTATTGTGTCGCAGATGGTGGCGGAAAGTCAACGGGGCACCCGATCTGGCTTGGGTGCGCGGGGCGTGAATGCGTGTCAGCGAAGTCTTTACGGATTCCGGGCCGGCTGGCACACTTTTCGGAAATGCGAAGGACTTCCCAGCCCCTTCGCCTGCTGTCTCTCCGTCGCCACCCGCCATGTCCCTGGATTTCCGCTCTCCCCGGACGAATCACCCCGCCGCCCGTCACACTCGCCGCTCCGCTGTGAAAGCTGGCGCACTTGGTTTACTGGGAGGCTTCGGCCTCGACCGGCTCGCCGCCCTGCAGGCTGCCCAACCGGCTGCGGCTTCGTCGCATGGGCCCAAGTCGGTGATTTACATCTTTCTCTCCGGCGGTCTGTCGCAGTTGGAGAGCTTTGACATGAAGCCGGATGCGCCAAGCGACATCCGCGGCGAGTTCGGCACCATTCCGACCAAGACGCCGGGCCTCCACATCTGCGAGCACCTGCCGGAATTGGCGAAACGCAGCGACAAGTGGGCCATCTGCCGCTCGGTGACGCACCAGTCGAACGAGCACTCCGACGGCCACATGATCATGATGACCGGGCGCAGCCAGATGCCGCTCGGCTTTGACCGCACCAAGCCGAAAGAGACCGACTGGCCCTCCATCGCCGCGCTGGCCGGCACCCTGATTCCGCAGCAGGGCGTGTTGCCCTCGGCCATGGTGCTGCCGGAAAAGCTGGTTCACCGGACCGGACGCACCATTCCGGGGCAGTTCGGCGGCTTGCTGGGAAAACATTACGATCCCTTTTTCCTCGAATCGTCGAAACCTCATCCTGGAAGTTACGGCGCCTATCCGGAGTACCTGTTCGATCATCCGACCGGCTTCATGAAGCGGGAGGACCTCGAATTCCGCACCTTCAGCCTCGATCTGCCCGACACGGTGGACTTTGACCGTCTGCGGGACCGGCTCGGCCTGCGGCAGTTCCTCGATGGGCAACAGGCTCATCTGGAAAAAACCGCCCTCGCCCAGGGGATGGATCGCTACCGCGAAATGGCGATCGACCTGATCTCGGATGAGAAGACCAAGTCAGCCTTTGATGTCCATTCCGTCGACGACAAAACCCAGGATCGCTACGGGCGCAATGCCTTCGGCTGGTCGCTGCTGATGGCCCGGCAACTCGTCGAAGCCGGCGTGCGGCTGGTGCAGGTGAATCTGGGCAACAACGAGACTTGGGACACCCACCAATCGGCTTTCCCCAATCTGAAGAACTACCTGTTCCCGCCGACCGATCGCGCCGTGTCGGCCTTGCTCGACGATCTGGAGGAGCGGGGCCTGCTCGACGACACCCTCGTGGTCATGGCGAGCGAATTCGGGCGCACCCCGAAGATTTCCACCCTGCGGATCCCCGGTCAGAACACCCTGCCCGGCCGCGACCACTGGGGCGCGGTGCAGAGCGTGTGGTTCGCCGGCGGCGGCATTCGCGGCGGAGCCGTGCTGGGCGAGACGGACAAGTTTGCCGGCCATCCCGTCAGCGATGCGAAGACGCCCGAGGATTTTGCCGCCACCATTTTCCACACCCTCGGCGTGCCGATCGGCACCCACTGGCAGGACATCATCGGCCGACCCATGCCGCTCTACAATGGCTCGCCGATGACGGAATTGTTCGGGTGAAAGGGCCGGAGTTACGAGCCGAAATCCTCCAGATACTCCTCGATCATCACCCGCAGCGGCTGGGGCGCGGGACAGCCGATGCCCACGGCACGGGAACCATCGGTGGCCGTCGGCCAGGTGTTGACGATGCCCTGGATGCGGGCGTCGGGGGCCAAAACCAGCGGGCCCAGAGCCATGCCGCGCTCACGGGCCACCTCCTCCAGCACCACGCGGGCCGAGGCCGGGGTGATGCGGTGGCTGGGCAAACCAAAAGCCCGGTCGTCGCCGAGAAGAGCCGCCGGGGCCTCGTGCAGGGCGATGAAGGCGTCGATCACATCGCGGTAGCCGAGCACGGGATGCCCCTGGTCGAGACCGACGGGCAGCTCGCAGGCCTCGCCGCGCAGGGGCTCGCGGAACATCCCGCTGGCCCAGCTCGACGCCGCGGTGTTCGGCCGGCCGGGACGGATGATGATGGTGGGCAGGCGGGCAGAGCGGCCATCGAGGAAGCCCTTGCGCGAGTAGTCATTGATCATGAGTTCGCCGATCACCTTGGTCATGCCGTAGGTGGTCTGGGGAGTGCGCTTCGTCGCATCACTGACGACCTCGGGCATCACCGCGCCGCCAAAGCTCGCCACGCTGCTCGCGAAAACGACCCGGGGCATTCCGCCACGGGCGCGACAGGCCTCGAAGACATTGCGGCCGCCGTCGAGATTGACCCGCAGCGCGTCGTCGAAGCGCAACTCGCACTCGCCGCTGACCATGGAGGCGAGATGAAACACGGCAATGTCATCGCGGTCGATCGCATCGAAAACCGCGTCGCGATCGGCGATATCCCGATCCAACAGGGTTACCTCTCCGGTCAGACCCTGTTTGCTCGCGTCGGAGAACTGGGCATCGAACAGGGTGATGGCATCGATCGGCTCCTGCGCGCCCGACGGCCCGGTCAGGGTGCCGCGGGTGATGAGTTTGCGGGCCAGTTGATTGCCGAGGAAGCCGCCGCCGCCGGTGATGAGCACTTTCATGGGTGGATGGGAAAAAAGGGAACAGGGAAAAAGGATCGGAGTCGTGTCACCAGCCGGCGATGGCCTGGAAGGTGAAGCCCTTCAGATATTCCGTCTCCGGCACGGTGGCAATGACGGGATGATCGAGCCGCTGGCCGTGGGTTTCCAGCAGCCGCAGGGTGCGCCGGGCATCCACCGAGGCCTCGCCGATGACGGCGTAGAATTCCTCGCGGCTGACGTGGTGGGAACAGCAGAAAGTGGCCAGGATGCCGTCGCGGGAGAGCAGTTTCAAGGCGCGCAGGTGGATTTCCTTGTAGCCCCGCAGGGCATCGCCAACCGATTTGCGGTTGCGGGTGAAACTGGGCGGATCCAGCACGATCAGATCATAGAGCCCGGCACTGTCGCCGCTGTCCGGGGCGTTGGCGGTGTGTTTGGCCTCCAGGTCCTTGAGGAAATCGAACACATTGGCTTCCACCGCCTGCACGGCGGCGAATCCGTTGAGCTTGGCATTGGCCAAAGTCGCGGCCACCGCCGACTCGCTGGCATCGATGGCCGTCACCTCGCGGGCGCCGACCCGGGCCGCATGCAGGGCAAAGCCACCCTGGTTGCAGAAGCAATCGAGCACTCGCCGGCCGGCAGCGCGACGGGCGACCGCGGCGTAGTTGTCGACCTGGTCGAGGTAGATGCCGGTCTTTTGCCCGCCGCCGAGGTCCACCATCTGCCGGACGCCGCCGATCTCAATCTCGAACGGGGCCGGCATCTCGCCGCGGAGCATGCCAGTGACGGATGGCAGCCCCTCGGCCTTGCGGATGGGGGAATCGTTGCGCTCGACGAGGCAACGAGGAGAAAAGAGCCGCTCCAGCGCGTCGGCGATGAGGTTCTTCCGCTGATCCATCGCCAGCGTCAGCGTCTGGAGGACAAAGGCGTCACCGTAGCGGTCGATGACCACGCCGGGCAGGCCGTCGGCCTCGCTCCATACCAGCCGATAGACTGGCTCCGCGAATCCCAGGCCTTCCCGATAGTCGCGGGCCCGCTCCAGCCGCCGGACGAAAAAGTCCGCGTCGAGATCCTGTTTCCGCCGCGAAAAGCGCCGGGCGACGATCTGCGACTCGGGATTGTAAATGGCCGAGCCGAGCGGCCGATTCCTGGCCGAGATTAATTCCACCACATCGCCCGGCTGTGGCTGGCCGGTGACGCGCTGGATCTCCGTGGCATAGACCCACTCATGGCCTTCGTAGAGCCGGGCGCGAGGTTTGACGATGAGGGCGGGCATGAGGAAGAAAGTAGGGAAGGGGGGATGGGTCTCTATAGAAAGGGGGCGGAGTGATCGCCAGAAGGCCGATTTTCACTGCGGCAAACCGTGCCTCGGATTCCTCCGGAGACGGTCGATCCACGGGCATTCAAAGCACGGGAACAGCGCCATCGGCGGCTTCCGCGCCGATTCTCCGTGCGTTTCCTCCTTTGGTCAAAGGCGATCGACTTTGGAGGCGCTACCGGCGGGCCTGACTCCGGACAAGTGCCCGTGTTCGGCGGCAATTTTGAGGAAAAACTCCCGACTGCCACCGCCAGACTAGAACTGGAGGCCCTTTGGTCACTTCACCCCGCTCGCAGGCGCTCCCATAGCCGGGAATGCTCCAGAAGGATGCGGAGTATGCCCTTCTTCACCTCGGGGGAGTTAAGCGCCTTGGTGCTCATCAGGGTGTGGGCGTCGAGCGCCTCGATGATGGCGTTGTCGAGTTCCTGGCCGAGATCGGGTGAGGTGGCGAACTGCTCGCGGGTGTTGTTGGCGGCTTGCTGGCGCAGGGTCTGGGACTCCAGCATCTTGCCCATGATCACCCCATTGACGTAGAGGAGTTGGTCCTGGTCGGTCGTGTCCTTGCCGAACAGGTCGTTGAGCTTCTCGATGACGGCCGCGAGATAGACCTTCTCCTTCTCCTGTACGGAACCACTGCCCGTCTCGGTGATCGGGGGCAGGGCGGGTGTGTCGCCGGCGGCGAGGGAGATGGGTTGCCTGCCGAGATTTTTCAGGTTGTGCCGGGTCAGGACCACCTTGGAGAGATCGACTCCCTCGCGCTCGCGGCCGAACTCCAAGAGGGGCAGGAGGCGCTTGTAGAAGAGGGCTCGCTTTTCGACCGCGGTGTTCCCGTAGTCGAAGATCTGGGAGAGGAAGGTGTAGAGTCGGACGTAGGCTCCCATGTCACCCTTGAACAGGATCAGCGCGTCGCGCTCGTCGGTGGCGGCTTTGGCGCCGGCGTCGTCACCGCGCTCGCGGGCAGCCTTGATCGCCTCCATGGCGGCCTTGTAGCGTCTCAGCAGGCGATCCACCACGGGCTCCAGGGCGGCGACGAGGTCGCTCTGCTTCGAGGCCGGGTTCATCTCGACGGCGACGACGCGATCGACCTCGTAGTCGTCGTAGTGACCGGCCGCATCGAGCTTGGCCCGGAGGGTGAAGACGAGGTTGGGATCGGTCGTGGTCGAGAGCGCCGCGGTGGTGTGGTAGGTCTTGAAGGCTTCGAGCACGTCGGCGGGCTCGTTGACGAAATCCACCACGTAGGTGGTATCCTTGCCCGGGTGGCAGCGATTGAGGCGCGAGAGGGTCTGCACCGCCTGGATCCCGGCGAGGCGCTTGTCCACGTACATCCCGCAGAGGAGGGGCTGGTCGAAGCCGGTCTGGAATTTGTTGGCGACGAGGAGGATCTGGTATTCCCCGCCCTTGAAGGCCTCGCGGATGTCGCGGCCGTTGAGGTGGGGATTCAGGGCTTTGCTGGTCTCGGTAAAGCCTTCCGGGCCGGAGTCCGGATCGGTCACTTCGCCGGAGAAAGCCGCCAGCGTCCCGATGGGATAGCCCTGCTCGGCGATGTATTTCTCGATCGCCAGCTTCCAGCGCACCGCCTCGACGCGCGAGCCGACCACGACCATGGCCTTTGCCTTGCCATCGAGGAGCGGGGCCACGGTGGAGCGGAAATGCTCGACCACGATCTGGACCTTCTGGGCGATGTTGTAGGGGTGGAGGCGCACCCAACCCATGATGCCCTTCATGGCCGCGGATCGCTCGACCGTCTTCTCGTCGTAGTCCTGGCCCTCGTGGGCCAGCTTGAAAGCCAGCTTGTAGCTGATGTAGTTCTGGAGGACGTCGAGGATGAAGCCCTCCTCGATCGCCTGGCGCATCGAATAGACGTGGAAGGGTGCCGGCACGTTGTCCGCGGCCGGCTTCCGGCCCGGATCGGGCCGGGTGCCGAAGAGTTCCAGCGTCTTCGCCTTGGGCGTGGCGGTGAAGGCGACGAAGGTGATGCCGGCGCTGTCGGCCCGGGCGCTCATCTGAGCGGCGAGAAGGTCCTCGGTGCTGACCTCGCCGCCGTCCTTCAGTTCCTCCAGTTCCTCGGGGCTGAGGACGGCTTTGAGCTTGGCGGCGGCCTCGCCGCTCTGGGAGCTGTGGGCCTCGTCGGCGATCACGGCGAAGCGTTTGCCCTCGGTCGCCGCGAGATCCCTCACCGCCTCGAGGGCGAAGGGGAAGGTCTGGACCGTGCAGACTACGATCTTCTTGTCGCCCGAGAGGGCCTCGGCCAGTTCGCCGCTCTTGCTGCCGGCCTTGCCGGTGATCGTGGCCACCACCCCCGTCTTCCGCTGGAAGCTGAAGAGCGCCTCCTGGAGTTGGGCATCGATGACGGTGCGGTCGGAGACGACGAGGACGCTGTCGAAGAGCTTGCGGTTCGCGGCATCGTGCAGCTCGGAGAAAAAGTGGGCCGTCCACGCGATCGAGTTCGTCTTCCCCGATCCGGCGCTGTGCTGGACGAGGTATTTCGTGCCGGGCCCGTCGGCGAGGACCGCGGACTGGAGTTTCCGGGTCACATCGAGCTGGTGGTAACGGGGGAAGATGATCCGGGCCAGGGTCTTCTTGCGGTCGTAGTGGCCGATGCAGTAGCGGCCGAGGATCTCCAGCCAACTCTCGCGCTCCCAGACCTGTTCCCAGAGGTAGGCGGTGCGATGGCCGCCGGCGGGATTCGGCGGATTGCCGGCGCCGCCATTGTCGCCCTGGTTGAAGGGCAGGAAGGTGGTCCCTTTCCCTTCGAGGCGGGTCGTCATGTGGACCTCGGAGTTGCTCACCGCGAAATGGACGAGGGCGCCGCCGGGAAAGGACAGGAGCGGTTCGGCCGCCCCGCCCTTCGGTTTCGGGTCGCGGTCGTAGCGGTATTGGTCGATCGCGTCCTCGATGCTCTGGGTGAAGTCGGTCTTCAGCTCCGCCGTCGCCACGGGCAGGCCGTTGAGGAAGAGGACGAGGTCGAGGCTGTTCTCGTTGTGGAGCGAATAGCGCACCTGCTGGACGACGCGGAGGCGGTTGGCCTGGTAGCGCGTGAGGATCTCCTCGTTGAGGGCGAGGGCGGGTCGGAATTGGGCCACCTGGAGCGGCTGGCGCAGGCCCATCACATCGACGCCGTTACGGAGCACATCGAGGGTGCCGCGCTGGTCGAACTGGGCGCGGACCCGATCCAACAGGGTTGCCTCGGCGGCCGAACCCTGTTGCTTCGCCAGGGTCTCCCAGGCCTTCGGCTGGGTTTCCTGCACCCAGGCGAGGAGGTCCGGCGGGAGCAGGGCGCGGGTGCGATCGTAGCGGGCCGCATCGCCCTCGGCGTGGAGCCAGCCGTGATCGGCGAGGTGGGCGCAGATCTCGGATTCGAGGGCGATTTCTTTGTGGAGGCTCATGTAACTAGGCGATATCGAAACGATTGGTTCAAGACGTGAACGCGCTGATTGGATTCCGCATGACCGCCTCCAGACGGATCAACGCATCGACCATGCGATCCTGAAGTTCGGTCCATGAGGCTTCTCCGACGTTCCAGCCGCCATCAATCAGGATCCGGACCCGACGCTCTTGCTTTGATTCCATGGCGAGCCAATCCAAATGACAACCGGTTTCGGCGTTCAGTTCTTCTTTTCTGGCGTGAAGGGCGGCCACCATCGCACGCTTTCTGTCACCGTCCGTCTTCAATCGCAAAAGGCACAGCACCCTCGCGTCCGCTTCGTAGACACGCAGGCAAAACTGGATCCCCTCCACCTCTGTCGGGATCGCGAGGGTGTTCGTCGATGAAGGCTGGATCCCTTGAAACAATTGGGTGCGATCGGCGGCGCGTTCGATCAAGGTTGTCCAGAAGCGTCGGAAGACGCCGGCTCCCGGCCCCGACGTCTTTCGTTTCTCTCGTTCCCGCTCCCTTAGCTTCACCTCATACTCGGCCGCCTCGGGCAGAGGGATGATTTGCGTTGCTTCCACCAGCACCTCATTCCCCGAGCGGTAAGGACGCAATCGGACGCATCGAAGATCAAGGCCTTGCCGATTCAACCATAGAACCGTCGTCGTGACTTCGACGGAGAAGTCCGCCGATACCAGCACAATCCTTACGCCGCCGGTCAATTCGGCAGGTTCGTCGGAACCCAGTTGAAGGAACTCTGCGATCTCTCGTCGGGCGAGATCACGATCGTCTCCGGTTCTGCTCTGAGCGTAGGCCTCGATGACTCGATCGAGCGTCAAGCTCGATACCATGGCGGCGTAGCGGATCGCTTGTAAATCCATGTGACCGCCATCTTCGGTTCGTTTGATCTCAACCACTACGAGAGAAGCATCCCGGCTCAAGCAGAGGAGGTCGATACGGCGGGTGCTATCCTGCCAGTTGCCGAACTCTTCGGCGATCACCAACAGATCCTTGTCGATGACCGCAATGTTTTCGCGGAGAAGCCGCTGCAGGTCGCGACGTTCGAGCAGGCGTTCGGCGGCGAAGGTTGTTGAAGGAACCTGTTCGAACCGATCTGGAGTGACACGATAGAGGCTCATGGATTTTCACGGGTTTTGCCGCTTCACGGCGTCAAGTGTCCTTCCGTCCTGGGTTTTCCAATCGATCCAACCATTGGCGCTCCGACCCATCAGCATGGCGGCCGCCTTACTGGGATTGGGAAAGAGGAGGTCCTTCGTCACGATGAGGGCTTCGCCTTCAATCTTCATCTCGCCGACCTCGATCATGCGTTCGCGCTGCTCGTGCCAGGTGCCGCCAACGAACGAGGGCACGCTCTTGGCCCGTCCTTTCGATCCCTTCAGCACGACGAAGCCCTCCTCGGTGTATTGGCCACGGCCCTCGGCCCCGGACGCATTGCAGTAAAAGATCTCCTCCGCCTCCTGCCCAACGACCGGCTTGGCGACCGGGTCGAAAATGGGAAATCCAAGCGTCGCGAGCAGGGTGTGGCCGGTCTCGTAGATTTCCAAACAATCGGCCTCCAGCGGCGCGGGGGTGTGCGGTTTGGTGCCGCTGTTCCCGTTCTCGTCGCCGTAGCGACCCGCCTTGCGCACCGCTTGGAGACAGTGCCATTCCAGAAAGAGCGCGTGGGTCTGGGTGAGGCTGTTCGTCCGCGAGATGAGGACGGCGGCCCGTTCCCAGAAGTCCTTCTTGTCGTGGTGGGCCTTGAGGCGGGAGCGGAGGTCGCCGGTCTGGCCGATGTAGACCCGCGGCTCGCCGGTCTCCTCACTCTGGCCGAAGAGGAAATAGACCGCGACCTGGTCGCTCTCCGGCATCTTGAGGAAGTCGCCGAGGAGACTGCGCGGCACCTCGATGACCTGGACGATGCGGGTCGTGATCTCGGCCACACGGATGCCGCGGGGATCGCCGCCCGGGAGGAAGATTTGGATGGTTTTCGGGGTGGGGGTGCTCACGCCATCAAATAAGGTTGAAGATATAAGGCGTTGAAAAAGAATTATTTACGATTCACGAAACGGCAGAAAAGCCAATTCCATCAAATAACCATCAAATAAAAAATTCATGCCCAAATGGGGACGTATCGGGCGTTCCGCTTGCCCTGCTCGGGATCGAGGGGGCGGATGCGCCCCGCCTCCAGGGCTTCCTTGATGATCCGCGAGGCCGTGGCGCTGTTTCGTTTTTCGATCCCGAACCGCTCCCGCAGGCTGGTGTTCGTCATGGGGTCGCGCTGGACGTAGCGCAGCGCCGCGTGCAGGTAACAGGCCCGCACCCGTTCGGACTTGTCCATGTCGTTCAGGGGCTTGTGAGCGAAGAGAACGGCCCGGGTCGATTCCTCCGGGGTCTCAAAGCTCGGTGCCGGCAACTGATAGAACTCGGTCTCGAAGACCACCTTGTCCACCCCGCTGCCGCGCTCCTCGCACACGCCGGCCCGACGCATGAAGGAGGCCAGCGCCTCGTTCCGTGAGCGGGGCGGTGAATCGAGGAACCGCTCGACCTTCACGAGCGGCAGACCCGGATTCGTGATCTCCATCCGATCGGCGAAGATCTCCACCATCGGACCCGCGCCGGACACGGCGAAATCCTGGTGAATCAGGGCGTTGGCGACCAATTCCCGAACTGCCAGCTCAGGATACATCGGCACTTCCCGGCGAAGCGCCTGCCCGATGACCTCGTTGCGGGGAAGCAGGCCGTTGACGAATCCAATCAGACCCTCGAATCCGCTGGCGTAGCCTTTCTTTCCCTCCTGCTCCTGTCTGGTCTTCAAGCGACCACGCCCCTCGTAGACGATCACGCGGACAGACTTCCGGTCCAGAGGTTTGAAATCGCCAAGCGAACGCGCGAAGAGGATCGCGCCAAGGTTGGTGACGTTCCAGCCGCCGGCGCTGTCCGGAACGATCATGGCGTCGTCGGCGAAGACCTCGAGGATGGCGTCCCGGTTTTCGGGCAGTGGACGGTTGAGGAGCTGAAAATACGAGGGGTAGTCCAAGAGGGCGAGGACCTCGGCCCCGTCTACGTGCTCCCGAGCGAACAGCGATTCAAACGGCGTGGTGTCGAAAACCCGCCAGAGATCTTTCTCCAATTGGGGATGATCCTTGAGCTTCTGCCGATACGAGCCGACCCGGATAAACTCCGTGCCGTTGAAAGCGGTCGGTTTGCCACTCGCCCGCGGGATCTCCAGCAGGACGACTGGCTCACCGTGATATTCGAAACAGTGAAATCTAAAATGGAGCCTAGGGTTGAGAAGGCGCACCAACCAGTTTTCCAAGTCTTCGCCACCCTTCTTGGCACGGCCGGGGTCGAAGGTCGTGCCCTTCACTTCATGAGTCCCGTTGTCGAGGCCCCAAAGGAGGTAGGCGTTGGCCTTTCCGTCCAGCGCTGCCGCATTGCTAAGCGCGGAGAGGTATTCCCCGATATCTTCCGGGTTCGCGTTGTTGAGTTTGAACTCGACCCAAGGCGTCTCACTGGGTAGCTTGCGCAGCTCATCCACGAGTCCCCGGAGATACTTGATGTCGGCGGCTACACTCATTCGGCTTGCGGGGCGGGAGCGAGGTGACGCACATCGATCTGCCCGGTGACAGCGGCGGAGATGAGGGCAGAACGGCGTTCCTGGAGCAGGTCGATGGCGCGTTGGGCTTCGGCGGTAAGGGTGTCGAGATTGTCGAGCTCATCATCGAGGAATCGGGCAATTGAAACTTGCTCGTTGTATGGCGGAAGGCACAGCCGAATCTGTCCCACCTTGCTTCCTTTTATTCCTAGTGCCGTCGATCCGGTGGCGAGTTGCTCCATGTCTGATTGAGCAAACGTGCCCATGAGCCAATATTTGAGAAAGTAATTGTCCAATACACCCGGCTCCCCTCGGAACTTGATGATGCGTTGAGCCAGCGCCACATCCCTGCGATCTACGTTCGCGACCTGGCCTAACGGGGCCTCCGTTGTGAACAACACGTCACCAATTTCGGGCTTCCCGCGCCTCATTACATCTTCGTATTCGTTTTCCGCGATGAACTCTTCCGAGGCAGAGTAGTCAATCTTGCCATCGCGAATGTTCTTCGCCGTGACTAGAAACACGCCGTCATCAACTTTTGTCGGCGTGCGACCTCGATAGTCCACTAACACTGGGATATATTTCGTCAAACCCGCTATGTCCCAATGCGCCGGCACCTCGCCGAGCCATTCGATCCCGCTGTCCTTCATCGGGGCGTCGGGGTTGACGCCTTTGGTGACGGCGTGGGAGATGACGGCCTGACGCTTTTCCTTCAGCAGCTCGATCAGCCGCCGCTGCTCCGCCACCAGCGCATCAATCTTCGCCGTCTCCCGGTCGAGGAAGGCGGCGATGGCGGTTTGTTCGGCAGTGGGGACGGTCGGAATCAATATCGCTCCGAACTGGCCGTAACTGATTGATTTGCCATCGCGAATGCCGTCGGTCATCGACTGCAAGGCCTCGATGTAGCCTTTTGACTTGAGCAAATAACTCCAGAACCGCCCATGGAGAGAAGAGTCGGGCTTAAGAACCGTGTAGGCTGGGCTCACGCAACCAGCGTGCTCGCTTCGTTCGATTCCTCCTTGAAAGCTGCGAAGACTGATCACGAAGTCACCGCCTTCAACATGCTTGAAGTTTTCCAACCCACTCAGAGCAAGAGTGACCTTCTGGTCTTCCAGCTCCATAAACAGCTTCTGAGGAATAACGCCGTACTTTTGGGTCGCTGAAAGCTGTTCATCTTCCGGCAACGCGGGTGTTCGATCCTGGCGAAAGAGTCGGCGACCGGGGGTGACGTCCCAATGCGCCGGCACCTCCCCGAGCCACTCGACACCACTCTCCTTGTATTCCGGATACCGCGGAAAGCTCATGCCGCACCTCCTTTTGTCGTCACGGTCCGGACCGCGCGCAAGGAGTGTCCGGCGGCAAGCGTGTCTTCGATGAACTTCAGGAACCCTCCCGCGGGTCGGCAGGGAATGA
>JAEUHH010000043.1 GCA_016795505.1 Verrucomicrobiales bacterium | reverse complement strand
GAAAAAGACCGAAATGGCCAGCGCCGCCAAGGCCGCCGAGGCAAAACAGAAGGAAGCCGAGGCGATGATGACAAAAATGACCGCCAAGGTGAAGGCCGCCACCGACGCCGCCGCGCCGAAGGACATCGTCGACATCTACGTCTCGTCGCCCATCCGCGTCTCCGTGAAGCCGAAGGCGGCACCTGCGCCCGCGACAACCGCGGCGAAGTAAGCTGAGAAGATCCTGGAGCCTTGGACGGACAGGGCCTTTCCCGATTTGCTCAGCCGCCGAAGCGATACAGGGCGATCCTCCCCGAGTCGGGGTAGGAGCCCTTTCCCACATTCATCGCCACCGCGACTTGGCGGCCGTCGGGATGCAGGTCGAAAGCCATGCCGGGACCGGCGATTTCAATCGCTCCCCGGTCGGTGCCGTCGGTGGCACCCCAAAAGCGCAGTTCGCCCTTTCCGAGATCGCCGCCCACGGTGAGGAGCGAGCCGTCCTGCGGAAAAAAGCGGGCTCCGTAGCAGAAGCCGCCCTTCAAAGGCGAAGCGAGTTGGCGAATCTCCTTGCCGGTCGTGGTGTCGAAAACAATCGCCCCTCCCGTGCCGTCGTATCCTTTGCGGCCGCAGGCGACGATCTGGCCGCCGTCGGGCGACAGGATCATCGCGCGGATGCCGCCCCACTCGATATCCTCCACGCGGCGGTAGCCGGAGAGCTGGGCCACCTCAATGGCCAGCAGTTCCCGCCCGCTGGCGAGGTCGTGTACCAACAGGCGCGGCTTTTGCGGCTGGCGGTCGGCAGTGACGACGCGTTTGCCGTCGGGATGCAGGGCGACGCCATAGGCGGGATGCGCGATGCGTGGCAGTTCACCCGCCGGCGTGCCGTCGTTGCTGTGCCATACGCGCACCAGGCCGTCACGGTCGGCGGTGGCGAAGCTTTTGCCATCCGGGCTGACGGCGAGCGCATAGATGGTCGCGGGATGGGCTTCGAGCGTCCAGCGCACCTCCGGCTGGGAGCCGGCGCAGTCCCAGGCGATGACGCGCCCGGCATAGTCGGCGGATATAACGAGGCCGCCCTCGGCGCGGGCGAGGTTTCCGATCCAACTGTCGTGTCCTGCGAGCGTTTCCACCTTTTGGGCGCCCAGATCCACGGCGACGAGGCCGTGGTCGCGTCCCCCGGCCAGCAGGAAGCGTCCCGAGGCGTCGAAGGCGACACTCAGCAGCGGCGTGGCGACGGGAAACTCGCCGGCGGGCGTCGCCTTTTTGGGATCGATCGGCATGAGCAGTCAGGAGAGCAGGGCTTTGACCGGCGTGGCATCGGGATCGGCGATCGGATTGGTCTGGCCGTCGATGAGGTAGTTGCCATGCGAATCGATGCCGAGCGCCTGGAGGTAGGTGTGGAAAAGATCGCCGTGGGTGACCGGATCTTCCGCGACCTCCGTGCCGAGGTCGTTGGTTGACCCGTAAACGAGGCCCTGCTGCACGCCGCAACCGGCCATGGCCATGCTCCAGGCGCGACCCCAGTGATCGCGGCCGCCGAGATTGTTGATCTGCGGCGTGCGCCCCATCTCGCCGGTGACCACGACGAGGGTGTGATCCAACATGCCGCGTTGCTCCAGATCGTCGAGCAAAGTGACGAAAGTCCTGTCAAACTCCGCGCAGCGGATCTGGTGCCAGTAAAAATTGTCCTGGTGGGCGTCCCAGTCAAAATGGGTGACTCGGACGCAGTTCACCCCCGCCTCCAGCAGCCGCCGCGCCAGCAGGCAATGCTGGCCGAACTCGTGGCGCCCGTAGCGGTCGTGCATCGACGCCGGTTCCTGGGCCAGTTCGAAGATCTCGCGGTGCCGCATCAGGGCCTCGGCTTGGGAAAAGGTCGCCTCGTTGGCAGCGATCGGCCGCGCGTCCCGCCCTTGGCGGAAGCGTTCGTCCGCCGCGCGCCGGGCGCGATCCGCCGCCGATGCGTGGCCGGGCGAGATGGAGGCGGGGCGGACCAGATTCTCCGGCGGCAGGTTGTCGTAAACCTTCACCCCGTCGTATTTCGCTCCGAGAAAACCCGCGTCGCCGATGTCTGTGTAGGCCTTTGGCCCATTGCGGCGGATCGAAATGTAGCCCGGCAACACGTCGTCGGGTTGTTCCAACAATTTCGCCACCGCCGAGCCGAGCACCGGATAGCCCGGCGCGATGCGGCCGGATTGCAGTGCGTAATGGCCCTGGAAATGATCCGCGATGTTCGACTGCACGCTGCGCACCACCGTGAGCCGGTGCAGGATCTTCGCCGTGTGCGGCAGCAGCTCCCCGATGTGGGTGCCCGGTATCGACGTGGGGATGGAACGGAAGGGCCCGCCGGTTTTCGCACCCGGTTTGGGGTCCCAGGTCTCGAACTGGCTCGCGCCGCCGGAGAGAAACAGCAGCAACAACTGCCGGCGCGGCTTCGGTTCGGTCCGGGCGGTCGCGGAACTGGCCAGAGCCGCAGCGGCTCCGGCACTGGCGGCACCCGCGAGCCATTGCCGCCGCGTCGTGAGAGAGGTTGGGGAGACGTTCATGGGTAGAGTCAGTGATTGAGCCGGAATTCCGCCGAGAGCAGCAGCCCGTGCAGCAGCGACTTGAGCGCACCCGTCCGATCGGCTCCGGTCAGCACCGCGGCCGCCTCGGCCGACTCATCCGCCGTCGGGCGCCGCGACAGGACGGCGAGATACAGCTCCTCCGTAACCGTGGCCGGGTCCTGCATCGCCGCCAGCCGCTCCAGCAGCGTGCCAGGACCCGCTTCCAGCAGCGGCAGAGACTTTGCGCTGTTCAATAAATGCAGCGCCTGATCCACCGTCGGCTGGAATCCGCTCTCCGGCTGGCCCGGCAGGCCGGAAAACACCGCCAGCAGCCCAGCGCTCGGCCGCTCCAGCGCCTCCAGATGCGACAGCCGCGCCTGCCAGTCGGTCAGATCGTTCGCCCTGGCCAGATGCGATTCCAGCCGGCCCGTCGCCTGCAACACCGACCAGCGGAATGACTCCGCCGAAAGGCCCCGCAGCCCGGCCACCGCGAAGGTGTCCTCCGGCGGCACGCCCGATGTCCCCGCCGGCAGCAGACTCGCGCGCTGATATGTCTCGCTCAGCGCGATCTCCCGCAGCAGGGCGCGAATGTTGAAGCCATTGTCGATCGTCCACTGCTCCAGCCGCTGGAACAGCGCCGGATGCGACGGCGGATTGCCTTCGTGGCGCAGGTCCAGCGGATGCACCAGACCGCGGCCTAGCAGGTGCGCCCAGAGTCGGTTCGCGAGATTGGCCGCGAACCCATCCGTCGCCGCCTTCGGCAACTCCTCCGCCAGCTTCTGCCGGCGACTGTAAACCGGCACCGGTCGTTCTTTCGTTGCCGGAGCCACCCGGTATTCCGCGCCCTTGGCGAGCACCGGATCGGCGATCATCCCGCCGCCCGGCAGCTTCGGCGCCGTGCTGCCGCTCTTGGCGGTGAAGACACTGGTAAACTTCGTCTCGCCCACCCCCAGCTCGCCCAGAGCCGAGCCCTTCGGCTTCAGCGGATGGATCTTCGAGCGCTCCAGAAACGCATAAAGGCCGTAGTAATCCGCCTGCCGGTAGTCCGAAAAACGCGGATCATCGTGGCACTGCGCGCATTGCAGGTCCATGCCGAGAAAGAGGCGGCCCACATCGCGGGTGAGCTGGTGCGCGTCCACATTGCGGGCGATGTAAAAGCGCACCGCCGCGCCCGTCTTTTCATCCAGACCATCGCTGCCCAGGATCTCGCGCGCCATCTGGTCCCAGGGACGATTTTCCGCGAAAGCCCCCGCCAGATAAGCCCGCCAAGAGGCCGGGGCCACATCCACCGTGCTGCCGCCCATGGCCGAGCGGCGCTCCAGCAGCATCACATCAAAGACCCGCGCCAGATGGATGGCGTGGGCTGGACTGGCGAGCAGCGCCTCGATAAGCCGGGCGCGCTTGTCCGGCGCCGGATCGTCGATGAAAGCCCGCGCCTCCGCTGCCGTGGGGATGATGCCAGTGAGATCGAGATAAAGGCGGCGCACAAAAGTCGCGTCATCGCAGCGCGCCGCCGGAGTCACTTTCTGCGTGGTCAGCCTTTCACCGATCAGCGCATCGATCTCGCGATGCAGCGGCGGCGTTTCAGCCAAGGCCGTGGCGAAGGCGCAGGCCAGCGAGACCGCGCTCATCAGGAGAGCGGGCGGCCGGACAGAAAGCCATCGGGGCGGGTGACGCAGCATCCGACCATTAAACCGCCCCGCCGGAGCGCGCCCAAGTCCGTGTTCGCGTCGCAGGGTGGGGTGGTCTGCGATGCGGTGTTTCTGATCAAACAGGGTATGATCGGAGATGGAACAGGGTCTGATCGGAATCGCGGCCAAAAGGGCGAGCCACGCAGACGAGTCGTTTGGGCTTCGGCCCGAGGCCTTCTTCTGAATGGGGCTGTAGCCCAAGCGACTTTCGGGCGAAGCCGTTGGGCTGGGGGGCGGGTGGATGGTGACGAAGAAAATGCCGATTTCCCGCTACCGCATGGCGTCGGGGCGGGTTTATTGGCGGGCGGCCATTTCCTGCCGACCTGATTTCCCATGCATCGTGCCTGCTTTCTTTGGTTGTCCGCCGGTCTCATCCTGTCAGGGGCTGTCCAGGCGGCTGAGACGCGTCCGAATGTCCTGCTCATCTACACCGACGACCACGGGTGGGCGGATCTCGGGATCCAGGGGGTGGATGCGGATATCCGGACGCCCCATCTGGACCAGTTGGCGCGCGACGGGGTGCGCTTCACCCGCGGCTATGTCACGGCGCCGCAGTGCGTGCCGTCCCGGGCCGGCGTGATGACGGGGCGCTATCAGCAGCGTTTCGGGGTGGAGGACAACAACCACGGCCCGCTGCCGCTGGCGGAAAAGACCATCGCCGAACTGCTCGCGCCGGCTGGCTACCTGAGTGGCTGGGTCGGCAAAAGCCACCTCGACATCGCCGGCGAGCGGCAGGGGAAAGGCGGCAAGGACAGCCGGCGGCTGGCCGATCACATGCCGCATCACCAGGGCTTTGCCGAATACTTCCGCGGCGAGCTGAAGCAGTATCACGCCTCGCACGACCTGCAGGGCCGGCCCTTTGCCGATGCGCCGCGGGTGGTGAATGACGATCGCTTTCGCGTCACCGTTCAGACCGAGGCGGCTCTGTCCTTTTTGGATCGCCGGGCGGCGGCACCGGGGCAGCCCTGGTTTCTCTACCTCGCGTGGTATGCCCCGCATGTGCCGCTGGAGTCGCCGGAGCCGTGGTTCTCCCAGACGCCGGCGCATCTCCCGCTGCCCCGCCGCCAGGCGCTCGCGATGATCGCCGCGATGGATGACGGGGTCGGCCGGATCCGGGAGAAGCTGCGCGAAATGGGCCAGGCGGAGAAGACGCTGATCTTTTTCATCGGCGACAATGGCGCGCCGCTCGGCTCGTCGTGGGATGGATCGATCAACCTGCCCATGGTGGGTCAGAAAGGCATGGTGTCCGAGGGTGGGGTGCGGGTGCCGTTTCTCGCCGCGTGGCCGGGCCGTCTGCCGGCGGGTCGGGTGGTCGACGAGCCGGTCATCAGTCTGGACGTGGCTGCCACGGCCCTCGCCGCAGCGGGGCTGCCGGTCGATCCGCGGCTGGACGGGGTCAATCTGCTGCCCTACCTGACCGGGGAGAAGCCGGGCGCTCCGCACGAGCGGATCTACTGGCGATGGGGCTCGCAGGGGGCGGTGCTGGAGATGCCTTACAAGTTGATCCGCTTGGGAAACCGGCCGCCGCTGCTGTTCGATGTCACCCGGCCGGACGGCGAGGCCGAGGCGCGCAATCTCGCTGCCAAACACCCCGACATCGTCGCGCGGCTGGATCGCTCCCTCACGGCTTGGGCGGCGGAGCTGCAACCGCCGGGACTGTCGACCGAGGTGAATGCCTTTTCCCGCCGACATGAGGGGCTGTTCACCGAGCACGGCATCCTCCCCGGAGCAGCTCCCGCTGCCGCCGCTCCGACGCCGGAGGTCGAAGCCGGCATCCAGGGCTGGCTTTGCCGGAATGGGACGCTGGCGGTGAAAGATGGCGCGCTGGTCGTCACGCCCGATGCGGGTCTGAAGGGCCAGGCCCGGCCCTTTCTGACGAATGCGCGGCTCGACCTGGCCGGTCCCGTGACGGCGACGCTGCGGGTGCGGGCCGGCACGGGCGGACCCGGTACGATCACGTGGCGGACGAAGACGGATTCCTTCACTCCAGCGCAGGTGGCTGCCTTCGACTGGCCGGCCGGCCCGGAGTGGCAGGATATCACCGTGAAGCTGCCGGAGACGGCGAGGATCATCCACCTGCGCCTGACGCCCGGACCCCAGGTGCGCGGGGTCGAGATCCAATCGATCGAGCTGCGCGGCCGGGATGGCAAAGCCAGCCGTTTCCGATTCGACGCCGCGCCGTGAGAGCGTCGGTCAGGGCTGGGGCAGGGCCTTTTCGATCGCGGCGACGACCTGGGTGGCGAGGACCTTCGAGCCCTCGTCGCTGAAGTGGACATTGGCCGGCAACTGGATCTCGGCGAGGCGGCTCTGGGCAAAGGTGTAGAGGTCGTCGGTGGGGATGTCGTGCTCGGCCATGATCTTGGCGGCGATGGCGTTGTATGTCACCTCGTCGCCGGGGACGCGGCCTTTGACGCCGGGGGGCACGGGCGTGGTGTTGCGCCAGATCAGTTTGGCGCCGGTTTGCTGGAGGCGGGCGACGAGGGCGCGCAGGTTCTTTTCGTATTCGGCCGGCGGGACCTGCTGGTGGCTGCCGGGCGCGGCCGGATCGGTGAGGTTTTCGCCATTGGGCCCCATGTATTTCAGATCGTGGAGTCCCCAATTGAAGTGGATCACATCCCACTTCTTGCCGGCCCCACCGGAGGCGAGCCACTCGTCGAGGCTCTTGAGTCCCGCCGTGGTGGGACCGCAATTGGCCCGCGGCCGGTGGACATTGGCTTTGCCCTTGAGCAGATCCCGGACGGCCAGGGTGTAGCCGATCGAAATCGAGTCGCCGAGGATGAGCACGCGCGGCAGGCCGGGGACATCCTCGATCTGGGCGAGCGGCGACGGGCCTTTGGGTTCGGAGGCCTTTTTCTTTTTGGCCGGCTCCTGCTGCCCGAGGGCGGTGCCGAGGAGGAGGCTCAGGAGGGTGACGAGAGCGAGGGATTGTTTCATGGGCGGCATTGTGCCCACTGGCGCGGGCGGGGACAATTCCAAAATTGCGTCGGCGGCCGGGATGCGGGAACGTCGGGGCATGAGACCCCATTTCCTCGATTCAGAACTCGGACGCCACATCCAACGGAGCCAGGTGATCGCCGTGCTGGTGATCGACCGGGTGGAGGACGCGGTGCCGGTGGCGGAATCCCTGCTGGCGGGCGGGGTGGACATCATGGAGCTGACGCTGCGCACGGAGGCGGCGCTCGACGCGCTGGTGGAGATCCGCCAGCGGGTGCCGGAGATGGTGGCGGGGGTGGGAACGATCCTGACGAAGCAGCAGGCGGACCTGGCCCATGCGGCGGGGGCGGCCTTCGGGGTGGCGCCGGCGGTGAACCGCGAGGTGGCGCTGCATGCGATGGATCTGGGGATGCGCTTCGCCCCGGGGGTGATGACGCCGACGGACATCGACCAGAGCGTGGAGATCGGCTGCCGGCTGCTGAAGTTTTTCCCCGCCGAGTCGTCGGGCGGTCTGCCGCACCTGAACAACATCGCGGCGCCCTACCTGCATCTGGGGCTGAAATTCATCCCGCTGGGCGGCATCAAGCTGTCGAACATGCTGGACTACCTGCGATCGGACCTGATCGCGGCGGTGGGCGGGAGCTGGCTGGCGCCGCGGGAGGTGATCGCGGCGAGGGACTGGCAGCGGATCGAGGCGAATGCCCGTGAGGCCCGCGCGCGGGCGGCGGAGGCGTGATCATCCGCCGGATGCGGCGGCGGCGGCATCGCGGACCTGTGCCGGAGGCGGGTCGTGCGATATGGCTCGAGGTATGAAAACTCGGGTCGGGATCGTGTTGTCGTCGCTGTCGCTGTGGATAGGATTGTGGGTGGGAACCGCTGCGGCGGGACCGAAGGTGCGGGTGGAAAACATCCGGCGCGCTTACCACAATGGGGAGCACAACGCCTTCACCGACCTGATCCGCTGGCGCGACCGGTTCTGGCTGACGTTCCGGAGTTGTCCGGACGGGCACATGGTCAGCTCGACGGCGTCGGTGATCGTCCTGTCGAGCGCGGACGCGCAAACGTGGCGGGAGGAGCACCGGTTTTCGGTGCCGAAGCGCGACACGCGCGATCCGCATTTTCTCGATTTTCAGGGAAAGCTGTTCGTTTACACCGGCACCTGGTATTCCGGCGAGGGGATTCTGCCGCGGGACCAGTATGAGATCAACCAGCACCTCGGCTACGCGGTCTGGACGGCGGATGGGGCGAGCTGGGAGGGGCCGCGCCAGATGGAGGGCACCTACGGGCACTACATCTGGCGGGCGGCGGCGCAGGGGGACACGGCCTACCTGTGCGCGCGGCGCAAGGCCAACTACTCGGATGAGGACGGCGGCACCGGCGGGGCGACGATCATGGAGGCGGCGCTGCTGGAGAGTGAGGACGGGCTGATCTGGCGCTATCGCTCGCTGATCCAGACCCGCTCGGGCAATGAAACGGCCTTTTCGATGGAACCCGACGGCACTCTGCTGGCGGTGAGCCGGGGCAGTGCGACGGAATCGCAGATCGCGCGCGCGAAGCCGCCTTACTCCGAGTGGGAACGCCATCCGATCGATCTCTACATCGGCGGGCCGCTGGTGGCCCGGTGGGGCGACCGGCATGTGGTGGGCGGCCGGCGGAACACGGAGGCGGGCCCGAAGACGGTGCTCTACTGGCTGGAGGCGGGAGACCGGCTGGAGCCATTCGCGGAACTCCCGAGCGGCGGGGACAATTCCTATCCCGGCCTGGTGACGCTGGATGACGGGCGCGCTCTGGTGTCGTGGTATTCGACCCATGAAAAGAACGAGCAGGGCGAGCTGATCACGGCGATTTACCTGGCGGAATTGGCGGTGGAGCCCTGATGGGGCGAGGGGAATGGTCTTGACAGGCCGGAGGGCGGCCGCTAATCGAGAGGCATGATGAAACCGATCCGATTTGTCGCCCTGCTGTCTGTTTCCTGGGTTCTGGTGAGCTGTGCCGGTGGTCCCGCCGGGACCGGCAAGATTGGCCCCGACTACGAGGCGAATCGCACCTACCAGACGAACCGGGTGCAGGAAATGCACTCGAGCCTGCAGCGCGGCACTTTCTGAGGCGTTGCCGAACCGACTACCGCCATGGCATCGAGAAACATCCTGGGAGGTCCCCTGCAACTGTGTAGTCTGGATCCGCTGACCGGCTTTTACCGCGAGGGAAGCTGTGACGTGGGACCGGAGGATCTCGGCTGCCACGCGGTCTGCGCGGTGGTGACGGACGATTTTCTGGAATTCAGCCGCGCCTCTGGCAATGACCTGAGCACGCCGCGCCCGGAGTATGGCTTTCCCGGCCTGAATCCCGGCGACCGGTGGTGCGTCTGCGCGCCGCGGTGGAAGGAGGCCCTCGATGCCGGTCATGCCTGTCCGGTGGTGCTGGAGGCGACGAGCGCGGCCGCGTTGGAATATGTGTCCCGCAGTGTGCTGGAGGAATACGGCGTCGATGCACTGGATGAGGCTCAGGACTGACGGTAGCGCGATCGTTTTTCCCTTTTATTAACCCGCCGCCGACGATGATGAACGCGAAGCTGCCATCGAGCCGGGTGATCTGTGCGGCGCTGGTGATGGGCTGGAGCCTGGCATCGGTCGCCTGCCAGAGTTCGCGGTCGGTGAGTCAGGCGACGGCGGCGACACCGGCCCCAGCGCCGGCGAGATCCGTGGTGCCGGGCGCGGCCAAGCCATTGCCGGCAGATTCGATCCCCGCGATCGCCCAGCGCGAGGTGATCCGCCGACAGGAGCAGATCCGCCGGATGGATGACGCCGCCCTGCGCGCCAGCCAGGCCATGGCCGAGGACGATCTGGACGGAGCCGTGAAAGGCTACCGGAGCGCGATCGACGGGCTCTGAGCGGAAGTGCTCAGCAGTGCCGGAAGCGGTTGATGAAGATGAAGGCCACGGGCACCACGCCGGCGAGGCTGCGGACATACTCGGCCATCGCGATGGAAAATGGCACCGCCCAACAGGCGTAGCAAAAGGTGACCCCGATCAGCAGCGCGCCACCGATGACAAAGACCGCGATCGGCGAGACTGTCATCGCCCCCGAGCCCGACTGCTGATCGGCGGCGTGGTCGAGGAACCAGTAGGCGCTGGCGGCGAAGATGACGAGGCTGAGAAAGCTGTAGTCGCCGAGGGCCGGCACGGCGATGAAGGCATCGTAGGCACCGTGGGCGGCGACCACGATCAGGAAATCGTGGAGGAAGTGGTCCCAGCTCCGCCGGGGGCGCCGCCAGAGTCGGTAGAGGGCGAGTCCCGCGATGCCGGTCCAGGCGATGTGGGCGAAATTCGCGGTCAGGAAGCGGCTCCAGGCGGTGAATTCCCCGCCGCGGTCGACGTAGCCAATGTTTTCATTGAGGGCGAAGCCCAGTCCGACGAGTCCCGCGCACACGAGGGCGTCGTTCTCTCCGGCGCGTCGGGCGAGGTAGGGGACCAGGGGCAGAAAGCAGAGCAGTTTCAGGGTTTCCTCCCGCAGCCCGACGCCGGCGACGAAATAGAGGATCTGCTGCACGGCGTCGTCGCTCTCGTCGAAGTCGAAGCCGCGGATCTCCGATTGGATGAACACGGCGTAGAGCGTCAGGGTCGCACTCAGCCAGCCGAGACCGACGGCCAGGGTGTAGAGGGAGAGGCGTTGGCGATCCCATCCGGCGAACTGGGTGACAATGATCAGCCAGACCACGGCGGCAAACAGGCTGAGGACGGCGAGCCAGGGATCGTGGAACTGGAGATCGTGGAGCAGGGTCCATTTTGCGAGGGCAGCGTAATCCCGCCGGTCGATGGCGAGGTCGATGTGGTCGCGGATGGGGAACTGCTGTCGCAGGTCGGGCCGCTGCATGAGCTGCTCCAGATCGGTGAGGCGCTCCTCCTGCCGGAGCAAGGTGGCCAGTCGGTGCAGGGAGCGGGGGCTCTCTGCGGGAAAGCGGTCCACCTCGGTGCGGTAGGCATCGATCGCCCCGCCGGCGTCGCCCGCCCGCTCCAGGACATCGCCGAGGAACTCCGCCGCCCGTCGCCGGGGCGGGGTGGCGTTGGCCATTGACCGGAGCTCCCGGGTCGCGGCTTCGCGCTCGGCTTTCTCGGTGCCGAGCAGACCGTGCAGGAGGGCGAGCAGCAGTTGGCGCTCGGGCTCCGGCAGGGCCGATCCGATCAGGGCGGTTTCGAGGCGGCTCAGTTCCGAGGCAAAGTCCGGTGGCGCCGGCGCGAGATCCTCGGGAGGAGCGGGCATCACCGGAACTCTGGGCGCGGGGCTTTCCTCCTCCGCCGTCTGACGGTCGATGAGGTCGAGGCCGCGTATCGCCTGCAGCCAGTCCGCGAAGGTGGCCTTTTCGGGATCGGGCAGATCCGGTATCGCCGGCAGCCGATGCACTCCCCGCACGGCGTCAAAAAAGGGCGCCCAGGAGCCGCTGGCGGTGAAATGCGACACCAAAAAGCCGGCGACGAGGCTGACCAGTCCGATGCCCGAGGCGACTCGGAGCAGCAGGCGATGGTCGCGGGACCGGCGGGAAAGGACGGCACGGCTGAATTTCACGGGGGGCAGGGGAAGGTGGCTAAGATAGCCTGACAATTAGGACAACCGCCTTAATTCGTTAAAAATTTTGAGGAATCCACTTGGATTTTAGGAGCATTCTAGTCAATATTGGCAATTATCGAAAATCTGACGCAATGATGAGTCACTTCGCCTTTTTGACGGCCACGATAGCCGGCCCCGCTTTCCTGTTCTCCGGGGTCTCGTTGAGTGACCCGATCACGCTGCTGCCGTCGGTGCTTTTGTTCGCCTTGGGATTGGTTTTCGGCCTTTTGATTTCCCGATCCGGACGCCGGGCAACGGCGGGCGATCCTCAGGACGCGCCGGACGCGGGAGCCGAGACTCTCGTCGAGGCCCCGGCCGCCGTGCCGCCGGCTGACAACAAAGCCGATGCGGATCCAGAGGCTCTGCGGGCCCTACGCGCCGAACTGGGGGAGGCGCAGGCGACTGTGGCCGCGCTGGAAGGCGATCTGGCTGCCTCCAAACGGCTCTCCGAGAGCCAGAATGGGGAGATCCAGCTCCTCGGCGAGCGTTTTGCCCTGCTCCGGCAGCAATTGGAGGAAAAAAGCCTGCGGCTGAGCGCCCTGACGCCTCTGGTCGGTGGTCCGGTGACGCCCCGCACCGTCCTGGCGCAGGTGAAGCTGCCGGTGGACCAACTGGCCGAGGTCGTTCACGGCGAGCGACAGCTGCTCGGTGGTTGTCTGGCCCGGCTGGAGCATCTGGAGACCCGGATGCGGGAGGAGGACCGTCGATTCCGCCAAGCCGGCGAGGTATTGGCCCGGACCCGCGACGAGGTGGGCGGCCGGCTGTCCGACACCGCGGGTACGGGGCCGGCTTTGTTCGCCCTGGCCGACCGGCTTTCCCAGGTGGATGACCAGTTGCGCGTGCTCGGACAGAACATCAGCGGCTGCGTGTCCCGCATTCAGTCGGCCCGCGAGCACCTCCAGTCGGAGCAGGGAAAGCTGCGGGAGGCCGCCCAGCCGATTCAGGAAGCGGAGAAATCGCTCAGCGAGATACTGCTTTCCTCGGATGAGAGCGTCGATGTCGCCCCGGTGCTCGACGCGGTGCGAAGCCGGCTCACGGAGGCTGGCGGGCACGTCGCCACGCTGGAGAACGGCATCGATCAGGAGATCGCCGAGATGATCGGCCGGGTCGATTGGACGGTCCGCGATTCGCCGGCCGGTTTCCTCAAGGCGCTGGACCGCCTGAACGACGGGGAATCGGGAGGCGACCTGGCCCTTTCCTGGATCGAAAGCCGGGTCTGGCGTGATCTCAACGAACTCCGCGGCGCCCTGTCCGGCATCCAGGTGACACTCGAGACGGGTGCCATCGCCGCCCCGGCCACCGGGTGCGGAAAACGCCGACTCATGGAGGCGGCGGACCGGGCTGTCCGGTCGGTCGATGCTGCGCAAAGCCTGTCCATCGAAGCGCCAACTCCAGATGCCGAGCCCCTGGCAGCGCTGGAAGAACAAGCGGAAGACCGCACCGCGCTGGAAGCTGAACTCGCATCGGTGAAAGCAGAATCGGCCGATCGTGTCGCCGAAATCGCCTCCCTGCGCGAATCCCTGGCCGGACTGGAGGCCTCGCTCGCGAAGGCTCTTTCCGAAGCCCGCACCGGCCACCCCGCTATTCCGATGCATGCCGATGAGGAAGAGGAAACCGATGAAAGTGTCGCCGCGCCGACTCCCTCGACGGCACGTCCCAGCCGTCATCTGATCCGCCGGCTCCTCGGTCTGGGGCCGGGCCGCTGGGAGTCCGATCTTGACACCTCGTCGGCCTATCCGTCCGCTCCGGCCGTGGTCGCCACACTTGCGGAGGCCAAAGCCATCGTCACCGAGTTGCGGCGCGTGCCGGTCGAAGTCGCGGGGGAGGCGTCACCGGCCGGTCATCATGGCCTTCCCGCCGCCGTGCTGGCTCCGGCTGGGGCCGACGCCGATGCGTCTCCGTCTGAGCCAGAATGGGATGCCCTCAAGGAGGCCCTCCGCGAACGCGACTGGAAGATCGCCGATCTGGAAGCCCGACTGCGGGAGGTGACGGCTCCTGTAGCCCCTGTTGTGGAGCCGGCGACTGAAATCCCCGGAATTCTGCCTGCCGAAAGCGCTGCGAAAGCCCTTCTGCCGGGCGCCATCCTGCCGGGAGATTCTCTGCCGGATCGACAGGGCGAAACCGTGTTGTTCAGCGGCCTCGATCCGGAGTCCTGGGCCCTGCCGGGCAGCACTGACAAGGACGACATCGATGGGACGGCGCCGGCTTTGCCTGCCGACACCGGTTACCTGCGACTGACCCGTCTCGACACCGGCGAGTCCGTCGTCGGAGCGATCAGCGTGGAGGAACTGCTGGCGGGGGGCGATCCCAAGGCAAAGCAGGGCTGGTCAGGCCGGGTCGAGCAATACTTTGGCGCCTGCCACCTGGGCTTTTTCGACGAATCGCTGCCGCGTGAGGTGGAAACCCGCTTCGGGGCTGGCGGCTGGGGTTTTGGCCACCGTGCCGATGGCAGCAATGGCCAGGCCTATGCCTGGGCGGGCCGTCAAATCGCCGATTTCACCGCCGGCTTTGAGATCAGCGTCGGTCCCCGATCGCGGTGGACGGGAGTCGCGCCCGAAATGGCCATGACGGAAACCCCGGCGATCGAACCTGTAGCGCTCGGGTTGTTTGACGAATCGGCAGCGGCTGACGAAGCTCCTGAGCAGGAAACCGCCCTGGCATCCGGACCCGGAGAGGCGGAGCGCGACCATCTCCGCGCCCTCAGCGACAACCGGGTCTCTGGCCTGGTCCTCTTCCGCTCGAACGATCCGGGCCTATGGGGTAGTGAAGTGTACACCGGCATGAATCGCCGTGCCCGGCGGCTCGACTGGCTGCCGGAAGGACTCGCCTACCTGCGCCTGCGCCGTCTCGACACCGGCGAAGGACTCGTGGCGCCGGTGACGAATGCCCAGCTCACCGACGATGGCGATGGGCAAAGCCGCGGATTCAATGGAGCCAACGAGTTCTTCTACGGCGCCCACCATCTCGGCTTTTTCGACGAGGCTCTGCCCCAGGACTTCGAGACCCGCTTCACCTTTGGCGGATGGGGATTCGGTCACGCCTCCACCGGACCCGAGCGCCAGGCCTGCGGATGGGCCGGCCGGGAGATCTCCGAAGGCACCGTCTTCGAGATCGCGGTGTTCCGGCGCATGCCGGTGCTGGCGGAAAAGGATCGCCTTTGGGACGAGGTCGGCTGACTCCGCCCCTCCGCGGGATTTTTCTTACAGCTCGCGGGCCGCGAAGGTGTCACCCTGGGAAAGGTCGCCGGTCTGGAAGCCCTTCAGGAACCAGCGCATCCGCTGATCCGAGGTGCCGTGGGTGAACGAGTCGGGCACCACGTGTCCCTGGCTTTGCCGTTGCAGGGTGTCGTCGCCGATCGCGTTGGCCGCCCGCAGCGCCTCCTCGACATCCCCCGACTCGAGGATGCCTTTCATCCGCTCGGCGTGGTGCGCCCAGACGCCGGCGAAGAAGTCGGCCTGCAGTTCCAGGCGCACGGAGAGTTGGTTGTATTCCGCCTCCGACACCCGGCCGCGCATCGACTGCACCTTCTCCGAGATGCCCATCAGGTTCTGCACATGATGCCCGACTTCGTGGGCGATCACGTAGGCCTGGGCAAAGTCCCCCGGAGCCCCGAATCGCTGCTTCAGCTCCTTGTAGAAAACGAGGTCGATATAGACATTCCGGTCCGCCGGGCAATAAAACGGCCCCGAAGCCGCCGACGCAAAGCCACAGGCCGAGCGCACCTGGCCCGAGAAAAGCACCAGCTTCGGCTCCTCGTAGCGGTCGCCCATTTCCTGAAACAGGTGATGCCAGACATCCTCCGTGTCAGCGAGCACCACCCCGACGAAGGCGGCCAATTCATCCTGGGCCGGATCCACCGGACCGCCGCTCTGCTCGATGCCCGGCAGCCCGCCCGAGCCGCCATCCATCTGCTCCAGCAGGGCCATCGGGTCTCCCCCGAGCAGTGCCACCAGCACCAGGATCACGACGAGGCCGAGTCCGCCACCCATCGCCATCCGCGGCCCACCGGCGCCCCGCCGGTCCTCGATATTGTCACTGCGGCGGCGTCCTTCCCATTTCATGATTGCGGTGCGTTTGGCTTGGTGAATTGGCGGGCCTGGATTCCCGGTCCGACCCATTTTGGATGCGAACTCAAGCTCCCGGCAACAACAAACGCGCCAGTCCGAAATAAATGAGCATCCCCGTCACATCCACCAGCGTCGTGATGGCCGGCGAGGCCACCACCGCAGGATCGAGCCGGATCGCCCGCGCGCCGAGAGGCAACGCGGCGCCCGTCAGCGTCGAGGCGGTCACCTGGGCCGTGAGCGACAGCCCGACCACCAGGGCTACGTGCATCAGGGATGCTCCCGTCTCGCCCGCCAGTCCCTGCGGCAGCAGAAAGCGGATCTGCAGCGCGATGCACAGCCCCAGCAGGCTGCCGATCAGCAGGCCGATCAGCATTTCCTTCCACACCACGCGAAAAAAGACCTTCGGACCCAATTCCCCCAGCGACATCGCCCGGATCACCATCGTCGCGGCCTGCGAGCCCGTGTTGCCGCCGGCGGCCACCACCATCGGCAGGTATAGGGCCAGCACATAGTGGGCTTTGAACACATCGCCCTGATCGTGGAGCACCGTCCCGGAGATCAGGCCCAGCAAAGCCATGCCCAGCACCCACAGAAACCGCCGGCGCAGGTGGTCCACCACCGGGGTTTGGAGATAGGCCAAGTCGCCCCGTTCGCCCGAGATACCGCTCGCCAGCTCGAGGTCCTCGGTGTGCTCTTCCTGCAAAATGTCCAGCGCGTCGTCGTGCGTGATCACCCCCAGCAACCGCCGCTCGGCATCCACCACCGGCAGCGCCACCAGGTCGTAGCGGGCGATCATCTGCGCCGCCTGTTCCTGGTCGGCCATCGCCTCGATGGAGATCTGGTCGCCGTCCATGATGTCCCGGACCAGCTTGCTGCGGGGATTGAAGGCCAGATCGCGCAGGCGGGTCTTGCCCAGCAGCCGCCCGGCGTCATCCACCACGTAGATGCGGCTCAGGATCTCCGTGTCCTCCTGCTGTTCGGCCAGCAGCGCGAGCGCCTCGCGGATGGTCATCGACGCCTTGATCTCCGCGATGGCCGTCGTCATGCGCCCCCCGGCCGAATACTCCGGGAATTGCAGCAGGTCCTGCGACACCTCCTGCATCTCCTCGGGCAGCAGGTCGATGATCTCTTCGCGTTCCTCCTCCGGCACTTCCTGGAGCAGGTCCACCAATTCGTCGTCGGAGAGGGACTCCAGCACCTCGCGCTTCTCCGCTTCCGGCAGCGAACGGAAGCGATTCTCCAGCGCCGCCGAAGGCAGGTAGTCGGCCAGTTCCGTGATCAACTCCACCGGCAGCGCGGCGAGGAAGGCCTCGCGGTCCGCCTCGTCCAACTGTTCGATCGCCGCCTCGATGTCGCCCGGGTGTGCCTGTCGACAGATCGCCGCGATCGCCGCCGCATCGCCCCCGTGCAGCACCGCCAGGATCGCATCAAGCGAGACCGGCTGCTGGATGGCGGGTGCGGAGAAAGGATCGGACATGAGGCTGTCACTCTCGATTTCCGCCCCGGAAAGACAAGGTGGAAAAGCCCCGCGCGGGCCTGACTGCGGCGATTTTCGCCCAAAAAACAGCCGGCTCCGGACCGGCTGACATTGCCGATCAGGAGCCTGCGCCTGAAAGAAAAGCTAAAGGGAGTTCGCGGTCGGAACCGTGGATCAGGCCACCGCCTGCGTCTCGGTCACATGGAGCATTTCCTCGTCCCACTGGATCCCCGCGCCCGAGTCGTAGCCGACCAGAGCCGTCAGGCGGGGGTTGCCGTGCATCACGAAAGCCGGATAGAGGAAGGTCTCGCCGCAGATCCGCGCCGTGCAGACGCAGTTCGGTCCGAACTTGTAAACCAGCAACTCGCAGTGAATCGACTGGCCGGGCAGCAGCGGCGACAAGGACAGATAGCCGATCACTCCACCTCCGTTCGTCAGGTCGCAGACCTCGCCCGTGGCGGGGTAGATCGCCACGCAGACGCCCTTCTCCCGGTTCTCATCGAGCAGTGCCAGCAGCACCCGTTGGGTGATGTGGTCGTGCGACAGCTCGATGCTGAAAGTGAGCTGCGAATGTCCCTTCGACAGGCAGATCTGGTCGATCGCGTGCAGTTGGAACTGTTCGAGGGTGGGGATCATCGTGGAGGCATTCATGGATGTGGACGGTGAGGAGGGAGTGGGAAGCTCGGCCGGGAAGGAGATGAGATTGGCGGGCTGGAAGGGTCGATACGGGGCAAATTTCATTGTTTCAGCAAGCTGAACTATTGAATTTATAGAAATTTTACTCCATCATTCCGTTAATTCAACTCAAAAACATTGAATTTATGGAAATTATTTATTTTTTACAAAATTTAGGCCCCAACCAGACTGTTCGAGCAGTCATCTCGAGCTCCGATCTCCTACGGACTCTCTCCGAATGCCCCCTGATTCCGGGCCCCCCCCAAAAACTGCTCCCGCCAGAAATCGAGCCGCTCTTTAACCCGCTTTTCCATGCCCTGCTCGCAGGGCTCGTAATAGCGCCGGCCTTCGGGCAGGTAGGCCTGGGGCACGTAGGCGACGTCATGTCAGGGTTGGCCGGGACATCGACCAGAGCGCCCGCGTCTCCCGGAAACGGCGAATCCACTCCCGCGCCCAATCATCCGGCAGGAATAGAACGTAGAATGCCACCATTTGCAGGCTGAATACCCACACCGCCTTCATCAGGAGTGCAATCCCCAGATGAAAGGAAAGTCCGAAGACGATCGCGACGGGGCGGGTGCGTCGCCACGTGAGCCAGATCGGGGCGCCCAACTCGAAGATCAGCACCGAGTATTGGATCGTCGCCCATCCCCAGAGGGGCAGATGACGCAGCATCCAGGCGGCGAGCGGGGTGCGGTAGTGGCCCTGGGCGTGAGTCCACACCACATCGGTGTGTACCAGCCAGTCGCCCTCCAGTGCCTTTGGCAGCCCGGTCACCAAATACAAAGTCACCAGAAACAACTGAAACGCCCGAAGACCCGCCACGGATCCCCGATACGAGGCCGGATCGTAGCCGGGGCTGAGTGCGATAAAGAAAAACCCCGCCACAAAGATCCTGTTCAACGCAAAAGCAGATGCCGGATCGACTCCCTCGGCGTACCAGGCCAGTACTGCCAGCAGGCCGAACCATACCCGCCGCAGCCGCGGCGCCAGGATCACACCACCCACCGATCCAAGGATCGCCATGGCAAAGAGCGGCACCGCCCAATCGGGCAGTGTCGGCAGCGGCGTCGTCCCCCCACTCCGGCTGGCGGCCGCGGAAAGGTGAAACCCGGAGTCGGTCAGCCACTCGCCTGCGGCCAGCAGGTTGCGACCCATGTAAACCAGAAAGGCGATGGAGAAACAGATCTCAAACAGCCGGAAGCGGGCCAGCGAACCCTCGCCCGTCCAGAACGAGCCGAATCGTCGGCGAATATCCGCAGCGCTCATGGTATTACGACCTCCTGGAGGGGCTTGGTCCATTCCCGGTCGGTCACGATCTGAATCTGGCGCACCCATTCCGGCGGGACCGATTGTGCGGCCGGACTGACCCAGCGGCCGGCGGGGTGGGCGCTGATCGGATGCCCGACCGGCACGGAGAGGCGCAGGTAGCGGACCTCCCGCATCGCTGGAGCCGTGGGGAACAGGGTCGCGTGTCTGGCAGCCAGATAGGCCGCCAGTTCACGCCTGGCCAGGGGACCGCGATCAGGCGTGCCAGCCTCATCCAGGATGCGATCCAGCCGCGTCAGGTAGCCATAGTTCTCCATCTGGGAGTAATCCGCCAACTGAACATCCTCCCGCCTGCCGCCGCCGCCGGTGAATCGAGCCTGAATCTGAAAGAAACTCCACGAGTCCACTCTCCGGGGAAACAGGCGGGCGAGGTCGCTGTAGTGCCTGATGTGCAGAGGTAGAGAACCTTCCACCTTCTTATGAAAAACTACCGGCATCTGCCAAGTTAGCGTAAACAAGAAAAGGAAAATAACTCCGGAAACCGAACCACGTTGTTTAGCAGAATTATATTGAATATCCATCCCAAACTAGAATGCCACAAATCCATCAGGACATCAATTCTGGCCCACATCTCTGAGCGCTTCTTTGATCAAATCTTCGTTCGGACTGTCTTTCATCGATGCCATCCAATTGTTATATCCATCCGGATCCCAGGATTCCCACTCGGACAGCACATGCCCCAAAAATACCTCCCTGGAAGGAGTGGCTGCCTGCCGGATCAAATGGTTTGCAGCGTCAACGGGCGCAAACTTAACCCATGTCGTGTATACTGACTGGATACTGAGATCTTTTGCGGGGAGATTGAATTTCCGTATCGCAGCAATAGCCTCCTGATACTTTCCCGCGCTAGCCGCTGCCGAGATGATAGCTCCACTAGGATCAACCCCGGTCGTAGAAAATACTGCACTCAAGGCAAGGGCTTCCTCCGGATTGACGGTAGCGAAGCCTTCCAAGTAGCCAGAAGTGATTACCTTGCCGCCCTCAGTGGTAGACAGCTCATTGAGCTTGTCCAAATTTCCCGCCTTCCCCAGAAACTCCCCGAGTTGCATTGATGCCGCCCAAAAGTCGCCGAGGCCCTTTTTTTCAACGACCAACTGAATGGCATCTTCGGGAGACACCGGATAGAGATCCTTTATCAACTGGCGGGCGGCGCCCCCATAGTCATTTTTGGAACCGACGGGCAACCTGCGAAAGTACTCGAGCCTTTCATCAAGAGGCCCGAATCTCAACCACCGGAGGAAGTGATTGCTACCCAACAAATGGGAGAGATCTTCTTCTGGTTTCTTTGGCGATTTTGGCCCGGTTCCAAGCCCGGAACTGGCAGGCAGATTCGATCCGTTGGCCAAATTTGGGGATTGGGCAGAATCGTCCACCGGCTCCGGGCGAGGGCCGCCCCTAAGAAAGGCCAGCACCACGAACCCCAGAATTAATATGGCGGCAAGAACCCCTATTGGACCTTTCATAGACACCTCGTTATTCAGTCCAGTCCCATTCCACATTGCAATCGAATTGAACTGCCCACACACCATTTTCTAGTATGTCTCCGCTTTCGATCGGATGATTGTCTTGAATCGTTCCCTTCGGTTTATCGCGTCTTTTCCACACTTTGGCTCTCTCTGGGTCGCTCTTTTTTACACTATTCAGGGTTGAATCAGCGGTTAACTCGGCTGCGAGCGCTGGAGGCAACCCTTCCACGGGCTTTGCATCGGGATTTGCACCTGCCTTGCAGCTATCTTTCACGTATGCTCGGACTGCGGTCATTATCTCTGCCATAGTTTTGGTAGAATTCGGTCTGAGTTTTACGCTTGCCTGTATTTCCCAATATGCCTTCACCACTCTTTCTTCTCTCAAAATGTCAATATTGAGGGTGGCCGTATCACTCTCGGAGCCATCAGAGACAGAATAGACTACCGTATCTACATTTCCGACGTATTGATCCGTTGGAGGTGAATAGCTGTAGCTACCGTCAGTACTTATAGTGAAGCTACCATTGGCGCTAGTAGTGAATGTGCCCGACTCAACTGTGAGCGCTTGGCCATCTGGATCAGTGTCGTTTGCAAGAAGGGATGTGGTGGATGTAAACGTAACACCATCTTCAACTGTAATATAATCGTCGTAGGCTTCCGGAGGCTGATTGCTGTTCGGATCGTATGTAGGCCCTGAGCTGTAGGTGGGGCTTGAATTGTAGGTGGGCCCCGACGAGTATGTTTGTCCAGGGTTGTAGGTCTGGCCGGGGTTGTAGGTCTGGCCGGGGTTGTAGGTCTGGCCGGGGTTGTATGTCTGGCCAGGGGAGTAGGTCTGGCCAGGGGAGTAGGTCTGGCCAGGGGAGTAGGTCTGACCAGGGGTGTAGGTCTGGCCGGAAGTGTAGGTCGGCCCCTGAGCTACCGCAAAGTTACTGACCAAGGCGAATGCGATCAGCGGAGAAGCGGAGAAGCGGAGAAGCGGAGAAGCTGATTGGAGAACTCATGGCGGTAGGAAAACACAGGGGCGTAAATTTAGTCAATGACTTTTTTTTGATTAGGTTGAAGTTTTTTTACTCCGCTTTCGATGGGAGGTCGTGGGCCATTGGGCCGTTTCATTCAGGTCTCATTCTGACCGCTCTCCCGCAAAAACTGCTCCCGCCAGAAATCGAGCCGCTCCTTCACCCGCTTTTCCATGCCCTGCTCCCCCGGCTCGTAGTAGCGCCGACCTTCGGGGAGGTAGGCCTGGGGCACGTAGGCGCCTTCGTAGTCGTGGCTGTAGCGGTATTCGGTCTCGGACTCGGTCGCGCCACCGGCTTCGCGGGCGAGTCGCTTACGGGTTTTCGTTCGCAAATGGGCCGGCACAGCGAGGGTGCGGCCCTCGGCCACATCTTTCAGTGCGGCGTCGATGCCGGCGTAGGCGCGGTTGCTCTTCGGCGCGGTCGCCAGGTAGACGGTGGCGTGGGCGAGCGGGATCCGCGCCTCGGGCATGCCGATAAATTCCACCGCCTGCTGGGCCGCGACGGCGACGCGCAGGGCATTCGAATCGGCCATGCCGATGTCCTCGCTGGCGGCGATGACGATGCGGCGGGCGATGAAGCGGATGTCCTCGCCGGCGTACAGCATTTTCGCCAGCCAGTAGAGCGCGGCATCGGGATCGGAGCCGCGGATCGACTTGATGAAGGCGCTGATGGTGTCGTAGTGGGCATCGCCATCGGCATCGTAGACGACGGTCTTGCGCTGGATGGAGTCCTCGGCCACGGCGAGGTCGATGGTGATCTCGCCGGTGTCCGGGTCCGGCTCGGTGGTCAGCACGGCCAGCTCGAAGCTGGTCAGCAACTTGCGCGCGTCGCCATCGCACATCCGCACCAGATGGGCGGCGGCCTCGTCGGTGACGGTCAGGGCCAGTTTGCCAAAGCCGCGCCCGGGATCGTGAATGGCGGCCTGGAGCAGCTCGGCGAGGTCGCTTTCCGCCAGTGGCTCGAGCTGGAAAACCTGGCTGCGCGAGACGAGCGGGCTGTTGATGTAAAAATAGGGGTTGTGCGTCGTGGCGCCGATGAAGCGGACCGTGCCGCGCTCGATGTGCGGCAGCAGCACGTCCTGCTGGGCTTTGTTGAATCGGTGGATCTCGTCGACGAACAGGGTGGTGACGCGCTTCTGGGTGCGCAGAATGGAGCGGGCCGCCTCGACGGCGTTGCGGATCTCGGCGACGTTGCTTTCGACGCCACTCAGGTTCACGAATCGGCTCTCGGTGCGCCGGGCGATGAGTTCGGCGAGGCTGGTCTTGCCCACGCCGGGTGGGCCGTAAAAGATCAGGGAGGTGAAGCGGTCGGCCTCCACCGCACGGCGCAGCAGCCGGCCCTCGCCGAGGATGTGTTTCTGCCCGACATACTCGTCCAGACAGCGCGGGCGCATCCGCGCGGCGAGCGGGATGTTGCGATTTTCCGGTCCGGACGGGGCGGTTTCCGATGAGACAGGGTTGGATCGGAGATCAGACCCTGTCTCATCGGAATCGCCGTCGGGCTCGGGCGTGAACAATTCGTCTTCCATCGGGAAAAAGTCCGGGGGGAGGGAGGCGGTCAGATGCCGAAAGCCAGCATCGCGTCCGGCGTGTCGCGCTGCAAGACATCCTCCAGCGAGACGGCACGGAGCTGGCCGTTGACGAGGGCGTCGATGTCGGCAAGGGCGGCGCGGAGTCCGCGGGCGCCGGTGAACTCGGGCGCGTCATCAGTCTCGGCGGGTGCCAGGGCGCACAGGCCGCCGTCGATGAGGGCGATGATGTCGGCGATGGCGATCTGGCGGGCCGGCTTGTCGAGGTGGTAGCCGCCGCCGACGCCCCGCTTGCTCCGCAGCAGGCCGCCGCGTTTCAGGGTCAGCAGGATCTGCTCGAGGAATTTCAGCGGAATGCCGCCGGTCTCGGCCAGCTCCTGGATGAGCATGGGCCGATCGGGCGGAGCGCCGGCCAGCAGCGTCATGGCGCGCAGGGCGTACTCGGCTTTGCGGGAAATGGTCATGATTCCCGACTAGATCGGTCGGAAATCGGAAATTGGCAAGGTCCGGGGATCGCTGGCTTGGCTGCCGGGGAATCGGCACGGGCTTTCTGGTAAAGCCGGGGGCTCTTCCGGTCTCAATCGGCCGCTGGTCCCCGGATGGCGGCGAGACGGACGAGTTCTTCGGGTGTGAGCGCCCGGTCGTAAACGGCGACGCCGCCGATCCAGCCGGTGAAGCCGACGCTGCGGGCGCTGTGGATGACGCGGCCGATGGTGAAGGGACCCCCGCTGGAGGCATCCTTCGGGGCGTAGAGGCCATGGGGATACCACCACGGATTCAGCCGCAGGGCGACGAGATCGCGGCTGGCTTCGGTCAATCGGCCATCGGCTCCCTTGCGCAGGACGACTTCGATTTTCGTGTAGCGGTAGGTGCGCCGTTCGATGCGCTCGTCGGGGGTGTCGCGCAGGATTTCGGTGGCGAGCGGAGTATCCTCCGGTGGATTGTAGTACTGGTCGGAGGGAAAATCGGCCTCTTCGCCGGCCTGACGACCCGGTTGGCGCGCGTAGTGGCCCTGCAGGTAGGCGCGGTGGGCGGAGGCGATGAGCTTGTCGTTTTTCGGCTGGTCGAGCCACCGGTCGCCCGCGACGCCATCGAGCCAGCCGGTGAGTTCGTCGGTGGCGTCGTCGAAGGTCATGGCAAAGGTATGCCAGGCGGCATCGAGGGTGGCGGCAGGCGCGTCGGCGGGCACTTCGGGGGCCTGCGCGGCGGAATTGCATTTGTGGAGGGCGTAGCGGTTCAGAAACGAACTGGCGCCATTCTCCGACACGTGACCGCAGGCGCTGCCGGCTTTGTTCAATCCGGCAAACAGGGCGTACTGCCGCTGGCCGCGCTCGACGCGGGCGATGGTGGCGGTCTCGGCCTGTTTCAGGTCGGTGCCCTCGTGCCAGATGCCGGCGAGGGCATGGTTGCCGCTCTCGCGGATGGCCCACACCACGACGGTGACGGAGCGACCGGGGCCTTTGATGTCGAGCGGGGTGTCGTGCAGGCGCGACCGGGGCACGTAGAGGAAGGGCCGGAAATCGGGGTCGGTCTCGCGGACGATGCGGATGGCCTGACCAAAGGGCCCACGACCCAGCAGGGGGAAATCGGCATAGGTCGCCTCGCGTCCGGCGTCCCAGTATTGCCGGATGTAGTTACCCGCATCGAGTGGGTAGTCGGTCGGCGCTCCGGCCGGGACGTGGGCGGTGAAGCGCTGGTCGCCGGAGGGCTCGCGTTTGACGAAATCCCAGAAGGCCACGAGTCCGGGCATGCCGGTGACGACGGCGACGCGTTCCCGGGCGGGCTCGGCCGCAAAGGCGGTGGCCGTTAGCAGGAGCGGGAGCAGGGACGGGAGGAGACGGATGGGTTTCATGGCTGATCGGAGCAGAAATGGGGAACGATTATTCAGTTTCTGGCGGCATCGAATTGCTGGTGGATCTCTCGGACCCAGACTGCCGATCCTTTCCGGCCTTCTTGGGACGAGGTGGGGCGCTCGGAGTATTCGAGCAGGAGATTCTCGTCGGTGACCGAAATGGCGTGGTCGGCGTAGGCGGTCAACTGGGATGGCGTGAGCCAGACCTGGCGCGCGGCGGTCATCGGATCCAGTCGCCGCGGCGAGGGGCCGGGCGGGCGGTCGAAGCCGGGCCATTTCAGCCAGAAGATCCGGTCGTCGGGGCGGTCGCCTTCCGCAGGCAGTCGCCCGATGAGCATGGCTTGGTCGGGCAGGCCGCCAGGGGGGCCACTGTCGGGATCGAGCCACAGGATGGCATCGGGAAACACGGAACAGAAGGCCGCCGCGATCGAACGGCCGTGCTCCGGAGTGAGGAGGTGAAGTGGAAACCACTGGGCGATCAGTCCGCCCGGCTGAAGGCGCGCGGCCGCCTCGCGGTAGAACTCCACCGAATAGAGCGAGTTCGATCCCGCGAAATAGGGCGGCATCGGCTCGAGGGTGATGACATCGTAGCGGTGATCAGTGCGCCGCAGCCAGGAGCGTCCGTCCATGACGATGCGGTTCGCCCGCGGGTCGTCGAGGACGCCGCGATTGGCTTCGAAATGGGCGCCCATCCGGAAGACGGCCGGGCTCAGGTCGACCAGATCGATCGCGTCGGGATTTTCCTCCCGCACCGCATTGGCGGTCTGGCCGGTGCCGAAACAGATCACCAGGGCCGACCGCGGGGCGGGGTGCAACAACATGGGCAGGCGCCCCATGCGGTCCATGTAGTTCGCCAGGCCATTGTCCAGTTGGGCGGTTGTCAGAAAGCCGTCGATCATGAGCGCCTTGCCACCGGAAAATCCGATCACTGCCACATCGGCGTCGGGTCCCCACTCGCGGGCGATGACTTGATGCTCGCCGCGGGCGATGCGTTCCACTCCCAGAACGCGGTCGCGGTCGCCCCAGTGCATCGCGACCGCCACGACGCCAGCGACGGCGAGGGCGATGGCCATTTCTCCCCGGCTTCGCCAGGTCCGCAGGGCGGCCAGGGAGGCGATGGCCAGCAGGATCGCGCCGACCCACGCGGTCATCACCGCGCCGCCCGCCGGGAGCAGCACCCAGGCGGCGAGGTTTGACCCGATGACGGCGCCGGCGGTGTTCACTCCATAGAGCAGGCTCCAGTCACGGGCTTTTCCCAGCCGGTCGAGTAGGGCGGGGAAAAGAATGCCGATCGCCATCACGGGCGGTCCCATCACCAGCAGGCCTGCGAGGAGCCGCCAGAGCGGGCGCCATTCGCTCCAGGTGTGGAAGACGGTCCAGCGATCAAACCATCCGATGATCGGCGTGGCCAGCGCCACGGCGGCGGCGGCGAGCCCCAGTCCCGCACCGACGGGCAGGCCCCAGCGCGCCACCCGTGGGGCGATCGCGGCACCGGCGGCGAGGGCGATGAGAAAGCAGAACAGCATCACCGCGAAGGCGTCTGCCGTGCTGAACCAAGCCGATCGCAGCAGTCGAAACCACGCCACCTCGAGCTGAAAGGTCACCAGTCCGGTCACAAAAGCGAGGGCCAGGGGCCGCCAGCCGGGCCGGTCGCCTGGTGCAACCGGACTATCCGACAGGGGTAAGTCTGGCGCTGCGGTCCGTGTGAGCAGGCAGGCGGTCGCCACGAGGAGATGACCGGCGGTGAGGAGCAGCGAGCCGCCGAGCAGGCCCGCATGGGGCAAAATCCAGAAGGAAACGATGACGATGCCCATGGCGGCGCCGGCCGTGTTCCAGCCATACAGCGCGGAGATCGGCAGTCGCGCCGAACGGGCCGCCAGACCCATCAGCGGGAACGAGGCGCCCATGGCCCAGGCGGCCGGCCCGATGGTCAGTGCGAGTGTCGCGAGCAAAAAGACCGGGGACCCGTCCCCGAGCCGCTGGTAGAGCGTGGCATCCCAGTCTGCGATACGGCCACCCAGCCATTCTGGCAACCGGGCGGTGATCGCGATGATCAGCTCGATCGCGGCGTAGAGGCGCAGCGGATGCCGGGGCGCGCGGGACTGGACCCGCGCTCCCATCCACCAGGCTCCGAGAGTCATCCCGGCCATGGTCGTGGCGACCGTGAGCGCCACGCCCTGCGCCGACACGCCGAGAGCGAGGGACAGCCGGTGTGCCCATAACACCTGCCAGGCGAGGGCCATCATGCCTCCACCAAAAAAGATCAGCCGGATCGAGTGCCTCTCGCGCATTTTCCCAAAAAGCCAAGCCCGCCGCCGGTCCCGTGACCAGCGGCGTCGGCAAGGCTCCCACACAAATGGACAGTCAACAAGCGAAGCCGGAGGAAGAACCCCGGCCGGGCGACGGTGCGCGCCGGGCCATCACTCCAGTAGCCACTCGACCAGGTCTCCGGCAGGAGCTTCGCCCTCGCCTGCCACGCGCAGGGGATGGGGGCCATTCAGCGCGATCAGGCCCGGCACGTCGAGATACTTCGATCCACCGGGGAGGAACATCGGATCGCGGTAGTCGAGCACCTTGCCAAAACGGAATCCGCCGGTATCGACCGCCGCCCGGTCCACCGCCGCACCGGCCAGGGCCCGCGCCGCCAGGGCGATCGTGCCGCTCTGGCCAGAGCCGGCGAGCACGACCGACTGCGGGCTCGGATGCGAGCCGACTTTGGTGTTGCGCAGGAAGGTGACCAGCGTGAGCACGTCGTGGGTGCGCTGGGCAAAGAGCGCGTGATTGTAGCCGTGGGTGTAACCGGCGAACTCGCGCGGATTTTGCACTACGCGGGTCTGCTTCACCGGCTCGCCGCCCTGAAAAAGCAGATCCGGCCCCACCACCGCGACACCAGCGGCCACGAGCCGCGTCACTTCGGCGCTCTTCAGCCCGGCACGGCCGTTGTCGGCGAGCCACACGACGACGCGGCCCTTCCATTCTTTAGGATAAAGCCAGGCGACGGGCACCTCCTCGCCGTGGGTAGTGTTCACCAGCTTGCCCGTCATCTCCAGATGGCCGCCCCGGTCCTGCTTGTCGATGAGCTCCCACTTCACCTCGCCGGCCTGTTCGTAGGTGCGACCGAGCACAATTTCCATTGCCGGGCGCAGCACTTTGTCGATGCCATCGGGATCGGCGGCGGCTTTTTTCAATTGGGTGGTGGAGTCCTCGGTGAACCATTTCAGCAGGGAACGCTCAAAGTCCGGATCGGCGGCCTTCGGCGCGGGATGCTGGTCGTTCCACACCGTCAGCTCCTCCCGCGGCAGGGGTTTGAAGTCCTGCTCGATGACCGGCTCGGGGAATCCGAGCTTGAAATGCCGGTTGAGGAAGGTGTAGAAGGCGCTTCGGGTCACTGCATTATAGTTATGCGGGAAATGCTCGCCGCGCAGCAGGAAGACGTGGTCCTTTTTGCCGTGCAGCTCATAGAGCTTTTGCAGTTCCGGGAAGCCCTTGGTGGACAGCTCTTTGGTCCAGTCGTCCGCGGTGTTCATGCCCTGCGGCTTGGGGGCAAACAAGCCGGCGAACTCGATGTTCCCCGTGCCGATGCGCAGCAGGCTGGCATTCTCACAGGTGCAGCCGCCCTGCATGGAGGTGCTCACCATCACACAGGGAAAGCTGAGATGGATGCGGTCGTCCACCGCGGCCAGCAACATCGTCTGGGTGCCGCCGCCGCTCGCCCCGGTGATGGCGGTGCGCTTGGGATCGACCTCCGGCAGGCTGAGCACAAAGTCGAGACCGCGGATCGCGTTGAGCGTTTGCAGTCCCATGATGGATTGCAGGTGCGACTCCGCCTGCGGGCTGTAGAGGCCCCAGTTCTCCGTGGTGTTCATCTCCGGCCGCTGTTTGGCGAAACGGTGCACCACCTCCGCGGAAAACTGGATCGCATCGGAGTCGCTCAGCATGTCCCATTGCCACACGACGCAGCCCATCCGCGCGAGTTGCACGCAGAGGCTCTGGAAAATGCTCTGGGCGCCGCTTTCGAAGCGCTCAGCGCCGGTGGAAATCTCCTGCCGCACCCGGTTGGGATCGGCGAGGGAGAGCCGGGCGTCTTTCCAGTGACCGTGGGCGAACAGCACGGCCGGCACTTTGCCCTTCGGATTCACCGGCCGGTAGAGGTTGCCGGTGACGAAAAAGCCGGGCGCGCTCTCGAAGTACACTTTCTCGATCGTGTAGCCGTCGCGCTCGATTCTGCCATGGATCACCGCGTTCAGGGGCGTCTTTGTCGGCATCGGCCAGAGGCCCTGCGAGACGAGGATCTGTCGTTGCACCCATTCCCGGCGCTTCGCCCAGACGTCGAGCGAAGTCGGCGGAGTGAAGGGAAAATAGCCATTGAGATCCTTCGGCGGTGCCTGCCTCACATCCTCCGCCGGTGAGACGGCGGGCAGGGAGGACAGGAGCAGGAAGAGGACGAGCAGTCGGATGGCGGGCAGGGCTTTCATGGTGATGAATGGCGGCTATTCTGCCCCGGGTGTCCGCCGCCGTATATCCCGCCTATGCGCCGGATGCGCCGCTGGACGAAAAGGCCGACCCTTCCGCCCGTCACCGAGGCATCGCCCCCGACCCCGGCGGGCGTATAGAGAGACAGACCCCCTGTTCCGTGTCCGGGACGCCTCCACACACCCTGTCGGAGCCGAGCCGATTGCAACCGGGTCCCGATGTGTTAGCTTTGCCCCTCCAAGGACGTCTTTTCCGGCGGTTCCACTCAGAAACATGCAAAACGACAACGACCGCGAATCCCGCGACCGCCAGAATGGCGGCGGTGGCGAGGGAGGATTTAACTGGAAGGGCATCCTGCTGCTGAGCATCGCTCTGGGCCTGTTCGCCCTGGCCCTCTACGCTAGGGGGGGCGCGGGTGCCTCGGCCGAAATTCCCTACCAGAAATTCAAACAACTCGTCACCGAGAAGAAAATCCACATCGACGAAAAAGCCACGCCGCCCAAGGTGCTGCAGATCGTCCAGCGCGATAACAGCAAGAAGCAGTTCATCACCGGCTGGTACGAAGTCGAGGATCCCGCGAAGAACAAGGGCCAGAAATACGCCCGCTTCCGCACCCCGATCATTCTCGAATTCTCCAAGGACGACCTGCTCGCGACCCTGGACAAGGCCAATCCGAAGCTCACCATCTACGATCAGCCCACCGAGGACGACGCCGGCTGGGCCACCCTGCTCAGCTTCTACCTGCCGCTGCTGCTGCTCGTTTTCCTGCTCTATCTCCTCTTCCGCCACCAGATCCGCATGGCCGGTCGCGGCGCGATGAGCTTCGGCAAGAGCAAGGCCAAGCTCATGGCCATGGACAAGAACAAGATCACGTTCAAGGACGTGGCCGGAGTCGAGGAAGCCAAGGAGGAAGTTTGGGAAATCGTCGAATTCCTCAAGGACCCGAAAAAATTCCAGCGTCTCGGCGGCCGCATCCCGAAGGGCGTCCTGATGGTCGGCTCACCCGGCACCGGCAAGACCCTGCTCGCGCGCGCCATCGCCGGCGAGGCCGATGTGCCGTTCTTTTCCATCAGCGGCTCGGATTTCGTTGAAATGTTCGTCGGGGTGGGCGCCTCGCGGGTGCGCGACATGTTCGAACAGGGGAAAAAGAATGCCCCCTGCCTGATTTTCATCGATGAAATCGACGCCGTGGGTCGTCACCGTGGGCATGGCCTCGGCGGCGGGCACGACGAACGCGAGCAGACGCTGAATGCCCTGCTGGTCGAGATGGACGGCTTTGACACCCAGGAGGGCGTCATCATCATCGCCGCCACGAACCGGCCCGATGTGCTCGATCCCGCGCTCCTGCGTCCCGGTCGCTTCGACCGCCAGATCACGGTGTCGCTGCCGGATGTGAAAGGCCGCGAGGAGATCCTCCGGGTCCACGCCAAAAAGGTGAAAATCGCCGACGGGGTCGACCTGGCCGTCGTCGCCCGTGGCACCCCGGGTTACTCCGGCGCCGAGCTGGCCAACGTGATCAACGAGGCCGCCCTCCTCGCCGCCCGCAAGGGGCTGAAAGCCATCACCCTGCGCGAGTTGGAGGAAGCCCGCGACAAGGTGCGCTGGGGCAAGGAACGCCGCAGCCTCGCCATCAGCGAAAAAGAGAAGGAAAACACCGCCTTCCACGAGGCCGGCCACGCCATCCTGCTCTGCCTGCTCGAGCACACCGAACCCCTCCACAAAGTCACCATCATTCCCCGCGGCCCCTCCCTGGGTTCCACCATGTGGCTGCCGGAGGAGGACAAATTCACCAACCGGAAGAACGAACTGCTCGACCAACTCGTCGTCACCATGGGCGGCCGCGTCGCGGAGGAGATCGTCTTCGGCGACGTGACCAATGGCGCCAGCGGCGACATCCGCCAGGCGACCCACATGGCCCGCAAGATGGTCTGCGAGTGGGGCATGAGCGACCAACTCGGCATGATCGAGTACGGCGACCATCAGGAGCACGTCTTCCTCGGCCGCGACATGGGATCGCCGCGGAATTACTCCGAAGCCACCGCCCAGAAGATCGACGCCGAAGTGAAAAAGCTGATCGACGACGCCTACGCGAAGGCCACCGAACTGATCGTCAAACACCGCGACAAGCTCGACGCCATCGCCAAGGGCCTCCTCGAATACGAGACCCTCGACGCCAGCCACATCCGCGAGATCATGGAGCACGGCGAGCTGCGCAATCCCCCCAGCAGCCCCACGCCCCCGGATCTGCCGGAGGAGCCCGCCGCCAAGAGCAGCCCGCCCGCCCGGCCCACCCGCGCCAGCGAGGGCGATCTCCCCGGCGATCTCGCTCCCGCCGGTGCCTGATGATGGAGCTTTTGTCGCGCGGTCCAAGCTTGGGCCGTGTCGGGACAACAAAACGCAATTCGAGCCTTTCCCTGCACCCGGCCATCCGCTAATATCGGCCCCTGAGGCCCCGGAAAACCCACCGGCGCCTTCCGTTCCATGTTTGATTTCTTTTCCCAGTTGCGGCTGAAGCGACAGGGTTTCTCCAGCGGCAAAAAACGGCGTAAACCTCGCGACAGCGGTCTCACCCGCTACCTGCGCGAGGGCCCCACCCTCTGTGTGGCTGTGCTGGCCGCGCTGAGCGCGGTGGTCGCCTTCCTCGCCATCTATGCGAGCCACCCGCTCGCGATTTTCGCCGGCCGGCCCGTCACCACCTCGCTGGTGGCTCTGACCCTGACCGCCCTGCTGGCCATCGGTCTGCGCATTCAGATGCCCGAGGTGCTGCGCCGCAATTCCCGCGTCACCCTCCTGGCCGTCGCCCTGCTGGGGCAGCTCCTGCTGATGCAATTCAGCGGCTACCTGGCCGACACCTTTGCCCCGGAGAGCCGGTTCCATTTTCTCGTCGCGCCCTATGCCTTCGCGCCCATGCTGGTCGGCTTGTTGCAGGGGCGGCGCCTGGCCAGCCTGGCCGCCCTCTTTGCCGCCTTTTACGGCTCCCTCCTCATCGATGGCCGTCAGGCGTTTTCCTTCCTGCTTTTTTCGCTGACCGCCGGCCTGGTGGCCGCCTACCTCACCCACCGCATCCGGAGACGGGGAAAACTCATGTCAGCCGGTGTTTACATCGGTTTCACCGTCGTGGCCGTGGGCTTCATCCTTGGCTTTATCCAGTGGCCGCCCCTCATTGCCGTGCTGCCCGAGGCCGGCGCACCGCAGCCGTGGGATGTGATGGGCCGGCAGGCCCTCGCCGCCATCATCGTGCCCACCCTGACCGCCATCCTCGTCGGTGGCCTGCTGCCGGTCGTCGAGGCGTCCTTCCGCATCACCACCGACATCTCGTGGATCGAGCTGGCCGACCTCAATCACCCGCTGCTCAAGCGCATGACCATCGAGGCGCCCGGCACCTACCATCACAGCCTCGTGGTCGCCAATCTCGCCGAAGCCGCTGCCGAGGCCATCGGGGCCAATGCCACCCAGTGCCGCGTCTGCGCCTACTTCCACGACATCGGCAAGCTCAACAAGCCCGAGTACTTCATCGAAAACATCGGCGACGGCGAGAATCCCCACGATGACCTGACTCCGACGATGAGCGCCCTCATCGTCATCGCCCACGTTAAGGATGGCGTCGACCTCGCGCTGAAACACAACCTCAATCGCGAGATCATCTCCGTGATCCGCGAACACCACGGCACCTCGCTGGTGCAGTATTTTTACAATCGCGCCCTGAAAAAGAAGGACGAGTTCGAGGCGCTCGTCCGCGAAGGACAGGAGCGGCCCGAGGATGCGCCCGAAGTCGACCGCGAGGGTTTCCGCTACCCCGGACCGCCGCCCCAGACGCGCGAAAGTGCCATCATCAGCCTCGCCGACGCCGTGGAGAGCGCCTCCCGCTGCCTGCAAAAGCCGACCCCGCAAAAGATCGAGCAATTGATCGACGAGATCGTGCGTGGACGCCTGCGCGAAGGCCAGCTCGACGATGCGCCCCTGACCCTGCGCGATCTCGCCGCCATCAAAGCCAGCTTTTACGCCACCCTGCGCAGCATGATGCATAACCGCATCTCCTATCCCCGCGTGGAGGGCGGCATCGAGTCCCGTCCCGCGTCCGAAGAGGCCGCCCCGCGTGAGAAAGAACGCGTCTCCGGCACCAAGTCGCAGCCGATCAAGTCCGCCCCGGCTGTCCAGCCGAACTCTCCCGGCGATCGCAAGCCGGCCGGCGCCGCCTGACGCCGCCGCCTTCCGATCAGACAGGGTTGCTGCTCCGATGAGACCCTGTTGGATCGGAGATGAGACAGGGTCTGATCGGAAAAGTCAGCCAGGCCGGCTGATCCGTCGGTCAGGGGCGCACATGCGTTCTCCGCGGCAGGGGGAGGCGGCGGTAAACTGGGCCGCATGAAACGCCGCCATTTTCTCCAGCGCAGTGCCGCCGCCGCCGCTTCGACGGGGGCGATCGGCTTTCCCGCCATCCTCAGCACGGCTTCGCCGAATTCGCTGCTCCAGGTGGCTTCGATCGGGGTGGGCGGCATGGGGGGCAACACGATGAAGAGCGTGGCGAGCCACCCGGGAGTGAAGATCGTGGCGGTGTGCGATGTGGAGCCGCGCACGCTGGATCTGGCGGCGAAAAGCTTCGCCGGCGCGGTGGCCGAGCGGGACTGGCGGGAACTGCTGGCCAAACATGCGGATGCCTTTGACGCCGTCACCATCGGCACGCCGGACCATGGGCACGCGGCTCCGGCGGTGATGGCGATCCGGGCAGGCAAGCACGTCTATCTGCAAAAGCCGATGGCGCCGACGCTGCATGAGTGCCGGGTGATCACCGCGGAGGCGGCCCGGGCGGGCGTGGTGACCCAACTCGGCAACCAGGGGCGCTCCAGCGTGGAGAGCCGGCTGACCGTCGAGTTGATCCGCAGCGGGGCGATCGGCAAGGTCCGGGAGGTGATCCTGTGGGAGAACAAGCCGCTGAATTGGTGGCCGAAAAACACGACGCTGAAAGCCGCCGGCGATCCGGTGCCCGCGGGGCTCGACTGGGATCTCTGGCTCGGGGTGCGCGAGGCGCGGCCTTATCTGGATGGAGCCTACCACCCGAAGGCCTGGCGGGCGTGGTTCGACTTCGGGGTGGGGGAAATGGGCGACATGGGGTGCCATCATTTCGACACTACCTTCGACGCGCTGGATCTGACGGCTCCGATCCGGGTGCGGCAGACGACGCCGGGCAGCAGTGGCCCGCTGTGGGGGCAGCGCCGCGAGGTGGAGATGATCTTTCCCGGCACCGAGCGCACGGCCGGTGACACGGTGAAGCTGACGTGGTACGACGGCGACCTGAGGCCGGACCCGGCGCGCATCCCGCTACCCAGGGAGGTGACCGCGCTGCCCGAGTCGGGCACGTGCTGGATCGGCGAGCGGGGCACGATCTTCAAGAATTACCGCGGCGGCAGTCCGGTGGTGCTGCCGGAGTCGGATTTCCCGGCGGCGAAGTATCCGGAAAAGCCGGCGCCGCAGAATCACTATCACGACTGGGTGGATGCCATCCGCGAGGGGCGGAAGTCGATCGGTGATTTCAGCCACGGCGGGCCGCTCACGGAGACGGTGCTGGTCGGGGCGATGGCCGACCGCTTCGCGGGCGAGTGGCTGACGTGGGACCGGGAGGCGCTGGCTTTCACCGGTCACGCCGGGGCGACGGCGCTGGTGCGGCGCGCCTACCGCGAGGGCTGGTCGGTGCCGGGGCTGGGCTGAGCGGGGGTGAAGCCCTCCTTGTCCATCCGTTTGCGCCAGCGGTCCATCTCCTTGCCGATGACCTCGCCGGGGCGGGTGACGAAATAGTCGTAGCTGACTTTGTTCTTTGCCGCCATCTCGGTGAAGGTCGCATAGACGATGCCGTCCTGAGAACCGGCGAACAGCGGACGGGCGGTGACGGGATCGTAGAAGCGGGCCCAGTACACTTCGTCGGACGCTGGATCGGCGATGTAGTCGGTCTTGCCGGCTTCGTTCTTGGTTTTCTTCAATCCAGTGACGCGGTGGGCGTCGAGCCAGGCCACGGCGGGCTCGACGAGGGCGACGATACGGTCGGTGAGCGGGCCTTCGCGCATGAGGAACTTGAGCATCTCGGCGGACTCGCCGCCGCTCAGGGACGGGGGCTCCTTGAGCCGGGCGGCGGCGGGCTGGAGGGTCAGGGGATCGTGCTGGGCGCACCAGATGGACGGCTTCCCGCCGAAGCTCACCTGGGCGGCGGAGAGGCAGTCGAGGGCGCGATCAAAGGCACCGGCCAGCCGCTGGCGCAGCGGGGCATCGACGAAGGTGAAGGGCGCCTCCCCGCGCGAGGCATCGAGGGCGAGTTGCATGGCGTGGAGCATGGCATTGTCGTTCAGAGTGATGGCCTCGTGATAGCCGGACTCGAGCGGGTAGTTCTGCGGCCAGCCGCCGTTGGGATACTGGGCGGACAGCAGCCACTCGAGGCCGCGGAGAGCGGCGGCGCGGGCGTCGGAGTCGCCGGTGATGCTGTGAAAGATGGCGAGGTAACGGATCTGCTCGGTGGTGGCGCGATTGTCGAGGGTGCCGGAGTAGTGCCACGGATCGTCGGGGTGCGAGGTCCAGTGCGTGCCCGGCTGGCGGCTGCCCTCTTCGAAGGAAAGGGACTTCGACCAGCCGCCGGAGGGTGTCTGAAAGCTGATCACGGCCGCGGCGAGGCGGGCGGCGGTGTCGCTGCGGTACCAGGAGTCCGGGGTGTCGTCGTCGATCTCGAATTCGCCGCCACTGGGGGCGGGACGGGACCGGGGCATCGCTGCGGCGCGGCACTCGGCGGCGAGGTGGTCGAACTCGGCATCGGCGAGGCGGGCGGACTTTTCCACATAAGCCGTCCACGCGGGTCGGTCTGACTCGGGCAGGGCGGCGAGGCGCTCGGGTGTGACGAGGGTGAGGGCGCGGGGCGTGTGCCGCTTGGTGGAGGTGGCGAGGACTTCGGTGTCCTTCAAGGCGCGGGCCTGGAACTCGGTCCAACGCGACCGGGGCAGCGGCAGATCGAGGCTGACGCGACGGTCTTCCGCTGTGAGCGGCGGGGCATCGGTCCATTGCGAGTCGGTCGGCACGGCAGTCTCGGCGCCGAATCGATACTGGACCTTAGTGGTGCCCTCGGGGGCCTGAATTTTCACGTGGAGGGCCAGAAAATCGGCGGAGAGATCGACGGAGATCCGGGGCTTCGGCGGCGGCGCGGCAGGCTCCTGGGCGAGGAGGGGCAGGGCTACGGCGGCGAGGAGGCCGGGTAGGATGGCGGGCAGGCGGGACGGGTGCATCGCGGTGGCCGGATTGTTAGGGATTGGGGCGGGAGATCAGAGGGCGGCGGCGAGGTGCTCGCGGCTGAGCCGGTGGGCGGCGACGGCATCGAGTTGTTGGGGCGAGCCGGTTTCGACCGCCTGCTCGAGGACGATGTGCGGGTGGAGGTCGCGTTCTTTGAGCCAGGCGAAGAGCCGGGCGTAGTCGATGTCGCCATCGAGGGTGAAGGCCTCGGTCCAGATGCCACCGGCTGACTGGCGTAGGTGCAGCTCGACGATGCGGCTGCCATGGAGCGCGAGGGTGTCGAACAGGGCGACCTGCGAGTCGCCGCAGCCCCGATAGACCCAGTGGGCGTCGAGGCAGAACTTCACGTTCTCCGGATTGGTCGCGGTGAGCATGTGGTGGAACTCGCGGGCGCCATGGCGCAGCTCGATGTCGTGATTGTGATAGGCGAGGGTGAGCCCGGCTTGGCGCAGGGCGGCACCGAGCCGGTCGAGCGCGGCGGCCTGGGTGCGGAGCTGGGCGTCGGTTTTGTTTTCCGGTCCGCCCCAGCGGATGGGGGAGGGATTGGTGACAATGATCCGGGTGCCGAGGGCTTTGGCGGCGGTGGCGATAGCCATCACGTCGGTCAGGCTTTTCTCAGCAGCTTCGGGCTCGTGCAGCAGGCTGTTCACATAAAGGGAGCGCATCTCCAGGCCATGGCGGTCGAGGCGCTCGCGGAGACCGGTGAACTCGGCCGGGTTATTGATGGCGGGTTCGTAACCGGTGATGCCGGTGGAGGCGATGCGGGCGAGGAGGACGTCGGAATGGATCTCGAAGGCCTCGCCGGCGCGTTTGGCGAAGGTCGACCACGGGTAGGTGTTGGTGGCGATGTGGTGTCCCTCGTCGGCGAGGGCTTTCCCGGCGGAGAGGGCCGGCAGGCTGGCAGCGGCGGCGAGGCCGCGGATGGTCTGGCGACGGGAAATGGGCGGGAGGGACGGGTCGGCGGGCATCATGGGGTCAGGGCGGGACGGGAATGTGCCGCCACTTTAAACGGAGACGGGCCTGTCCCGCGATGAAAATCCGGCGTGGTGGACTCAGATCCGCTCCAGCACCTCCGCGGTGCGGGCGGCGACGGTTTCCCAGCGGAAGGTGGCGGCGCGGGCCAGGGCGGCGGTGCGTAGAGGGGCGCGTTGGTCGGGCCCTAGGCTCAGGAACCGCTCGATGGCGCGGGCGATGTCGGCTTCGCTCTCGGGATCGAAATAGAGGGCGGCTCCGCTGGTGCCGTTGGCCGGTCCGGCGGGGTCGTGGGCGGGGCCGCCGACTTCGGGCAGGCTGGCGCGATGGCTCAGCAGCACCGGGCAGCCGCAGGCCATGGCCTCGAGCGGGGGCAGGCCGAAGCCTTCGTAAAGGCTGGGGAAGATGAAGGCATCCGCGCGGCGGTATTGGTCGATGAGGTCGCGATCGCTGAGCCGGCCGAGCCAGCGGATGGAGTCGTGGTCCTCGACGCGGTCGAGGGCGGCAAAGCTGCGGGGATTCGCTCCGCCGACGAGATGGAGGCGGGCGCCATCGGGCAGACGGCCGGCGGCGTGGAGGTCGAGCCAGGCGCGGAGGAGGCGGTTCAGGTTTTTCCGGGGATCGAGGGAGCCGACGCAGAGCAGCACGGGGCCGCCGGCTTTGGCATCGGTCGGAGGGGCGGGATCGCCGGGGGTGAACTCGGGGCCGACGGCATTGCCCAATACGGCGATGCGCTCGGCGGGGAGCTGCAGCCAGTGGGCGAGTCGTTGGCGACTGAACTCGGACACGGTGGCGATGGCCCGGCTGCGGCGGGCGAGCCGGGGCAGGAGCTGGCGATAGAGGTGGCGGAAGGTGGTGCTGAAGCCGTCGGGGCAGTCCCACACGGCGGCGTCATGAATGACGACGAGCTGCCGGGTGACGGCGATGGGGCCGGTGTTGCAGGGTGAGAAGAGGGCGGCACCGCGCGGCAGTTGGCGGGGAAGCTGGAACTGCTCCCAGGCGTGGCCTTTTAGTCCCTGCACGGGCTGCTCGGGTGCGATCTCGCCGAGGTCGGGGAGATGGTGGGTGGCGAGGCGGGCGCCGACTTCCCAGGCAAAACGCTCGACGCCGGTGACGGGCCGGGATTTGAACCGGGCGTTGAGATGGATGTTGCTGGCGGCGGGAAGGCTCATCGGGGACGCAAATACTGGTGGGAGCCGGTGGCAAGGGCGGCGGGAGGCAGAGCGACGGCACCGGCTCCGCCGATGGGATCGGGCGCGAGGCGCCGCTTTCTCATCCGGTAGGGCAGGCTGGCGCCCCAGATGAGGATGCCGATGATGACCACGGTGGTGGGCAGTACGCGGGGCAGGCCGGCCCAGTAGGGGATGCGGATGACCTCCATGAGGCCGAGGAAGGTGATGGGGTAGAGGAGGCCGGTCAGGCGGCCAGCGACGAACCCGCGCCAGGTGAGCCCGAAATACACGCCGACGAGGAAAAAGACGGGTCCGAAGAGGAGATTCCCCATGCGCAGGGCGACGTACCAGAGGCCGGAGACGTTGTTGTATTCGAGATCGAGAGTGCCCTGGTAGAGTCCCTGATAGATCGACTCATAGCCATCGTGGGTGAGAAAGCCGGTGGGGCCGTCGTAGAAGCCGCCGGCACCGAGGGCGGCGGCTCCGGTATTCATGGCCTCGAAGTAGTAGGTGTAGAGGCGTCGCCAGCCGAACTCGAAGACGCTGGAATACTGGCTGGAGTAGTAGCCCCACGAGCGCAGGCTCTCGAAGGCGGTGAACACGACCAGCAGCATGATGGGGACGATGAAAGGGAACAGGCGCAGGAACAGGCGCCAGAAGGGACCGGCCTGGGCGCAGACGCGGGGCAGGGCACAGACAAAGAAGGGCACGGCGCCCTCGATCATGGCGAGTCGCTCGGACCAGAGGATGGCGCGGACAAACAGGGTGCCAAAAAAGGCAAGGTGAAAGAGGGAGATGAGCTTGATGCGCCCGGGCAGGATGCCGGACCAGCGGAGTCCGCGCAGGGCGCCGAGCACGAGGGAGACCTGGGTCCAGGTGGTGACGCCGGGAATGGTCTTGAAGGTGTGTTTCAGCTCGACATTCCCGCCCAGCACGCCAGCGATGAGGCCGGGACTGGTGATGAAGTTGCGGAAGAAAATGACATGGGCGACGAGGAAAACGACGAGGAGCCAGCGGTCCACCTGCTCGGAGAGGAGGGCCTCGGCGAGACGGGGAGCCGGTCCGGTGGTGGCGGCGGAGCGGTGGCGGGGACCGCGACCCCGACCGGTGATGGCTCCCCACACGCTGGCGAGCAACCTGGACTCGCCGAGGAAGGCCCCGGCGATGAGCATGACGAGAGCGATGAGGCCGACGACGAGATCGCGGGGTCCGTAAAACAGGGGTGCCCGGGACAGCGTGAGGGTGCTGTCGGAGAAGGAGAAAATCAGCAGCGCGGGCAGGGAGGCGCCGAGGAACATGCGCGAGGGCCGGTACCACCACGGCAGCCAGGGCATGCCACGGTGGGGATCGAACTCGTGCTGGCGGACATCGGACCTCATGGCTGGCCTGTGGGTGCCTCGGCGTTCGCGGGGCGGCGGAGTTTCGCGAGGGCGTATCCGAGACCGACAATTTCCTCCGCCACGAAGGCGATTCCCATCCCGATGACCATGCCGACCCCGCCGTAGTGGGGAATGAGCAGGGCGGAGAGGACGACGCCGGTGATGAGTTTCAGTACGCCGAGGACAGCCAGCATGCTGGCATGGCCGGTCATGAGGAGCAGTTGTGGCACGGGGCCGATGCAGACGGTGATGAGCTGCGCGATGAGGAGCAGGCGCAGGGCATCGGCACCATTGCGGAACGACTCACCGAAGATGGACATGACCGTGCCGGGCATGCCGATCCCGATGGCGAGCGGGATGGCCAGGGTGCCCAGGGTGATCAGCACGGCTTTGCCATACACCCGGAAAAGGGCGCGCCGGGGATCGGGCAGCAGGGCGGCGCGGGACATGACGGGCGCGAAGACCCCGTGGATGGCGGCGGAGAGCACAATGCACAGGATGCTGATGCGGAAGGCCGTGGTGATGTAGGCGACCTCGGCCGCCGGCCGGGTGACCTCGAGGATGGCGAGGGGCAGAATGAAGCCCATGGCACCGAAGAGATTGACACAGCAAACCGGGAAGCCCTCGCGGAGAGTTTCGCGGAATTTTCTGGCCGAGGGAATGGCCACGAGCGGGCGTCGGCATTCGCGGGCCGGGCAGAAGCGGATGGCGATGGCTCCGAGGAAGTAGCTGAAGGTGTAGAGCGCCAGCACACCGGCGGAAGGGGCGCCGCGTGCGAACAGGATAATGAGCAGGCAAAAGAGGCTGACGGGGATGAGGTGACCAAACACGACCGCCATCATGGGCCGTGACAGGCCCTTGAGCGCCTCGCCATTGATCAGGCAAAGAGCGATGCTGGCGAGGGCGATGGGGGGCATGAGGTGCCACGTCTGGAGGCCCTGATCGGACTGTTCCGTGACGAGTTCGAAAACGATGAGGCCGATGCCCAGCAGCAGCGAGACCATCAGGGAAATGAACCGGAGATGCCCGAGGAAGGTGCCGATGGCCGCGGCGCCCTGCTCCTGGAGGCGTGGTACGGACCGCAGGGCGATCTGCTCGAGACCATAGCTGGCGATGGGGCCGGAGGTCATGAGCACGGATGACCAAAAAAAGAAAGCTGCGCTCGACTCGTCGCCAAGGGCCCGGGCCACGATCACGGTGCTGAGGAACTGCAAAGCAGCCCCGCTCATGCGCAGGGCCGACGGCATCAGCGTCCGGAACAGGGAAGCCAGCGGATTGCCGGACAGCCAGCGGGCGGCAAAGGAATGGGTGGTGAGGAGGGCGGCTTTCAAGGACGGGAAGGTGGAGGAACGGATCGGCGAGGGTGGTTGGATCGAGGGTGGCCCTGCGGGATCAGGCTTGCAGCACGAGGGCGACGGGGCCCCGGCTGTTCCCACCCAGTTGGACAGCGGCATCCTCGACCTCCCGCTTGGTGCCACGGCCCTCGGGGACGACGAGGAGATTGGCATCGGCGAAGGAGGCGATCACGCCGGGAATCTGGCTGGCCTGGCTCAGGGAGGTGGACTCGATGATGATGCGGCCGAAGTGCTGGCGATGGGGGCCGAGGAGTTGCCAGGGATTCGTCGGAGAGATCAGGAAGCAGGCGGGCAGACGCAGGGTGTGGAGATTCTCGATATGGGACGGCTGCGGGACGAGGTTGACCAGCGTATTGGGATTGCCTCCCGGGGCCACGGAGATGAGCAGGGTGGAACTGCCGCAGCGGGCCGAAGCCGCCGCCAGGCAGCCGGCCACCCGGATACCCTCGGGATGGCTCCAGACCGAGGTGACGTGGATGAACCGGGCATGGCGGCACTGCGGCGAAATCAGGGCACGAGACATTTCCTCGACGACCTCTTCCTCATCCATGCCCCGGATCGAGAAATCGACCTGGGCGACCACCGGGAGGCGCAGATTGCTTTCCAACTGGTAGCGGCTGACGAACGGGCCGCCCCGGAAGAGATCGAAGGCCACCAGACCGAAGCAGATCAGCAGGCCGGCGAAGCCGCCCGACGCGAGCGCGATGCTCCCGCTGGGCTTGGAGGGCTTGTGGGCGACGATCGGCGCGGACATGAGCACGGTGATCTCGGTGGCCTTCTCCGAGGTGATGGAAGTGGCGCCGATGCGATTCTGCAGCGACTCATGCACCTGCCATTCGGTTTCCACCTTCTGCTGGATGGCCCGGAACTCCGAACTGGCGCTCTTCTGGGCGGTTAACTGCCCCTGCAGCTCGGCCACGCGCTGGGTGAGCATTTTCTCATTCGACACGGAGGCGGCGTAGTCGGCGTCGACAGTGGCCTTCAGGTCGGCGGCGAGGCGGCGGAGTTGGGCTTCGATCTCGGCCACGCGGCTGCGGGCCTCCCGGAGGCGGGGGTGGTTTTCCCCATATTGCTCGGCCGTAGCCGCGAGCGCAGCGTGGGCACCGAGCCGCTGGTTGAGCAGCTCCGAGACGTGTATGATGCCGGTGAAATTGCCCACTTGGATGACTTTGATCGGGTCCTTCTCGGGATCCACGCCTGCGAGGGTCTCGACCTTGCTCCGCAGATCGAGCACCTTGCCGGATACGAGGTTCAACTCGTCGCCGATCTTACTAAGCCTCTCCGCGAAGAGCTGGTGATCCTGCTCGACCGTCAGACCGGGATTCTTCATGCGGAAAGACTCCAGCATCTTTTCCGCCTCGAGGGCGCGGGTGTAGGCATCCGCCGCCTGGCGGCGCAGGTCCTCGGTCGCCCGGCCGGCCTCACGGCTTTTCTGCTCACCCAGGAAGCTCTCGAACTCATCCACGAAAGTCTGCGCGATCTTTTGGGCGCGGATCGGATCCGGATCGAACACGGTCAGTTCCAGCAGGCGGGTGGGGCGGATGAGACTCGCCGAGAAGCGCTTTTTCCGGATCTCGGCGAGCAACCGGGAGCTGGAGACTTCCTCGCCGCGGAGCACGTATTTGTGAAGCGATTTCGGCAGGAAACCCAGGTCCTTTCTCAGTTCCAGTCGGTCGACGACCCGCAGGATCATGGAATCGGACACGATGGCCTTTTCCAGGGAGTTCAGGGAATCCAAATCGGACATCACCTGACCGACGGCCTCGACCTGGAGCACCTGATCGAACATCGGGTCGATGAAGATCAGCGCATTGCTCTTGTACTGCGGCGTCATCGCGAGCTTCACGAAGACGACCGCAATGACGGCGCACACGGCGGGGATGATCATCAGGAGCATCCGACGGCGTTTGATGATGCTCCAGAGGTCCTGGAAATCGACTGCGGGGCTCACCTCGATCAAATCCCAGCCCTGCCGGGATTCGACAGGAGCGGGCTGGGGTGATGGAGCGGCGAGTTCGGTGCGGGGAGGTAAAACAGCTGGGGTCATGTGTGGGGAACGGAAGGGAAATCGAATTTCTCAGATTCGAATTACAATAATAAAAATTATTTTCAAAATTAATCGAAAAAGGGTGGACATGCAACGCCAAAATGATAATTTTTACAAAATCAAGATTTATTTTTGATTACTTAAATTTTCGTCTTCCATGATCTCCGACCGTTATCACGGGACCATCAGACTCCATTTCTGCCTCAAACTGGCCGGATCGTTCGCCCTGTTCTGGGGGGCGGTTTGGGCTCTCCACATGGTGGTGTACCGGGCCGATCTGCTGCCGGCCAACTACGTGTGGGTCTCCCTGCTGGTGCCGGCGGCGGCCGTGCTGGAGTTCTCCATCCGAGAGAAGCGCCAGCGATCGCTCTCCGGGCTGTCGCGATCGGAGATCTGGAGTGTCACCCAGCGCGAGATCCTCTTCGGACTCGTCGCGATCTTCGGGGTGATCGTGATGAGCAAGGACGACCGTCTCTCCCGCGCCTTTCTCGCCGTCTTCCTCGCCACGAACTCCGGTTGGGTCGCGTGGATGAATCTGGTGGGCCACCGAAAGCTGGTGCGGCACTTGTTTCGCCGCACCCATCACCCGGCCAATACGCTGGTTTTGGCTCCCCCGCGTGAGATCGAGCGCGACGGAGCTCTTCACATGACGCGAAATGTCCCCGGTGCTGAGGTGCTCGGGTATGTCACCTACGGCGGCGACGCGGTGGCGACCCTGCCGTCTTATCCGATCCTGGGCGATTTCGATCATCTGCGGGAGATCTGCCGCTCCTGCCGGGCCAAACTGCTCCTCGCTCTCGGTCTGCATCCCCAACCCGACCTGATCCGCTCCCTGCAGCAGCTCTGCGACTCGCTCGGCATGCGGCTGATCTGGGTGGATGACAAAGAGGACCACTTTCCCGGCAATTTGGACACCCACCAGCACGGCTCCCGGCTCTACCTGACGAACTGGCGTGAGCCGCTCGAAGATCCCATGAATCGCGCCATCAAGCGCGCCTTCGACCTGGTCTTTGCCGGCTTCGTGTCGCTCACCGTGCTGCCTCCGCTGCTGGTCGGGGTCTGGCTGCTCCACCGGCTCGTCTCACCTGGACCGCTGCTCTACCGGCAAGCCCGCACCGGCCGCCAGGGTGAGGTCTTCGAGGTCTACAAGCTCCGGACCATGCACGTGAACGACACGCCCGGCCGTCAGGCCACCCAGGGCGACTCGCGCATCATCCGCGGCGGCCACTTTCTGCGGAAAACGAGCCTCGACGAGATCCCGCAGTTCTTGAATGTGCTGAGAGGCGACATGAGCGTCGTCGGACCGCGTCCCCACTTCGTCGATCACGACATCGAATTCTCCGAGATCGTCGATGACTACCCGGTCCGGCACTTCGCCAAGCCGGGCATCACCGGTCTCGCCCAGGTGAAGGGCTGCCGCGGTGAGACCGATACCCGGCTCAAGGTGCGTCAGCGCGTCCGCCTCGACCACTTCTACCTGCGTCGCTGGTCCCTGCTGCTCGACATCTGCATCGTCTTCGACACCGCATGGCAGGTCGTCTTCCCACCAAAGTCAGCCCGTTGAGGGGCCCGGTGTCGACTGCAAACATTTGCCCCATACTCCCGCCATGACTCCGGATCCCGCCAATGACATCCTGCGACACCGGCTCACCCTGGTGCACGACTTTCTGATTCAAATGGGCGGCGCCGAGCGTGTCGTCGAAGTCATGGCCGAGGCCTTTCCCAGCGCGCCCATCGTCACCAGCGCCACTTTCGGGGCCAATCTGTTTCCCGCCTTCCGCTCCTCCCGGGTGCGCAATACCTGGATGCAATACCTGCCCGGCATGCGGAAGCACCACAAGAAGCTCTTTTTCCTCTATCCGCTGGCATTCAAATGTCTGCGCCTCTTCCAGACCGACATCGCCTGGATCAGCAGCAGCAGCTTCTCCAAGTGGATTCCCAAGCCGGCTGGCTCCCGCTTCGTCTGCTATTGCCACACGCCGCCGCGATTCTTTTGGAATCCCGACGACTATCTCGAAAACGAGATCCGCAATCCCCTGCTGCGCCGCTTTGTCCGGCTGACCATGCCGCTGTTCCGCTGGAGCGACCGACGCCAGAGCCGCAAGATCGACTATTTCATCGCCAATTCCCGCAACGTGCAGAAACGCATCCGCGAGTGCTATGGCCGCGACAGCGTGGTGATCTATCCGCCGGTCGATGTCGAGCGATTCCAGGTCAGCGACCGCACGGGCGACTTCTTCCTCATCGTCTCGCGGCTCGTCGCCTACAAGCGCATCGATCTGGCCGTGCGGGCCTGCACCGAAGCCGGCCGGAAGCTGGTCATCATCGGCGATGGTCCGGATCGTGCCCGGCTCGAGGCGATGGCCGGTCCGACGGTCACGTTCCTCGGCCGGGCCCCGGACGAGACGGTCACCGAGATGATGGCGACGTGTCGCGGCTTCGTTTTTCCCGGTAGTGAGGACTTTGGCATCACTCCGGTCGAGGCACAAGCTTGTGGGAAGCCGGTCATCGCCTTCCGCGAGGGGGGAGCCCTCGAGACGGTGATCGAAGACCGCACCGGCGTCTTCTTCGACCGTCCCGAGCCCGGGGCGTTGGCGGAGGCGCTGGAGCGCTTCGACGGCATCGTCTGGGACCGCCGGGTCATCCGGGAAAATGCCGAACGTTTTTCCATCGATCGCTTTGTCGCCGAAACCCGGCGCCTGCTTGAGCGGGTGGCCCGGGCGGAGGCATCGCCCGTTCCGATGCAACAGGGTCGGATCGCCGATCAAACCCTGTTGGATCAGAAAGCCTGATCCTCCCCCCCCCGATGACTCTCCATCCCCCCTCCACGTCCAGTCGTCCCCGTCCATCGACATCCCCAAAAATGACCGGAAACATGGCCGTTCGTAATCTGACCTCCGCTCCTCCCGCCCAGTCTGACACCCTGCGACAGGTTTTGGATCTGTGGCGAACGGAGTTTGCCGATGCCACCATCGGACCCGATGACGACTACTTCTCGCTCGGTGGCGATTCGCTGCTGGCTCTGGAGCTGTTGAAGCGCGTCCGGGAGGACATCTATGACGTGGACTTCTCCCCAACCGCGCTGATTCACTGCCCGACGCCCCGCCGTCTTGCAGCGTTGATCGACCGGGCGGCCGATCGTTCCGAGGCGGACTTGGAATCGCTCTCAGTCGGCCTGATCCCGCTGCGCGAATCGCCGCGCAGCTCGAAGGCGCCGCTGATCTGCATCCATGCGATCGATGGCGGGGTGATGTTCTACCGACAGCTCGTGGAGCAATTGCCTGACGACCGCGACTACTATGCGATCGAGGCCTCTGCCACCGATGGTCCTGCGAATGAGGACATCACGGCGATCGCGAGGCGCTACCTGGCCCGGATCAAAGCCGAGTTGCCCCATGGTCCCTACCTGCTTGCCGGCTATTCCTTCGGAGCTCTGATTGCGCACGAGATCTCCCGCCTGGCGGTCGAGTCCGGTGACAAAGTAGAGGGTTTGATCCTCTATGATATGTTCAATCCTGCTGAGACGCGCATCCGTCCGGTGGTCGGCCGCCTCGTCCATTGCTGGCGGCAAAGCAGCGATCAGGGGCTGATTCGGGCCGCTTGGAAGTTGGCTGCCCGGATGGGTTCTCTGGCCGGGTGGATGTTGCGGCACCAGGCGGAAAGGCTGTGGCTGCATCCGAGCCTCCTCGATCCGGCACATCGGCGGCGCATTGCCATCCGGCGGAAGAATGAAGGCCTGATCCGCGACTGCCGTCCCGGTGTCTATGGCGGGCGCACGCTGATCCTGGCCACGGAGGAGAACACGGACAAGTTCGAGTGCAGCGATCAGTTGGGTTGGGAAAACATCCTCACGGGAGAGTTTGGGGTGCATCGGGTGACGGGAAATCATCTCCAGATCTTCGAGAAGCCGCATCTTTCGCTCACATCCGGTTACACGAGGCGGTTCCTCGCCGGGGAGGCGGTGGAATGAAGCCGGTTCGGGGCTGGATTCGAGCCGGGCTCGCGGTTCTGGCCGCCCTTGCCGGATCCGGCATGGCTTACCCGGCTGAGCCGGTCGTCTCGGCGTATTACTACCCGTGGTATGGCGCGGATGGCCGTCACTGGGATCTCGGCTATGCCGGTCGCGACACGGGGCAGGGGCCGGCTTTGGGCCGTTATGACTCGCGCGCCGAGGAGACGATCCGCCGGCACATCGCCTGGTCGGCTGAGTTCGGCATCGACAACTGGATCGCCTCCTGGTGGGGTCCCGGCAGTTGGGAGGCCGAGACGCTGCTCCGGCACGTGCTACCGGCTTTGGGAAAGATGGCCGCCGCCGGCCAGCCCGCGCCGACCCTGTGTTTGCTCTACGAGTCAGAGGGATTGTTGGGGCTCGATCCCGAGCGTGGCATCGAGTTCAACGAGGAGAAGATCCGGGCGTTTTCCGATCATTTCCGTCATCTGGTGGAGCACTACTTCGCTCATCCGTCGTATCAACGCGTCGGCGGACGGCCGGTGGTCTATCTGTATCTGAGCCGCACCTATACGGGGGATTTTGCCCGCGCCCTGGCGACGGCCCGGGCTGTGGCCGAGGCACGCGGATTCCGGGTCTATCTGATCGGTGACGAAATCTACTGGGGCGAGCCGGATGCGCGCCGGATCGGCTATCTGGATGCGATCACGGCCTACAATCTGCATGGACCGACCGAGTGGGCCGGTCGGGAGGATTGGACTGGATTCGTCGAGGCCTGCGGGGCGGTCCATGCCCGATACCGCGATGTCGCGACGCCGCTGGGCACGGCCATCGTGCCGGGATTGATCCCCGGCTTCGATACCGGCGGCCGGCATTACACCATTCCACGGGTCTTAAAACCCGGAGCCGGTCCCGACTCGCTGTTTGAGGCGATGGCGGCGATGGCAGCGCGGCATATCGACGAGCGGCTCGGCCATGTGGCCATTACGTCGTTCAACGAATGGCACGAGGGCACGCAGGTCGAGCCCGACGGCGGCGGCGGTGCCATCCTGCGTCGCTGGTTCAAGCCGCCGCGCTGACTTCCGACGCGAGATCCATCCACACGAGCCGGTGGGGCACGGCGAGCTTCATCGCCACGACGGCCGCCGAACCGCCGAGCCAGTCTTCGCAGTCGGGCAGGGGATGCAGGGCATAACGGGACGAGATGCCCGGCGATCCCTCCCACCGCACCGGGGAGGGCGCGGCTGATCCTGTCCACACAGACTCAGACACGCAGAGGGCGGTCGGATCGACGTGCAGTCCGGTGCCCATGGCCTTGAGGAAGGCTTCCTTGGCGCTCCACAGCCGGAGCAGGGCCCGTGACCGGGCCGCTTCGTCACCGAGCGCTGCGATGGCTGCCTTTTCGTCCGCGGTGCAGATGGAATCCATCACCTCGACGACGCGATCCTGATGGCTCAGGTCCTCGAAGTCCACGCCCACCGCCGAGTCGCGGGAAAAGGCGATGAGCGCGCGGTCGAGACTGTGGGCGAGATTGAAGTGGATGGGGCGGGCCGTCTGGACGAGCCGGGGCTTGCCGTGGGTATCGGTGTCGATGACGAGCCGGGTGGCCTCGGTACCGGTATATTCCTCGAGCAAGTGTCGCAGCATGCCGCGGGCGACGACGAAGCGACGGCGATCTTGGTCGAAGCGATAGCGGTCGGCCCGCTGCTTCTCCCCCTCAGACAGTAGGGACAGCCAGAAGCGGTAGTCGTCGCCCTCGGCTGTCAGCGAGACGGCCCAGAGATGGATCTCGCCGGTTCGGATGGGGATCCTGCGGCCGGCGGACGAAGGCGGGGTGGTGGAGGTAGGGAACGGGAGCGGAGCATTCATGGGAAAGGAAAGGCGGATCGCTCATCAGGCGGGCGTGCCAACCGCGGCCTGGAGGGCCTCGCGGAAGGCGGCGGACACGCCCTCGATGTTCTCATCGTGGAAAAGCGAGACATGGTTGCCGGGCACATCGATGATGTCGAGCCCACCGTGGACCAGGCTTTCCCAGCCGTAGTCGTAACCGATCTCGAACTTGTCCCCGCCCATGGTGGCGCGGAACAGGGTGAGCCGCCCATCGAAGGGTCCCGGCGAGTAGCTCTCCATGGCCCGTTCGTGGGCTTTTCTCAGCTGCACCTGACGCAGCCAGCCAGCGTGCTTCGCTGTCGGCAGCGTGCGGGCGAGGGCGTCCTCGGCTTCAAAGTAGAGTCGGTAGGCGAGTCCGGAGCCGACCCGCCTTCCCAGGGCGCCCATCTTCTCGAGCACGCCGGCTTTTTCCCGGCTGCGGTCATTCCAGTTCGCGGCGACCCGCTCCGACAGGCTGAGGCGGCGCGCCTCTATGGCGGGATTTTCGGTGTCGATGAGACCGAGAAAGCCTATGCCGCGGCCCATGTCCATGATCTGGCGGGCCATCTCGAAGGCGACCACGCCTCCGAAGGAGTAGCCGCAGAGATGGACAGGTCCGCTGGGTTGGACTTTCAGCAGTTCGCGGACATACTGGGCGGCGGTCTCCTCCACCGAATCGTCCGGGATGGGGCCACCGGCGGTCAGGGCGGGGGCCTCGAAGGCGTAGAAGGGGCGGTCTTCACCGAGTCGCTCGGACAGCTTGCCATAGAACAGGATGCCGCCATCGCCCCCATGGACGGCGAACAGGGGATTACCGGCTCCTTTCAATTGCAAAGGCACCACGGTGGAGGCAACGGGCTCGTGGAGGGCTGGAGTGGACGCTGTCGCGGGTTCGTCGTCGATGACGCGGTAGCCTCCCCGCGGACGAGGGGCGGGAGCAGTTGCCGGAGCAGGCTCAGCCGTAGGCGTGGGCGTGGCGATCAGGGCGGGTGCTTTTGTGCCCAATTCGGCATCAATGACATGGGCCAACTGGCGTACGGTCGGGGCGCGGAACAACTTCCCAAGCGGCAGGGACAGGTCAAAGGTCCGCTGGATGCGGGAGAAGAGCTTCATGCCCAGCAGGGAGTGTCCGCCCAGAGCGAAGAAATCGTCATCGAGCCCGACGGAGGCCACGCCGAGCAGGTCCTTCCACAGGCCGGCGAGCTTGGTCTCGGTTTCGGTCGGCGGGCGGTCGTCGGCCACGGCTTCGCTGGCGACGGAAACGCGCTCCGGCACGGGCAGGGCGTGGGTGTCGACCTTGCCATTGGCATTCATGGGCAGTTCATCGAGTAGAACGAATGCTGCCGGCACCATGTAGGCGGGCAGTTTCGACCGGAGGTAATCCTCCAACTCCGCGCGGGACGGAGTGGCGTGGGCCACCGGAGCCACATAAGCGGCGAGGTATTTGTTGGTCGCATTGTCGCCACGCACGACCACCTTGCACTGGCGGACGCCGGGATGCCGGCCAAGCTGTGACTCGACTTCGCCGGGCTCGATGCGGAAGCCGCGGATCTTGACCTGGTGATCGACCCGGGTGAGAAATTCGATCAATCCATCCGGCCGGTAGCGGCACACATCGCCGGTGCGGTAAAGCCGGGCACCGGGTTGGTCGCTGAAGGGATCGGGAATGAAGCGCTCGGCGGTCAGGTCGGGCCGGCCGAAATAGCCGAGCGCGACGCCGTCCCCGCCAGTGTACAATTCACCGGGAACGCCGGGGGGCACCGGCTTGCCTGAGGCATCGAGGATCCAGACGGTGGTGTTCGCGATGGGACGGCCGATCGGCACATTGTTGAGCCGGGTATCCTCCGGCCGCACTTCGTGGCAGGTCGTGTAGGTGGTGCCCTCAGTCGGCCCGTAGGGGTGCAACAACCGCACCGACGGGTGGGCGGCGAGAAATTTCGCCATGTGGGCTGGCGAGGCGATGTCGCCACCCGTCATGACCGCCTGCAAACCGGAAAAGGCGTCGAGTTGCTCGTCCACCATCACCTGGAACAGGCCGGTCGTCAGGAACAGCTGCGTCACGCCATCCTCACGCACGGCTTTCGCCAGCACATCGATGGAGAGCGGACCCGGCGGCGGCAGCACGACGGACGCCCCGTTGAGGAGCGCGCCGAAGGTGTCATAGAACTGGGGATCGAAGCAGATCGTCGCCGCCTGGAGAAACACCTGATCTTCGTCGAATCGGGTATAGTCCGTGTTGCGGACCAGGCGGATGATGCCGCGGTGGGTGATCAACGTGCCTTTGGGCTTGCCGGTCGATCCGGAGGTATACAGCAGGCAGGCGGCGCTCTCCGGACCCTCGACCCTGGAAGCGACGGTTTGGCTGGATCGGCTCCGCTTCAGGGACTGAGAGGCGCAGATTGTGGTAATTTCCTTGGGTAGACGATCAAAGAGGCCCTTTTCGCTCAGGATCACCCGTACGCCCGAGTCCTCGATCATGAAGCGGACGCGCTCGACGGGAAACTGCGGGTCCAGCGGGACATACGCCGCCCCACACTTGAGGATGGCCAGCATGCCGGCCACCATCTCGGGCGAACGTTCCAGAAACAGGCCCACCCGGTCGCCAGGCGTCACGCCCGACTCGATCAAGGTCTGGGCGAGGCGGTCCACCTGGCTGGACAGGTCGTTGTAGCTGGTATTTCCCCCGCAAAAGCGGATCGCCGTCGCAGAGCCCCGTCGGGACGCCGCCTCCTCGAACAATTCCGGCACCGGTTTGCCTCGCGGGTAGGCGGTGGCGGTGCGGTTCCAGGCACGGAGCCTTTCCCACTGTCCCTCCGACAGGCTGGCGGCGATCTGGGACACCGGGGCGGCGGGATTGGCCGCGATGGCCTTCAACATGGCGCCATAGGTCTCGAGCCATTCCTTGGCCGTGTCGGCTGAGAACAACGAGGAATGGAAGTCGAAGCGGATCTCCAGACCGGATGCGCCTTCACAGGTCTTGAGGAAGAGAGGATTGGTCGCAAAGGCGCGCTCCACCTCGCGGACATCGCTCCGGATGCCGGGAATGCCGAGGGTTTCCTCCATGCGTTCGTAGTTGAAGACCGCCTCGATCACGGGGCGCTCGGAGCCTCCCAGCTTTTTGATCAGGCGACCGTAGGTGAAGTCCTGATGATCCAGGGCATCGAGCAGACGCGACTGGGTGGCGCGGAGGAAGTCTCCGAAGGGCGCGGTGGGATCGATCTGGGCGACGAAGGGCAGGAAATTCACGCAGTGTCCGACGAGGCCTTCGTTGCCTTCGCTGTTCTGCGCGGCGGCCGGAAAGGCGACGACAAAGCGATCCTGCCGACAGATGCGGTGCAGCAGCACTTGGTAGGCGCTCATCAGCAGGCCGAACAGGGTGGCGCCGGAGCGGCCGGCGGCCCGTTTCAGGCCCCGCACGGCATCCGGGTCGAGGTGCTCGGCCACCGTGGCGCAGCGATAGTCAGCCTCCTGAGGCTTCGGGAAGTCGAGGGGCCACTGGAGGGGCAGGGCCGGCTCGGAAAACTGCTCGATCCAGTAAGCCTCATCGCCGTTCCCGGACTTCGCAGCGACATCGCGCGCATAGGCGCCGAAGCTTGCGGCCGGTTCGAGTTCGGGCGTCTTGCAGGCGCAGCGCGCGGTGTAGCAGTCTCCCAGCTCCTTGAGTAGGACATTGTAGGACCAGCCGTCGCAGGCGAGGTGGTGGGCATTGAGGATCAGCACCTGTTCCGCATCGCCGGTTTTCACCAGCACGGCCCGGAACAGCGGCCCGTTCTCCAGGTCGAAGGGCGTGCGGCGTTCCCGGTCGATGGCTTCCTCGACAGTCTCGGCTGACCCATCCAACAGGGTCAGATCGGCGACCATACGGGGTTGGATCGTAAAGCCGTCGCCATCGGCGGGGTAAACCGCACGCAGGGCGTCGTGCCGGTCGACCAGGTCCTGCAACGATCCCAGCAGCGCTTCGACATTGATGCGCCCGTGGAGATTCAGGACGTTGATCTCGTTGAAACAGAGCGAGGCATTCTCACTGATCTGTGACGCCAGCCAGACTTCGGCCAGCGGCTCGGTCATGGGATGGCGAGAGGGATGTCTGGACGTCTCGTTTTTTTTTACCTCACTTTCGTCGGCGGAGGTGGTCGGTTTTGAGGCAGAAATGCCGGCGGTGAGAATTTTCGGCGGACCGCTGAGGCGCGATCCGTTCAGGTGGGGCACGGTGATGCCGGCGGGCACGTCGAAGAAGCCGCCGTCTTGCAGCTCGGCGATGGATTCGCGGAAGGCGCTGATGCAGTAGTCGATGTCCTCGTCGGTGTGGGCCGCGGTCATGTAGGTCGGGAAACCTTCGAGGAGGAAGACGCCCTTGTTCCGCAGGTGGAAGAAGAGGAGGTTCGCATACTTGTGATCCTCGGCCGCGCGGATGAACATCTGCGAACCGAAGTTCGGCATGCGGAAGGGCGCGTTGTTCTCGACGAACATCCGGTCGACGGTCGTGGCGAGGCGGGTGGCGCGGTCTTTCACGCCCTGCCAGAATTCGGGGCCCTTGCCCTTGAGGTGGAGGAGCACTTCCTTCACCGCGGCCATCGCGAGAGGGTGCCTGACAAAGGTACCGGCGAAGAAGGTGACGCCTTTCTCGGGGAAGGAATCGTCGCCATACTGCCACATGCCGCCGTCGAAGGTGTCCATGTATTCGGCCTTGCCGGCGACGACGCCGAGAGGCATGCCGCCACCGACGACTTTGCCGTAGGTGGCGATGTCGGCCTCGACGCCGTAGTATTCCTGGGCACCGCGGGGGCCGGTGCGGAAACCGGTGATGACCTCGTCGAAGACGAAGACGCTTCCCGACTGGCGGGTGATCTCACGCACTTCGCGGATGAACTCGCGGGGTTGGAATTCGGGACGGCGGCTCTGGATCGGCTCGACGATGACCGCGGCGACTTCGTGGGCGCGCTTGCGGATGATCTCAAGGGCTTCGTCGGTGCCGTAGGGCAGCACGATCATGTCATCGACGGCGCGGCGCGGGATGCCGGGCGCGATCGGCAGGGAGCGGATCGCATCGCCGGAGCCGACGCCCTTCACGAGCACTTCGTCGAAGTTGCCGTGGTAATCCTTCGTGAAGATGACGATCTTGTCGCGACCCGTGACGGTGCGGGCGAGGCGCATCGCGGCCTGGACGGCCTCGGAGCCGGTGTTGACGAAGCTTGCGCGCTCGTTGCCGGTGATCTCGCAGAAAAGCTGCGCGGCTTCCATCGCGTTGACGCATTGGGGACCGACCTCGACGCCGCGGTCGAGCTGGGCTTTGAGGGCTTCGGTGACAAAGTCGGGGGAGTGGCCGAGGAAGTTCGGTCCGAAGCCGTTGAGCAGATCGATGTATTCGTTGCCGTCGACGTCGACGAGGCGCGATCCCTTCGACTTCTTCACCGCGATCTGGTAGATCATTTCCTTCCAGCGGCGGTTGAAGCCCGAGACGGTGCGGGGGTCGGCGTGCCACTGGCGGTATTTCGCAGTGAGTTCCTTCGAAGTGCGGGTCTTGGCGATGTACTTCGAAACGAGTTCGTCAAGGTGACGCTGTTGGCGATCGGTCAGGGTGTCGTCGAGACTGCGGTTGATCGAAGTCGTCGGAGCGGAGACGTTCGAGGAAGAGGTGGGAGCTTCCGCGGGTTTCGCGGGTTTCGCGGGCGCGGGAACGGGAGCCGCAGCGACCGGAGCCGGAGCCACACCTTGGTGAGCAGGTGCCGGTGCCGAAAGTTGGGGAACCATCGCACCACCTTGAAGCAGCGAAATCTGCTGCCGCATCAGGTCGAGCTGCTGGGCAACGAGACCTTCGAGACCGCTCGCATTGACGGGAGCCATGGGCGCATAAGCCACTACTGGAGCAGAAGCCTGGACCATCGCCGGAGCAGGAGTGGGCACCGCAGGAGCTACGGGAGCACTGTTTACCGGCGTCGCAGGCGCACTGATTACCGGAACCACCGGCGCCGCAGGCGCAGCGGGGCGATACTTGTCGGACGGCAGGTTCGCGTCGAGATGGGCGACGAGCGAATCGATGTCGGCGAGATTGCCCATCAGATCGCGCAGCGTCAGGTCGATGCCGAATTCGTTCGCGAGCGCTTTGCTGACCTGGGTGAGCAGCAGCGAATCAA
>JAEUHH010000009.1 GCA_016795505.1 Verrucomicrobiales bacterium | reverse complement strand
CATCCCTCCGGGATGCTCGACATGCGGGTGGATGGACCGGTGGTATCGCTGCGCTCAACCACCGGCTAATGGCTGTGATGCCTCCGGCATCCAATCGGCAGGGCAATCGACCCGACGCCCTTGATCTCGTGCCATTCGGGTAGGATCGGCGATGATACCCTGTCTGATCGGAAACGCCACCGGTCCGGATTCTCACGGCTTCACCTCGGCGGCCATCTCCAGCAGGGCGTCCATGACCTTCACCGAAGCCTGGGATTCGAGGTTGTTCGTGCCCGGCCAGGTCTCGTAGCCGCCCAGCTCGAAATGGCGGGGCGTCGGCATGTAGCCGTAGTAGCCATTGGCCAGCTCGACGAGGAAACTCTTTGCGATCGGGCTGCGTTCCTTGAATTCCAGGCCCGTCTCCGCAAAGGTCTCGCAGGGGGTGGTGCCGATGCAGACATCACCGATGCGGATCACCTGCACGGGCAGCTTCGTCTCGGGGCTGGCCTTGGCGAGTCGCTGCACCCGGCCGGCGTAGGCCAGCGGCAGGTCGGCTTTGTTGCCGATGCGGGGGGCCTTCGCCTCGGTCTCCCGCGCCCATTTCAGCAAATCCTCGTCGATGGGCCGCCAGGCGACGGCGAGTTCGCGATAGCGCGCCGCCAGCGGGGCGGCCGCCTGCCACGTGACCTGGGAGAGGGCGCCATGGACCTTTTTCGCCACGTCGTCGGCCACATACTGCATCTGCTCGTAGGGCTTCTTGCCGGGACGGGGATTCAGGAAATCGATGTTGTTGATGTCACCGCTGGTGCCGTTGGCCATCATCGCGACAAAAGGCGGATCGTCCCCACCGCCGTCCTGCATCTTCTTCAAGGCCTCGCAAAAATACCCATAGTAGTCAGCCGAGATGTGCCCCGGCCCCACTCCGCCGACATAGTGGAGCGAGTAGGCCGCGAAGAGCGAGATCATCCGGCCGCCCGGCTCGCGGAAGGCGAGGAAGGACACCTCCGGATCGACCGGGCCGGCCGGCTTGACCAGATTGGGATTGCCGGCACCGGGATTCATCTTCACCGGATCGACTTTGCCAAAGGGCGTCTCGGGCGCGGTGCCCTCCTTCATGTGCCAGCGGCGGTTGAAGACATGCTCGGGGGCGTCCACGGTGCCGAAGGCGACCTCAGCCGGCCGCAGCAGGTTGTGGGCACGCACCACCCCGTCGGCGATGCGTCCGGCCACGAAGCGGGCGTAGTCGTCGAGTTCGAGGTCGGACACATACTGCCGCGGAAAGGGCCCGAGGGCGCTGGTGGCGGAGTGGGTGTGGGTGCCCGAGATCATCACGTGCGCCGCCGGGATGCCGATGCGGGCCTCGATCAGGCGGCGGGCCTCCACGGAGACGCTGCGGTGCAGCCCGAGCAGGTCGCAGACGACCAGTGCCACCTTCATCCGGCCGTCGTCGATGACGAGACAGCGGGCGTGCAACTCGTCGTGCACATGGGTGGCCGGAAAGGGCGAAAAGCCGCCCACGATGTGATCGCCCAGCGGCGGCGTGATGTTGCTGGTGGCGGCCCCGGCGCGCAGGGCGGGCTTGGCGGCTTCCTGGGCGGCGGCGAGGCCGCCGGCACTGAGCAATAGGAGGGCGGTAACGAGGATTCTCATGGTTGAAGGGGTAGGGACAGGAGTTCAGTTACTTGAGCAGGCCATCCAGCCACGCATAGGCGGCCTGGCGCTCGGCATCGGGAAAATCGTGGGGGGCGTCGGGGGTGACCAGTTTCAACCGGTCGGCGGCCTGGTGGAGCGCGAATACCTCTCCGGCTTTGGCAAAGGCCTTCCGCACGCCCCCGATGTCGAAGTTGCTGTCCTTCAGCGGGGAGTTGGAGAAAAAGCCCCGCGGAGCGAGGGCGGCGACGACTTCATAGAAATCGAAGGGGATCTTGTCGGCGTTGTTTTCGTAAACATCGCGGATGCGCGGCATGTAGCGGTCGCTGGTCCAGCCAGCCACCTTGCCGCCATAGTAGTCGTGAAAGGGGGTGAAGCCGCAGCTCGACACCACCGCCTTCAGCCGCTCGTCGAACACGGCGGTGAACAGCGCGTTGTGCCCGCCGAGGGAGTGCCCGATCACCCCGATGCGGTCGGCCGCCACCTCCGGCAGGGACACCAGCAGGTCGACGGCGCGCAGGTTGTTCCAAATGGCCTTCATCGAGCCGCTCGACCGGTGGGCGCCCTGGGTTTTGAAATCGTAGGGATACTCGCCGAAGGAGGGATAGTCCGGTACCAGGCACACGTAGCCGCGCTCCGCCAGTTCGTGCGCGTAGTGCAGCGAAGGCAGGCCGCCGAGGCCGGCGGGCTCGTCCTTGCCGATCGCGGTGGTCTGGTGCAGGCACAACATGGCGGGCATTTTGCCTCCGGCGGGACGCTGGTTGGGAATCAGCAGCCAGGCGGGCACCTGGTCGCCCGCCTCGGCCGAGAAGCGGATCTTCTTTCTCAGATAAGCCGGCGTCTTTTCCTCCGACACCGTCTCCACCTCCAGCGGCGCCCAGCGGGCGGTGTCGTGGAGCGGTCCCATGGCCTGCTGCATGCCGGCGCGGATGTGGGCGACCCGCTGCGCCCATTGCTCGGGAGTCGTGATCGGCGTCTCCCGGCCGGAGGCGTCGCGCAGCACGAGCAGGTTCGCGTGATCCGGGTAGGCCACCGCGGCGGGAGGCGGCGGGGGCACGGTCTGCTCCGGCTTTGCCAGATAAGCCGCCGGCACCACCTCGCGGACCGCGCCGATGATGCGCTCCTCCACGTCGGGGGCGAACTTCGTGGGCCGGTCGTAGTAGGTCATCGCGCTGGCGCCCTCATAGCCGCCTTCCTCCAGCACCCGCCGCGACGGGATGTAACAGGGCACGTCGTTGGAGTAGCCGTTCACCCACATCCGCGAACGGTCGTACTCGCGCTTGATCCGCAGGGAGTAATCCACCGTGATCTCGCCGGGCAGGAAGACCATCGCCAGCCCCTCCCCGAAGCTCCAGCATTGCACGAGGTAGGGCAGGTGCGTCGGGATGGCTTCGCCGCGGTCGAGGCGGGCCAGATTTTTCTTCGCATGATAGGAAACCGACGCCGTCGCCGAGGCGGCCAGCTTTTCCCACTCCTCGCGGGTGGGCAGTTTGTCGTAGGCGAGGTCGATCAGCCGGGTGCGGCAGGCGACCGGACCGGTGACCGGCTTCATCTCACCGAGGACGAGGCGTTTGGCCTCGGCGCCAAGGTCCTCGCCGTACTGTTTGACCAACTCCATGGTGCGGCGGGGATTGGGATTCTGATCCGCGCCGCAGCCGATCGCCGTGAGCGCGATGGCGCCGGGGAACTCCCGTTGCAGAGCCTCCTGAGCCACGCCGGCCCAGTCGCCGTGGATGGAATCGATCCCGATGGTGGTGCAGTGGCAGGCGTAGCTCGTCAGGATGGCCCGCACCTTGCCGTCGGCATCGGTAGCCCGGAGCACCGGCAGATCGTGGTCCACCGGCTTGAGGGGAAAGGAGCGCCGGTTCGCGGCGAAGCCCACCTTGCCCACGGCCCAATCCAGGCGGCAGGGCCGGCGGTCCTTGAGGGCCTCGAGGGCGGCCTGCTCGATCCAGTCGGTCAACTCGTTCGTGTAACGCTCGATCGCCGGCAAATGCTCGGCCGGGATGTCCATGCTGAACAGATTGGGCAGCACGCCCTTCAGCATCGGCGCGCAGTGGGTGTGGCTGGAGGCGATGGCGAAGCGCTCGTCGCGCACCTTGGTCTTTTCGGCCAGGCGCCGCACCACCTCGGCCCGCATCGATGCGGGGACGCCGCAGTTGTCCACCGTCACCAGCACCGCCGGTCCCTCCTCATCGCTGCCGATGGCGATGGCCTTCGCGAAGATCCGCTGGGCCACACCCTGATGCACCTCGCGCCGACCGCCGTATCCACTGAGCCGGATCGGGTAGTCGGGAGTGATGTCCACCGAGGCCGCGCCGACCGGGTGGAGATCGGCATCGGCGGCCACGACGACCGCGGGCAGGAGGAACAGGGCGACGAGCAGGGCTTTCATGGGCGGATTTTCGGAAAGGTGGCGGGAAAAACGGTTACGGCTTCCAGTCGGCCGGCAGGCTGAGCGACCAGACCTCGCTCGACAGCGGCTGGGCGTGGCCGCCGGCAATCCAGAGCCGGTCCCGGAAGACGAAAGCGGAATGCTCGTGGCGTTCCTTCCACATCGTGGCGGTCTCGAGACGCTGCCAGTTTTTGCCGTCGGCGGAATGCCAGGCGTCGCCCCAGTTCTGAGAGGGGCCGTTCGACCAGCCGCCCAGCACCCAGATGCGGCCGCGATAGACTGCCGAGGAAAACCACAGCCGCGGATGCCACGGTGCCGCCGCCGTCTCCTCGCGCCACGTCACGCCATCGGCCGAGGACCACACGTCATTCTTCGCGTGATAAGCCGGCACATAATTGCCACCGCCGAAAACATAGATCCGGTCACCCAACACGGCGGCCTGGTGATAGGCCCGCGGCGACCAGCCGGCAGCGGCAGTCTCAAGCTTCCACTCTTTCCCGTCCGCCGAAGACCACACGTCGTTTTTCAGGCTCTTGTCGTCGCCGAAATAGTAATTCTCCGTTCCCCCGAGCAGCCACATCCGGCCTTTGAACTCCACCAGCGCCGACGCCAGCCGCGGCGACCACGCCGCCGCCGTCGTGTCCTGCCGCCACGCCACGCCGTCGGTCGAGGACCACACCTGATTGCTGGCGGAGTGGCCCGGCAACCGGCCATTGTACCAGCCGCCCATCAGCCACATCCGGTCACGGAAGGTGATCGCCATCGGCAGGTCGCTGTGAATCCAGGGCGCCTGCTTTTCGACCAGTTTCCACTCGCGACCATCGCCCGAGGCCCAGACATCGCGCGGCGGCGCCTCGTAGCTCTGAAACCAGCCACCGAAAATCCACAGCCGGTCGCCGAAGACCAATTCCCCCTGCGAATCCCGCGCCTGCCAGCCGGCCGCCTTCGTTTCCAGCACCCAGTCGGGCGCGGCACTCCCCTGCCCCCAAGCGCACGGGGCAGCGAGCAACAGGCCCAGAGCCAGGCCGGGCGCGAGTATCGAGGGCATTCGCATCCCGCCAAGACAACCGAAAAGCGGCCGAAATGTCCACCCTTCGCCGATACGCGATCCGGGGAGGGATTTCCGATGAGACCCTGTCTGATCGGAGAGACAACAGGGTCTGATCGGAATGCCACGGGATTAAGACGGCTCTTCGGTCCAAACGGGTGTTTCGAGCGAAATAGATGCCGCAGGCATCACAGCTATTAGCCGGTGGTTGAGGAGCGTAGCGACGACACCACCGGATCAAATGGAAAGGAAACCGA
>JAEUHH010000083.1 GCA_016795505.1 Verrucomicrobiales bacterium | reverse complement strand
CTTCGGCTTCGGCTTCGGCTTCGGCTTCGGCTTCGGCTTCGGCTTCGGCTTCGGCTTCGGCTTCGGCTTCGGCTTCGGCTTCGGCTTCGGCTTCGGCTTCGGCTTCGGCTTCGGCTTCGGCTTCGGCTTCGGCTTCCTGATCCGTCACTTCAGTTCCTTCATCGGCAGACACCTCCGCAGGTGCCCGCCCACCCTCCTCCTCGGCTGCTGGCCCAATTTCCCCAATTTCTTCCATCCAAGGAGCCTCCCGGGACTCGTCGGCTTCGCTGTCGTCACGCTCGCTGGTCTCACGCTCTGAAATCTCGCCCGCCACCAGCCCGGCCCTGTCGGCGGCTTCGGCGGCTTCGGCGGCTTCGGCGGCTTCGGCGGCTTCGGCGGCTTCGGCGGCTTCGGCGGCTTCGGCGGCTTCGGCGGCTTCGGCGGCTTCGGCGGCTTCGGCGGCTGCGGCGGCTTCGGCGGCTTCGGCGGCTTCGGCGGCTTCGGCGGCTTCGGCGGCTTCGGCGGCTTCGGCGGCTTCGACGGCTTCGTCGGCTTCGACGGCTTCGACGGCTTCGACGGCTTCGACGGCTTCGGCGGCTTCGACCACCGCCAGCTCCGGCTCCGGCACGATTGACTCCTCGCCGACCGGTTCAGACGGTGGCTCGACCGCCGATTCGGGATTGAGTTGTACGGGCACCGGCGGCAAGGTGGGCTCTGCCGTTCCGGTCCAAAATCTGCCTGCGGTGCGATCCATGTATGTCCGAGCTACCTCACATCAAAATCATCGGCGCACGCCAGCATAATCTGAAAAATCTGTCTGTCGAAATCCCGCGCAACCGCTTCGTCGTCATCACCGGCGTCTCGGGTTCGGGCAAATCTTCGCTCGCCTTCGATACTCTCTACGCGGAAGGCCAGCGGCGCTACGTGGAAAGTCTCTCCGCCTACGCCCGGCAGTTCCTCGATCAGTTGGAAAAGCCCGACGTCGACTTCATCGAGGGACTCACCCCCGCCATCGCCATCGAGCAGCGCGGTGCCCAGACCAATCCCCGCTCCACCATCGCCACCACCACGGAGATTTATGATTATCTCCGCATCCTCTACGCCGCCATCGGCCGGCCCCACGATCCCGAGACGGGCGTCCCCCTGACCCGCCACACCGTCCACGATGTGGTCGAGGCGCTCACCGCCCTGCCCGACCGCACCAAGCTCCTCCTCCTCGCCCCCATCCCACCGGACGAGGCCCGGCCGCTGCCCGATTTCCTCGACCGTATCAAAAAACAGGGCTTTCTCCGCGTCCGCCTCGATGGCGAAATCGTCGAGATCGACGGCGACCTCCCCGATTTTCCCGCCTCCAAAGCACCCGCCAGCGTCGAGATCGTCGTCGACCGCCTCGTCATCCGCGACGACATCCGCAGCCGGCTCGCCGACTCCATCGAGACCGCCCTGCGCTGGTCCCACTCCCGCGTCAGCGCCCTCGTCCAGCCCCCCGATGCCGACGGATGGGAGCGCCACGACTACACCACCACCTACACCAATCCCGAGACCGGCTACAGCCTCCCCGTGCTGACCCCGCGGCACTTCTCCTTCAACAGCCACCTCGGTGCCTGCCCCGACTGCCACGGACTCGGCGCCAAGCTGGCCCCCGATCCCGAGCTCTTCGTGCCCGACCCCGGCCTTTCCCTCGCCGATGGCGGCGTAAAGACCTGGTGGACCGGCTCCAAGCTCAAGAAAGGCTACCACCAGCACGCCATCCTGGGCCTCGCCAAACACTTCAACGTCGATCCCGCCTTGCCCCTCCGCGATCTGCCCCGCGAGTTCAAACGCGCCCTCTTCTACGGCGATGCCGGCGCCAAGTTCGAAGGCCTCTCCGTCCAGGCCCAGCGCCTGCACGACACGAGCAAGAGCGAGATGACGAAGCGCAACGTCCGCCGCTTCATGGCCCCCCGCCCCTGCAAGACCTGCGACGGCCGCCGGCTGAAGCCGGAAATCCTCGCCGTCACCCTGCCCCACGCATCCTCGCCCCTCTCCATCGAAGGCTTCACCCGGCTTTCCATCGCCGATGCCGCCGCCTGGCTCGACGGCATCGCCCTCACCACCCAGCAGACCGGCTATGCCGGCGACGTGATCCAGGAGGTCAGAAAGCGCCTTCGATTCCTCCTCGAAGTCGGCCTCGGCTACCTGACCCTCGACCGCGAGAGCGGCACCCTCAGCGGCGGCGAGAGCCAGCGCATCCGCCTGGCCACCCAGCTCGGCGCCGGACTCGCCGGCGTGCTCTACGTCCTCGACGAGCCCAGCATCGGCCTGCATCAGCGCGACAACGAGCGGCTCATCGCCACGCTCAAAGACCTCCGCGACCTCGGCAATACCGTCATCGTCGTCGAGCACGATGAGGACACCATCCTCGCCGCCGACTGGGTGCTCGACCTCGGCCCCGGAGCCGGTCCCGAGGGCGGACACCTCCTCGCCCAGGGCACCCCCGGCGAGATCCGGGCCGATCCCGCCTCCCTCACCGGTCGCTGGCTTTCCGGCGCCAGCCGCATCCCCCTGCCCGGTCGCCAGATCCTCGCCGACGCCTCCCGCCACTGCCTCACCGTCCGCGGCGCCCGCGAGCACAACCTGCAGGGTATTGATGCCAGCTTTCCGCTCGGCGCCTTCACCTGCGTCACCGGCGTGTCCGGCAGTGGCAAATCGACCCTCATCGACGACATCCTGCGCCGCGCCCTCGCCCGCCACTTCAACCACGCCAAGGATGTCCCCGGAGCCCACGATACCATCGAAGGCCTCGAGCACCTCGACAAGCTCATCGTCATCGACCAATCCCCCATCGGACGCAGCCCGCGGTCCAATCCCGCCACCTACATCGGCGTCTTCAGCCCCATTCGCGACCTCTTTGCCCAGCTGCCCGCGTCACGCGCCCGCGGCTACGAATCGGGCCGCTTCAGCTTCAACGTCGCCGGCGGCCGCTGCGAAGCCTGCCAGGGCGACGGCCTCATCCGGATCGACATGCACTTCCTCGGCGATGTTTACGTCACCTGCGAAGCCTGCAACGGGCGCCGCTACAACCGCGAGACCCTCGACATCACCTACCGCGGCAAAAACATCGCCGACGTGCTCGACATGACCGTCAGCGAGGCTGCCACCTTCTTCCAGAAGATCCCCGCCATCTACCAGAAGCTCCGCGCCCTGCGCGAAGTCGGGCTCGGCTACGTGAAGCTCGGCCAAAGTGCCACCACCCTGTCCGGCGGCGAAGCCCAGCGCATCAAACTGGCCGCCGAGCTGGGAAAGACCGCCACCGGCCGCACCCTCTACCTCCTCGACGAGCCCACCACCGGCCTTCACTTCAGCGATGTCGCCACCCTGCTCGACGTCTTCTACCGCCTCCGTGACCAGGGCAACACCCTCATCGTCATCGAGCACCATCTCGACGTGATCAAATGTGCCGACTGGATCGTCGACCTCGGCCCCGACGGCGGCCAGCACGGCGGCCGCATCGTCGCCACCGGCACCCCCGAGCAGATTGCCGCCCATCCCGCGAGCCTCACCGGCCGCTACCTCGCCCCCGTCCTGAAGAAGGCCTGAGTTTCCGATCAGACAGGGTCTCATCGCCGATCAGACCCTGTTCGATCGGAGATCAGACCCTGTCTCATCGCACACCCCAGGGCCTTCAACCGGCCGGCAGAACCGCCATTTGCGCGGACCGCGACCCGACGCCATCTTGGCCGCCCACGAAACCCGAAAAAGTCCCCCACCCCCCCACAAACGACCCCATGAATACCCGCCGCCAATTCCTCCGCACCGGCTCCCTCTCAGCAGGCGCCGCCACGCTCGGCCTGCTCGGCTGCTCGAAGAAATCCGCCCCGTCTCGTGGCTCCGGCATTTTCATCGGCGAGGGCGAGCACCGCTACGAAGTCATCCACGACTGGGCGCTGCTCCCCAGCCAGTACACCTGGCAGACCACCCACAACGTCGCCGTGGACAAAGCCGGCAACCTTTACGTGATCCACGAGGGCAAAGAGGAACTCGCCGATCACCCGTCGATCTTCGTCTTCGATCCCGAGGGCAAGTTCATCCGCGCCTTTGGCCAGCAGTTCCAGGGCGGCGGCCATGGCATCGAAGTGCGGCAGGAAGGGAATGAGGAATACCTCTACGTGACGGCTTACCAGATGCGCAAGACCTTCGCCAAGCTCACCCTGACCGGCGAGACCGTCTGGCAGAAGTTCGCGCCGATGGACTCCGGGCTCTATGCGCCGGGCGAGGACACCAAGCCGGAGAAAGTCTGGGGCCGCGACCGCTTCATGCCGACGAATTTCGCCTTCCTGCCCGACGGCGGCTTTTACCTCGCCGACGGCTACGGCGCCTGGGTGATCCACCGCTACGACAAGGACGGCAATTGGCTGATGAAGTTCGGCACGCCCGGGCCGGGCAAGGAAGCCGGACAGCTCAACACCCCCCACGGACTCTGGATCGACGACCGCCCCGGCCGCGAGCCGAGCGTGGTGGTGGCAGACCGGGCCAACGCGCGGCTCCAGTGGTTCACCCTCGATGGCCAGCATGTGAAGACGCAGGATGGCCACATCCTCCCCGCCAATCTCGACCGCCTCGGCGACCTGCTGTTGGTGCCCGACCTGAGCGCCCGGATCACCCTGCTCGACAAGGACGACAACCTCATCTTCCTCGGCGAGGACCCGGAATGGCGGAAGTCCGTCACGGCCGACAAAAACAAGATGCGCACCCAGCCGGACCAGTGGGTGAGCGGCAAGTTCATCCACCCCCACGACGCCTGCTTCGACCCCGAGGGCAACATCTACGTCGCCGAATGGGTCGCGACGGGCCGGGTGACGAAGCTGAGGAAGGCTGGATGATCTTGGATCTTGGATCTTGGATCTTGGGAAAATCAAAGTTTGCGAGGAAATCGTCATACTAATCATCTGGTACTATGAGCTACAAAAATCTCGATATCTGGAAAGAGGCCCGAAGCCTTTCGATCGACATTCACCAGATGACCTTGCAGGAACTCCCCAAATTCGAAATGTTTGAGGAAGGTGCCCAGATCCGAAAAAGCGTCAAATCGATCCGAAGCAACATCGTCGAAGGCTATGGCCGCCGACGTCACAAGGCCGATTACATCAAGTTCCTGGACTACGCTTTCGCCTCAAACCTGGAGACGATCGATCACTTGGAAACGTTGTTTGAGACCGGCTCCCTCAAGAATGAAACCCTTTTCGAAGCCCTATCCGGTCGCTTGGAGATCCTTGGAAAGAAACTAAACAGATTCATCCTAGCCGTGGAAGAACGGCACAACACCGACTTTAACTCCTAATCCAAGCCCCCAGATCCACCCCACAAGAATCCAAGATCCAAGATCCAAGATCCAAAATCTCCCCTGAATGAACGTCTCCCTCCATTGGCTCAGCTCCCACGTCGATTTCGGCGAGTATTCCCTGCAACAGCTCGATGACCTGCTCACCTTTGCGGGCATCGAGGTCGAAGGCGTGGAAAAACGCGGCGTGGACATCGATCACCTTGTGGTCGCCCAGATTCTCTCCTCGGAAAAGCATCCGGACGCGGACAAACTGTCCGTCTGCCAGGTGGACGATGGCAGCGGCCCCGACCGGCCGCGCCAGATCGTGTGCGGGGCGAAAAACTACGCCGTCGGCGACAAGGTCCCACTGGCTCTGCCCGGCTGTGTCCTCGGGCCGGGATTTGAGATCAAAGTCGGCAAACTGCGCGGCGTCGACTCTCATGGCATGCTCTGCTCGGCCAGCGAACTCGGTCTGGCGGAGTCCAGCGACGGTCTCCTCATCCTCGATCCCGCCGCGAAACCGGGCACGCCGATCCGCGAGCTGTTCGGCCAGGATACGATCTTCGAACTGGAGATCACCCCGAACCGGCCGGATTGCCTGAGCCACCTCGGCGTCGCCCGGGAGCTGGCCGCACTGGCCCGGAAGCCGCTCAAGGGCGCGGCTCACCACGGGTCGTCGACCACGCCCCGCCGCCCTGCCGGCGACGGTGAGATCCGCCTTTCCGCCCCGGAGAGCTGTCCTTTCTACACCGCCCGCACCATCCGCGGCGTCACCGTGGGCGAGTCGCCCGAGTGGCTGAAACAGCGGCTGGAGTCGATCGGTCTGCGGCCGATCAACAACGTGGTGGACATCACCAACTACGTGCTCATGGAAATGGGCCAGCCCCTCCACGCCTTCGACCTGGCCCGGCTGGACGGCGGTATCGACGTGCGGTTCGCCTCGGCTGGAGAGACCTTCCTCGCCCTCGATGGCCAGACCTACGCGCTGGACCCGGGCGATCTCGTCATCGCCGACTCCCAGAAAGCCGCCGCCATCGGCGGGGTGATGGGCGGGGAAGACTCGGGCGTCACCCCGGCCACGGTGGACGTGCTGCTGGAGGCAGCTTACTTCACCCCGTCAGCCATCCGCCGCACCGCGCGACGGCTCGGGCTGCATTCCGACTCGAGCTATCGCTTCGAGCGCGGCGTCGATGCCGCCCAAGTCGTCGGCGCCTCGGATCTGGCGACGCAGTTGATCCTCGAGATCGCCGGCGGCACCGCGGAGCCCGAGATCGTCGTAGCCGGCACCCCGCCCGCCGGGCCGCCCCCGGTCGCCCTCGATCCCGATCACTGCCGCCGCCTCATCGGCCACGATCTCCCGGACACGGAGATCGACCGCATCCTGACTGCGCTCGGTCTGACCAAAGCTGGCACCACCTGGTCGATCCCGACCTACCGGGCCGATCTGGAGCGGCCCGTCGATCTCATTGAGGAAGTCGCGCGGGTGTTCGGCCTCGATCACGTGCCCGGCTCCACCGTGGCACGCTTCCTCCCGGCTTCGAAGGCCGACGCGGCCTACGATTTCAACCGCCGGCTCCAGACCGCGCTGGCCGCGATCGGCTTTCACGAAGTCCGGAACCTCAAGCTGATCTCAGGTGAGCAACTCGCCGACGATCGCGCCACCACCCACCGCGGCATGTCAGCGATCCGGCTGAAGAATCCGCTCAACGACGAACAGGACTACCTGCGCCCCGGTCTGGTGCCCGGATTGCTGGCCACGGCAGCGCGGAATGTGCGCTTCGGCCATGCCGACCTGCGCCTGTTTGAGATCGGCCGCGTCTTCACCGCCACCCCGAAAGGCGATGAGATCGAGCACGAGCATTTTGCCCTGCTCATCACCGGCGCCCGCACCGAGCGCGCCTGGACCGACAACAAGCCCGGACGACTCGACCTGCATGACCTCCGCGGCGTGCTGGAGCACCTCATCCCCGGCGTCACGATTGTCCCCGCGGAGCCTGGAGAGAGCCGCCTGCTCTCGCCCGTCAGCATCGAGGTCGGAGGCGGCAAAAAGCCGGTCAAACTCGGTCTCGCCGGCTTTGTGCCCCCCGCCCGCGCCCGCGAACTGAATCTGCCCGCCCCGGTGGTGGTCGCCGAGCTCAACGTGAAAAAACTCGCCGCCGCCCTCACCGCCGGGGTGAAATTCGTCGATCTGCCGCGCTTCCCCACCATGTCGCGCGACATCGCCATGCTCGTGCCGGCCACCCTGCCGAGCGGCACCGTGGAGGCCTTCTTCGCCGGTCGCGACGAGCCCCTGCTGGAGGGTTTCACGCTCTTCGACGTCTTCACCGATCCGACCGGGCAGCGACTCGCCGCCGATCGCAAGTCGCTCGCCTACTCGCTCGTCTACCGGGCTCCCGATCGCACCCTCGAGTCCGCCGAGATCGATCGCGTGCACACGAAAATTTTGGATGCACTCCGCAAGGAATTGCCGGTAGAATTGCGCCAGTGAATCGCCGCGCAAAAGCGTCCCAAACCCGTCCCACCGCGTAGATTCAAGACAAACCCACCCGAGAATTTCCACCCAGAAACGACTTTCCTGCTGTGTTCGACCTATTCGGCAAAACAAATGGCCCGGACCGTTAATACGTTATAGGAGGTTTAGCTGAACTTCGGCTGTCAGGCCTTGATTGGAAGGCAAAAGTCGGGCGGCGGCCTCCTCCCTGTAGAGGATACGGGAACGTGAGCCTCAAACGCCGGTGACGGCACAAGTGGGAATTCCAAAAAGGCGTCTCGAACCGGTCACAGACCGCGCTTCGAGGCGCCTTTTTCCTGTTTTGATAAAAGGGCGGCAAAGATGGGCACCACGCCCGCCCGGGCGTCAGCCCGCCACACCCAGATCCGCCAGCAGCGTCTCCATCTGGGAGGCCTTTTCCTCACGCTGCGCCAAATCCTTGATCGACAGAGTCGGAAATTCCGCGCCCACAATCACCGCCCGCGCCGCGCCCTGCTCCTCGGCGGCCTGGAATTGCCGCCCCACCTTGGCCTCGACCAGCGGATAGCCCACCCGCAGACCGGCGCCCCGCAGTGCCTGCACAACGCCGAGCGCCTCGGCCCGGCGATCCTCCGCAGCGATCACCACATAGACATCCAAGGCCCGCGACCGGCGTAGCGCCTCATCGAGGCGGGCCTTGGCCGCTGGCGTCTCGCGGATCAGGTCCGTGATCACCATGTCGCCCATGGCAAAGCCACAGGCCGGCATGTCCACGTCGCCGATCAGCCGCACCAGCGAGTCGTAGCGACCTCCGCCGGCCACCGCCCGCATCCCTTTGCCAATGTCGAAGACCTCGAACACCGGCCCCGTGTAGTAGGCCAGCCCCCGCACGATGCCCAGATCCACCTGGACAAAATCCGCCATCCCGCGCGCCGCCAGGTCGGCCCGGATCGCCCCGATGGAGCCACCCGCCGCCTCGCCGTGCGCGATCAGGCCGTGCACCGCCGCCAGGGACACCCCGAGCGGCTCCAGCTTGGCCGCCGTTTTCTCCGCCGGCTCCCGCTCCAGCTTGTCGATGATTTGCAGAAACTCCGTGACGCGCTCCTCCGGCACGCCCGCCTCGCGGGCAAAATCCGTCCATGCCGAGCGATCACTGAGCCGGATGCGGAAATCGGCCTCCGTGAATCCCAGCGTGCGCATCAGGTCGATCGCCAGCGCGATCAGCTCCGCATCCGCCGCCGGCGAGGTTTCGCCGAGAATGTCGCAGTTGAATTGATAAAACTCCCGACCCCGCCCCTTCTGCTGTTTTTCGTAGCGGAAAAACTGGCCGATGGAGAACCACTTGAGCGGCTTCTTGAAATCCCGCTGCCGCGCCGCCGCCATCCGCGCCAGACTCGGCGTCAGCTCCGGCCGCATCGAAACCTCGCGCTCCCCCTTGTCCGTGAAACAGAAGAGCTGCTTCACGATCTCATCCCCGCTCTTGCGGGTATAGAGATCCGTCGGCTCCAGCAGCGGCGCCTCGTATTCCACGAAGCCATAGCGGTGCGCCAGATCGCGCCAGGTGTCGAAAACATGATTCCGCGTCGCGCATTCTTCGGGGTAGAAGTCGCGGAATCCGGGCAGCGTCTGAAAACCTTTGGCCATGAGACCGTCGAAGTTGCATGGCGGCGGCCGCTTTTCAATGGATTTCCCGGTTGGACACGTCCGGGAATGGCGTATGAAAGGAGCGTGCTGTCGTCCCTGAAAGCCAGTCAATTTCGCTGCTTCGACTCGCTCCGCCTCACCCTCGAGCCGGGCGTGACTCTGTTCGTCGGCGACAACGCCCAGGGAAAGACCACCATCCTCGAGGCCGCCTGCGTGCTCCTGCGCCTCCAGTCCCCCCGCGCCAGCCAGCTCGGCGAGACCATCCGCATCGGTCATGACGCCTGCGCCATCGGCGGCAGCCTGGCCGAGTCGGAGCTGCTCCTGCAGTATTCCGAAAAAGCCGGGCGCAAGCTGCGGCTCGACGGCGAGACCCAGCGGCGCTCTGCCGACTACCTCCGCGCCAGCGAACTCGTCGTCTGGATGGCCAATGACGACCTCGCCCTCGTCCGCGGCGGCGGCGAAGGGCGGCGTCGCTACCTCGACTTCATGGCCGCGCAGCTCTATCCGGCCTACCGGCCCGCCCTCCAGGCCTACGACCGCGCCCTCCGCTCGCGGAATTTCCTGCTGAAACGCGACGCCTCGCCCCGCTGGGCCGAGATCGATGCCTACACCCGCCTGCTCGCCCAGCACGGCGAAGTCCTCACCCGCCACCGGCGCGAGGTGATCGACCGGCTCGCCCCTTACGCCGCCGAAGCCCAGCGCCAGATCAGCGACCGCGACGAGGATCTCCGCATCGCCTACGAACCCGGCACCACCTCCGGAGATGCCGCCGACGACCTCGCCACCGAACTCATCGCCCGACGCGACGAGGAATTCCGCAAACGGCAGACCATCGCCGGCCCACACCGCGACGACCTGAGCCTCGCCGTCAACAACCTGCCCGCCGCCAAGTTCGCCAGCGAAGGCCAGCAGCGCACCGTCGCCCTGGCCCTGAAACTGGCCCAGAGCCGGCTTTTCCTGGAAATGCGCCGCCGCCCGCCCCTGCTGCTGGTCGACGATGTCTTCGGCGAACTCGACCCCGGACGCCGCAACGCCCTGATGGCCGCCTGGCCTGCCGATTCGCAGAAGTTGATCACCACCACCCACTTGCACTGGCTCGACGACCGGTTCGCCTCCGCCGCCGTCATCACCGTCACCGGCGGCCAGGTCGCCCCCGCGAACCGGTGATTTTTCCGGTTGTCATTCCCCGAACGGCGGCTACATATATCGCCCTCCCCAACCGGGAGCCGCCCCTTCGGCGACTCCCCCCGATGGCTCGGTAGCTCAGTTGGTAGAGCAGAGGACTGAAAATCCTTGTGTCGCTGGTTCGATTCCGGCCCGAGCCACCACCCATTCATCTCCGATCAGACCCTGTTCGGTCTCCGATCCAACCCGGTTTCATCGGAAAACGGCGCCCGTTCAAAAAAATCCGCCGGATTTTGTCACGAAACGTCGGCGCCCGGCGATTCTCCCCTGACCATCCGCCTTCCGGGTCGCCAAAAATCCGGGAGGTGGGCCAAAAAAGGCTGGCTTTTGCCCCCAGCCTTCTGGCAAAATGGCCTCTTTGCCAACCAAACTGCCATCGATTCATCCCATCCCACCGACCTGCGCGTCACGCCCATGAAAATCCAGCATCGCACCCTCCTGTTTGCGGCCACGGCATCCCTGCTGCTCGCCGCCATCCCGGTCTCTGCAGAGGTCCGCACTTGGACAGATACTCAGGGACGATCCGTCGAAGCCGAATTCCTCGGCACCGAAGGCGCCGGCCCCAGCACGGTGGTGAAACTCAAGCGGGCCGACGGCCAGACCTTCAATTTCCCCATCGCAAACCTCTCGGAGGCCGACCGACTCTTCGTCGCCAGCCACCTGCCGAAGGATCCCGCCGCCCTGGCCAATGAAGTCGACAAGCTGGTGCTGAACAAGCTGAAGGAGAGCTACTACGATCTCCAGAAGCAACTCGCCGCCCTGCCCCAGCGCACCGACCTCGACGCCGAACTGAAGAAGAAGGAGGAGGAAAAGATCAAGCGCGAGATGGAGATGTGCATCCCGAACGAGCTGACCTCCGACGAGCAGTTCCTCCGCCGCATCTACCTCGACATCGCCGGCCGCATCCCCACCTACAAGGAGGCGGAGAAGTTCCTCAGCGACTCGAACCGCAACAAGCGCGCGGCTCTGATCGATGAGTTGCTCAACTCCGAGGCCTTCGCCATGCACATGTTCAATTTCTACGGTGACCTGCTGCGCATCCGCGAAGGCCTGACCATGATGGGTGGCGGCGACCTGCGTGCCGATCCCTACATCGAGTGGGTCAAGCAGGCGGTGCGCGAGAACAAACCCTTCAATGCGATGGTGAAGGAAATGCTCACCGCCCAGGGCAACGTCTGGGACACCCCGGCCGCCGGCTACCTGATGACCGACGATGGCATGCGCCTCTGCAACCTGTCGAACACCTTCACCGTCTTCCTCGGCACGGAGATCACCTGCGCCCAATGCCACGACCACCCCTTTGAAGAAATTTATCAGATGGATTTCTTCCGCCTCGCCTCCTTCATGGGCGGCACCGAGACCCGCGGCGGTCGCGGTGGCAACATGATGATAATGGGTGGCGCCGATCCGCGCGGTGAGATCGACCGCCTCAGCAAGATCCTGAAGGATGGCGGCAAACTCGGCGAGCGCGAGACCCGCGACCGCCAGTTGGAGGACATCTTCGGCTCGTTCAGCTACAATGTGAATGACCGCGACGGAAACGCCGTCAAGCTGCCCCACGATTACAAGTACGACGACGGAGAGCCCAACGGCAATGTGGAGCCCGGCGCCTATTTCGGCGATGCGGTGAATCTTGAGAAGTACAAGACGCCCCGCGAGGCCTACGCGGACTGGATGACCTCTCCGAGCAACCCGCGCTTCACCATCAATCTGGTCAACCGCCTGTGGAAGAAGTGCTTCGGCGTCGCCCAGATCGAGCCCGTGTTCAACATCCCCGGCCACCTCGACGGTCAGGCGCAGAACTACGAGCTGCTCACCTTCCTCGAGCAGATGATGAAGGATCTGAACTTCAGCGTGAAGGACTTCCTCCGGGTCGTTTACAACACGCAGACCTATCAGCGTGAGGCCGAGTCCCTCTCCCCGAGCCTCGACCAGATGGACAAGGGCACCTACCACTTCCCCGGACCGGTGCTGCGCCGCATGTCGGCCGAGCAGATGTGGGACTCCCTCGTCACCCTGACTACGCCCGATCCCGACGCCGTGGTGCGCCGCGGATGGGAAGCCTACAAGGAGTTGATGCACACCGACACCAAGACCCTGACGACGGTGGACCAGATCATGAAGTTCAAGGAGGATTTCGGAAAGATCGGCGGCCTTGCCTCGTCTGACGGCGAGATGATGATGGGCGGCAGTGGTCCCCAGGTCGGCGGCGTGCAGATGGTGCGGGCGTCCGAGATGCGCCAGCCGATGCCTCCCGGCCACTTTCTGCGCATGTTTGGCCAGTCGGACAAGCAATTGATCGAGAACCAGTTCACCACCGGCTCGTCGCCGCAGGTGATGGCGCTGCTCAACGGCAACATCACCAATCAGGTGCTGACCAGCCCGGACTCCTTCCTGCTCAAGGAAGTGGCCGCCGCCGGCCGAGGCGACCGCGTCGAGCAGCTTTTCCTCGCCATCCTGAGCCGCCGTCCCTCGGCCTCCGAGAAATCCGCCGCCACCGCGGGGATGCGCCCGGAACGCTCCGAGGATGACAAGGAAAAAGCCGCCATCAAGGGTCTCGGAAACGTCGTCTGGGCCTTGGTGAACACCCGCGAGTTCATGTTCATCCAGTAATCCAGCCTCATCTCTCAAGTCTCCGTAAAACTACCAGCCTAAATAACCAAACCAACTACAGCCATGAAAGATCAACTCATGAAACTCGACCCGCTGAGCCGGCGGCAATTCGTGGAACGCACCGCGAAGACCGCCCTCGGCGTCAGCATCATCCCCTTCCTCGGGGGTCAGGCCGTCCGCGCCGCCGGTGCGGGCAA
>JAEUHH010000041.1 GCA_016795505.1 Verrucomicrobiales bacterium | reverse complement strand
CGCGCCGGCGATCCCGTCAGCGCAGCCAGGATGTGGTAGTGGCCGTTCACCCTGTCCACATCCACCCGCTGGATCACCGCCACCCGACTGGCGTCGTCCGCGCCCGCGAGGTCGCCCTCCCGCAGCAGGATTTGCAGGTAGTTATTGGTGCGTCCAGCCAGCACCACCGCGCAGTCGTTGGCTTTGGTCACGCCGGGGCCGCGCAGTTTCACCAGGGCGATGATCTTGTTGTCGGCATCGACCGGCCAGTAGCCGAGGAAGCCCGCGATCACCAAGCCGGGAGCATTCGCTGCGTCGATGGGCTGCCCCTCCCGCAGATAGGGCGACTGGGTCTGCTCGGAAAAGATCCCCTCATCGTTGAACCGCGTGATCTCGGTGCCGGTGACGAGAGTGCGGAAGACGGTCCATCCATCTCTCGACAACGTCTCTCCAAAAAAGGCGCGATAGGTGGGTGCCGGGTCGCCCGGATTCGTGACCGGCAGACCGTTGGGCGCCAGTCCCTGCCGGACGCCAGCCAGGGGATTATCAGTGATTAGTTGATCGAGAAACACCCCCTGCCGGATCACATCGGGCAGCGGATCCGCTGGCGTGGTATCGACATAGTAGGCGGAAAAGGCAAAATAGTTACTCCCCGTAGCGGCACTGACTCGCCCGAAGAATTGCCCGTAGGTATCGCCCACCGTTCCCGTCGGCGCTGCATCTCCCTCCCGGTGGCGGGTGTCGGATAGGGCGCCGCCCACAGTGGCGCCATTCTCATCCCGATAGGTGACCCCCGAGTCATTGGCCAACGTCGTCCCCGTCGTCGCGCTCCGGGCCAGGGTATAGGCCGCCAGCACCTGGCCGTTGGGACTCTTCTGCACCACCTCGGGGAAGCTCAGAAAGGCCGGCGCACCGCCCAGTTCCGCAAAGGTCCCACCCTGCCGCAGGATCGCGTTCGTCGCCGAGCCGGTGTGGCGCAGCCAGGCCAGACTGTTTGCCCGCCCGATCCCCGGACCGCGCAGGAAGGTCTGGACCAGCAGACCATCCTGATCCTCCGGGATGATCTCGCCGTATCCCGCCGCCGTCACGCCCGCCAGACCCAGCGGGCCGGACAGATCGTCACCGATCCGCAGCGCCGGACGCAGCGGTCCGGCATACTCGCTCCACACCCCGCGGCTGCGGTTGCTCAGCGCCGCCGACAGCCCCACCTCCGACTCGTCATTGAGATAGGCAGCGGTGAAGCCGGTGAAATTCGTCTCCACAGTCCCAGGCGCAAAGTCCCCCACCTTGGCCACCGCCGTCAGCGGCAGCGGCACCGAGACCGGGCGGTAGAGGTAGGCCGCCCCGGCGTCGTCGGCGAGGTCGTCGTCAAACAGGGCTCCGACCAGCACCCGGTTGCCGGAAACGGCCAGAGACGTGCCTAAGCCATTTCCCGTCGCGTCTGGCGGCGTCAGCCGGGCGATCTCCCGGCCGGTGCTCGAGTCGTAGAGATAGGCGGTCGATCGGCCGCTGGCTCCGATCACCGCCAGGTTCCCATTCAGCGAGACTGCGCTGCCAAAGTTGGTGAAGGGTGCCGCATCGGCCAGGTCGAACTTCTGTAACGGCGTGCTGGTGGTGGTGCGCGCATCGAAGAGGTAGGCCCCGCCCCGGAATTGGTTTTTTCCGCTGGCCCCGATCAGGGCGCGATGGCCGCTCAGCGAGACGGCTGTTCCAAAAAAGTCAAAGGGGGCCCCATCGTCGGGGGTGAGAATGGCCAACTCTGGAAAGACCGGGGCGGGCTGAAAAGCCCCGCTCACATCGTAGGTATAGGCCGCCCTGAGGTCTCGGGCGCCAACCAGCGCGAGCGATCCGCTCAGTGCCACACTCAATCCAAAAAGATCATGGGCCGCCCCATTGGAGGCCGTCAATTTGCCAAGTTGCGTCCCTGTGCGGGCATGGAACAGATAGGCCGCGCCGAGGCGATTCTCGAAAAGACTCGATGCTCCGATCAGCGCGAGGTCGCCATTCAGCGCCACGCTGTCGCCGAGACGAGCGCTTTCCAAGCCATCCGCAGCCGTCAGCCGGGCCACCTGCCTGCCCGTGCGCAGATCGAAGACATAGCCGGCCCCGCGGGCGCTTTGTTCTCCGATGGCCCCGATCAGCGCAAGCGGGCCGCTGATCGCCACACTCCAGCCAAAAAAGGCACTGCTCGGAAGCGCTGGCACCGGCGTGAGCCGGCGCACGAAGCGCCCCGTGGTGGACGCATACACATAGGCCGCGCCGGCATCGGCGCCGAAGTCGTCATTTTGCGGCTCGCCAACGACCATCCAGGTATCTGAGACGGCCACTGAAAGGCCAAACTGGTCATCCCCCTTGTCCCCCGTGCCCCGGCTGTGCAGCTTCAGCACCCCCGGCGGCAGGGTGCCTTGGGCGCGGGCGGGCGGGGTGGCGGCGAGGATCAGCGCCAGCAGGGGCAACAGGGCCGCAGCCAAGCGCCGGCGGGACGGCAACGGATGAGAGAGCGACGGGCGGGAGGGGCAGAGACGGTTCATGGACGAGAGCCGCGCCGCCAGGGGAAGGGCCCGGGGATTCCCTCCCCAGCCGCCGGTCCTCGCCACGCTGCCCGGATTGTCTCAGCATTCCCCGCGCCCGTCACGTCACATTTTTTGAAGTAGGCGGGGGGGGGAAGGCCGCCGGAGCGCCGGCATCCAGGCGCGGAACTCCTCTTTGCCCAGATAGTTCGGCAGAGTCTCCCGGTCCGCCTCGGACCGGGTCCGGAAATGGTGGGCCAGATCATGGTGGGCGATCTCCACGAGGACGATCACCAGCGCAAGATCCCAATCAAACTGCCGGTAGACGTCTCGCAGGTAATCGATAAAAAATGGGACATTTGCAGCGACGCCTCTACTTGATGCCGTTGAAAACGGCTCAATTGAAAAGGAGACCGAGGAGCGTGGCGGCTTCGGTAAGGCACAGCTCGGTCCGATGCGTTCGGGAGCCCCGGCGCCTACAAGCCCAAAACTTCCCGAATTGGACAGTTCGCGATCTCCCCTCTCCCACCACCAAAATGGGGCAGACAAAACGAACTCTGTCAGTTTACCCCGGTGCCCCTGCGGGATCACAGTCACGGAACTCAAATCGAACCAGAGACCGGGCCGGCTCTCAGAAATTCCAGAAAAGTGACGCTTGGAGGGTGGCCCAGTTGTCCAGGCCGCCGGGCGACTGTCGCCTCAAATTGTCTCCGGGAAACGCCACTCCCCCCACTCCGAGAAAGTAAAGCTGGCGAGAAATGGCCCACCGCACTCCGACATTCACTTCTTGCCCGTAATCAGAGCTCCCCCGAGCCTGATCCGCCAGCAGCCAGAAGTAGTCGAAGGTGAAAGACAGCTTTTCCGTCGGCGCGACATTCAGTCGGATTCGGTGACTATTCAGATTGCTGTTCGTGACCACTTTCTTCGAACTGACTCCCTGCACCCAGGTATCGAGTCCGCTGGAGAGTTGGGCATCGAACCGCTCATAGGTTTCCGTGGCGGGATCATCTCCACTAAAACTGGCGTAGCGATAGCCCAGATTCGGCGTCCAAGGCAGGTTTGCGAACGTGTAGCCTCCGCGCACATAATAGGCCCGCGCATCCCAATCGACATCGCGATGATTCTGCCAGGCATGCTCGCCGAACAATTCCAATCCTTTAACTCCAAATAAGCTCGTGGAACCAAGCCGCGTGTCGAAAGTCTGAAGCCCTTCTCGGGGAATCAACCCGGAACCCGCCGGAAACACCGTATCGGATTCGGGTGCCTCGTAGTAGAGCACGGAAGTTTCCCAACCTTCCGGCGCGGTGTAGGCCAGGTTCGCTCCCGCATACGTGCTGTTGCTGTCGAGATGGTCGATCTCCGCCGGATCTAGATAGAAACCTTCCAAGCGGAGATTCCGCCAAGCCACCTGACTGAGTACCGTCATCTCATACGCAGTGCGCGGATTCAGGTAGAGCGCGGGAAAAGGCCCCGCGTTTGCCCCGGCGGCGAAACGGGAGAAAAGAAAGCCGTCATTGAGCTGCCAGTTCTGCCGCCCGGCAGAGAGGTTTGCACTCCAGTCGGAATCCGGCGACCCGAAGACAATGCCCCCATAAAGATCCTCGAGACGAGTCATCTCGCGGGTATCTGAGCGGAACAGATCCTGTCCCGACGAAAAAGAGGTCAGGAAGGTGCCCGCTCCGTAGACCCACGCCGGGGAATCGGCGAGGCGGGTGATCCCGGCGAGACCATACTCGGCGCTCGTCTCGAACCAGGAAGCACTATCTCCATCAGCAGGATCCAAGGCCACCGGACTACGACCGGTGAACGTGCCTGCGTCGCCGAACCACGGATGGAAATCCGTATAAAAGCCGACACCCCCATCGAGCTGGAGCCTCAGGAGAGTTCGCTCATCCTGATACAAGATGGGAAAATCATCACCCTTTCCGGCCAGCACGCCTTTGGGTCCGGCCGCGCGTTCTCTCGCACCCATCTCGATGGTGACCGCCAGGACGACATACCCGGCGCGGTCCGAATCAAAAAGCCGGTAGTCCGCCATTCTGACAAATCCCAGCGCCCGGAGCCGCTGCATCGCCACCTCAGCCTTTTGCACGCTAAACACCATGCCCTCCCGGATTCCGAGTGCCTTCTCGATCTGTCGCCGCGCCTCTCCATCGCCACCCGTGACGCCCGAGGCGCCTCTCAAATCGAGAAACACCAGGGCTATCGGCAGTCCCTCGCTCTCATTTGGCGGCAGGGCCGTTCGCACCACACCGGGACGCGGCGTGTCTGAGGCGGGGGATCGAGGCAACTCCTCCGCCCGATTGGGCTGCACTATCAACGCCAGAAAGATCCCAACAGAGAGAATGAATTGGCTGCGGCGCATGGACACGGGAAGGCAGGATGAATGGCTAGCGGCATCACTCGGACAAACGAGTGAGCGTACCGTAGTGAGTGATGCCCGAGACGGCACCGGCGATTAATCCGGCTATGGTCGCCGCGCCGACCGTACCGACGGTGATATTGGGGAACAGCTTCTGCCACAGCACCCCCGCGATGATCATCAGACCAAACGCGTAGATGGCATTGTGCATCGCCAGCCCGCACACCCGGCGCCAGCCGACCTCTGGAAGGTGTTTTCGGTGGGCCTTGAAGCCCAGCAGCGTGAAGATGACTGCGAGAATCATCGCGGTGATTACTGCGTGGCCGACGACGGTGTCGTTGCCCGACGTGATCGAGTCCGCGGTGACGAGATGAACCTCAGTCCCCCGGATCATGAAATAATTGATCACCCCGTTGACCACTGCGTTGATGGCCGCTTGAACGACGGAAGCTTTGACGATCTCAGTTTGCGACGGAAAAGCCATGCGGGCAGGATAGGTACCGCAGCGACGTCCCGATGAGAGACCAGGACGCCACTGCGGGTGATTGTGGGCGTCAGTCCTCGGTGGGCATCTTGCTCTTGTAACTTCCACCACCGTTCACATCGAGCTGTACGCCGGTGATCCACGACGCGGCCGGGGAAACGAGGAAGTTGAAGGCGTAGGCAATGTCATAGGGAGCTCCGCGCCGTTTCATTACGAAAGACTCGGCCAGCCTGCGAAGCATTTCCGGATCGTAGCCCGCCTTCAACGTAGCCTCGCCGTTGTCCACAGACCCGATCACGATGGAATTCGAGCGCACATGAGGTCCGCTCATCGCGGCGATGCTTTTGCTCATGTGGAGCAGCGCCGCCTTCGCGTTGCTGTAGGAGATGAACTCAGGCGAGGGTGTGGTGCCAACGGCAGAGCCGGAGAAAGTGACCGAGGCATTCTCCTCCTTCTTCAGGTGGGGCAGGCAGAGCTTGGTGAGGCTATAGGCGCTGACCGTGTTGAGCAGGTAGGATTTCATCATGTAGTCCATGCTCACCTCCCACAAAGGCGTGTATTCACCCCAGCCCACGTTGTTGATAAGCGCGGTGATCTTGCCGAATTTTGCCAGCGTCGCATCCAGCAATGCGTGTTGGTCGGACTCGCTGGTCACGTCGGTCTTGATCGCCAGGGTCTCCTTGCCCGTTTCCTTCGTCACCTTGTCTGCCACCGCCTGCGCGGTGTCGAGATTCAGATCGGAGACGACGACATTGGCACCGGCGGCGGCGAGTACTTCCGCCGTCGCACCGCCGATGGCACCGCCGGCACCGGTGATGACGACAACGTAACCGTCGAGTGCAAAGGGAGATTCCAGTCTTTGGTAGGGATCGTGTGGCATGGTGGGTAACAATGGTTTGCGGTTAAACTTCAATTGGTTTGAATTCAGTCGAGTTCCTGCACACCGCCGCCGGAGATAGTCAGCACCTGGCCGCTGATCCACTCAGCGGCGGGTGAACATAGGAAAAGGGCCGCATTAGCGATGTCGGACGGTTCACCGAGACGGCCCAGCGGGGTGTGCTTCAACATGGCTTTCTCGATCTCCGGCGTGAGAACGGTGGCCAGCGCATCCGTCTTGATGGCGCCGGGAGCGATGGCGTTCACGCGGATCTTATTGGGACCGAGGTCGAAAGCCATGTTGCGGGTGAGATGGTTCACTGCCGCCTTGGAGGACCCATACGACGTCATGCGCTGGTTCTTGTTCTCACCCGCCATCGAGCTAATCATCAGAATAGCGCCACCGCCTGCCTTCTGGATGTGGGGCACGCAAAGCTGGCAGAGGCGGAAGATGGAAAAGACGTTGAGCTTGTAGGCCCAGGTGAAGTCCTCCATCGGCATATCGAAAGGCTTGGGACCTCCGCCACCGGCGTTGTTGACGAGGATGGTGATCTTGCCAAAGGCGGCCACGGTCTCCTCCACCATCGCTTCCAATGCCACGTCGCTCGTCACATCGCAGGCTATGCTGATGGCCTTGCCGCCCGCCGCGTTAATCTCATTGGCAACGTTTGCGGCCGCCTCAGCCGTACGATCGCTCACCATCACCGCCGCACCGGCCCTGGCGAAAGTCTCCGCGATGGCCCTTCCGATGCCCGCTCCCGCGCCGGTGACAATGGCGACGTGACCGGAAAGATTGATCATGCTGTTGAAGTCTGCACTCATGTTTTCTTCTTCTTGATTTGGGTTCCTGACTTTGCTGGGGAAAGAGATTTGCGGGCGGACTTGCGGCGCTCGGGACCGCCGTTCCGGGCCGTGCGGTCTTTGGATTGAGGCTTTGCCTTCAGATTTGGCAGGTCTTCCTCCTCCCCATCTGCCAGCAATTGCTCAATGATCCGTGAGGCCCGGAGCAGGCCGTTCAGGAAGCGCAGCGAGTAATCTGCTCCGAAATGATCCGCGCACGCCTTGGTGATGCGCAATCCCTCCTTGGGGACATCCTCCACCCAGCCCCGCTTCTTCAGCTCAGCCACCTTCCTCCGCACCGTCTCCCGCGGGATCCCCGTGGCGCAGCTCATGGAATACGCGTTGCAGCCTTCCATCCCCTTCCAAAAGGCCGCATCGTTCTGCAGCTCCCGCAGGGATGCGTTGGTCAGTTTCTCCGGCGAAAAAAACTTCCCCGTGTTGTAGTGGGAGATCTCCCCCAGCACGATGGCCATCGCCAGGTCTCCCTCAAAACCTTGGTAGATGTCGATCAGGTATCGCAGGAAGAAGTGCGACATGTGCAGCCGGACTTCGCCCCGACGCTCTTCGTATCGCTGCTTCGAAAAAAGGAGTTCTGTCGTATCGATCGGAGGCACCGGATAGGGGACGGTTTGGACTCGTGAACGGCCAATAGACAGCCCCGGACCGGATTGACAAATTTCAAATTACCCATTTTGGGCAGGTGCGGCAGCGGCTACTCCATCGGAGTCGAAATCGCTTACATCACGCCTCCTTCACCATGCCACCCCTGCCTCACCTCTCGCGAGCGAATGGGGACCTCCCGCATGATGACCACCTCGCCAGTGCTCTTGATCGCTTGGCCGCAGCCTTTGGCGCAGACGCTTCGGCGTGGTCTCGTTGCCGAGGTCCACACTCCCCTGATCCATCGCCTATTTCGTTCTCACGATCCCATCAGGGCAATAGGTTTCCCAGCATCTCCCACAGCGGCGCCACAGCCAGCCCCGGGCCGGTTTGGAGAGGACGAGAGATCGACGGTCAGGGGAAGGGCGCGGGAGCCGTCAACGGGTAAGCAAGAGCAGGAGAGTTCAGGGGGCTGTTTCCAGACGGATCACCGCTGGGAGCCGCCACCGGTCCGGCGCGCTCACCCTGCCGCACTCTTCACTCTTCACTCTCACGACTTCTTCGAGTCCAACGGGGCGAAGTCTGCTTTCGACAACTGACCGTCCCGGTCCCGATCCGGGAGCGGAACCAATTCTCCACGCTCGCGGCTTCCTTGTTTCCTTTGCTCTTTTGGAATTCGGCCAGCGAGATCGTACCATCGCCGTTCTCATCGCAGCGGTCACGGAGTTCGGCAAATTCCAACGTCCGACCGCCCACGCCCGGCTTTTTCGCCACCGGCTTGGCAGAGTCGGCCGGCGCATCCTTCTTCACCACCGGCTTGGATGGCTCGCCCGATGCCTTCTTCACCACTGGCTTGGATGGCTCGCCCGGTGCCTTCTTCACCACCGGCTTGGATGGCTCGCCCGGTGCCTTCTTCTCCGCGGGCTTGGCGGGGTCGGCGGGCGCTGGTTTCACGGTTGGCTTGGACGGCTCGTCGGGGTTCTTGGGAGCGGGCTTGTCCTCGGCCACTGCCGCGGCAGGGATGGCGAGGGCGGCGGCCAAGGCGAGGAGGGTGGATAGCGAGGGTGTTTTCATGAGCGGGGTGTTTTTCAGGTTCACTAGCTGGATTACATCGGACAGGTCCGATCCTGAACCCGAGATTACCCAGCACCGCTCCCGAGGGTCAAGCCAGTTCCCCCCAGCGAGAGATCACGCGATAGCGGGCCAGCCGTCCGTAAACCGAAGAGGGATCGGGTAAAAGGGTGCCGCGCTCCATCGGAACGGTGCAGTCGGTGGTCGGGCCTCGCCCACTTATTAGCTTTTACTTTATCCCTTTTCCTTTCCCCTCCCTACCGCCTCAACGCCGTGATCAGCTCATCCAGCCGATTGATCACCTCCTGGAGTTGGACCGGGTTGTAGATGCCATCGGCCGACAGGCCCAGGGTGGCGACGGCATTGCTGTTCCCACTGGTGCCGGCGATGGCGGCGGCGAGCTGAGCTGCCGTCACTTCGCCGGGAGGGCCCTGGGGTCCCTCGGGGCCGACCGGACCGGCATTTCCCGTCTGGCCCTGCGGACCCTCGGGACCAACTGGCCCCTGCGGCCCGGGATCTCCCGGCCCGCCCTCCGGACCCGCCGGGCCGGTCTGACCCTGCGGCCCTGCCGGGCCGGGCGGCCCCTGCGGGATGCTAGTGATGAGGTCGTGGAGACCCTGGAACTGGGAGCGGAGCGGCGCCGACTGGATGGCGGCATTCGTGGGCGGGTAGTTGGGATCGTAGGGCATGGTGGTGGCAACGGACAAAGGGTGGATCGAAAACGAGGCAGAGCCGGACAGGACAGGACAGGGGGACCGAGGGAGCGGCGACCGGTGCCGCCCGCCCCGGCCCCATCCCAACCTGCCATCCAGGTACCGACGGGACCCGGCGCAGGGAGACAGGAGCGGGAGCCGGGCGGACCGATCGCCGGCCGCGCACCGGTCACACCGCGCGCTTGGTGGTCTCGTCGCACCACGGGCTCGGACCGGCGGTGCCGATGGCCCGCACGCGGAAGGCATAGACCTCGCCGGGCGTCAGACCCGTCACGGTGACCTTGCGGGTGGTGGTGGATTTCACCGGCTGCCACGGGGTGCCGTCGGTGTGCAGGCGGCACTGCCACTCGTAGGTGTGGGCGCCGTTCAGCGCGTCGCAGGTCAGCTCCATCTCGCCCTCGAAGCCATTGGTGCGGGCCTCCAGCCCCGTCGGCGCGGGCAGCACGCCCACCGGGGCCGGCGCCGAGCGCAGGGGCAAGCCCGTGCTGGCCAGGGCGACCAGATCGGTCGGCGTCACCGCCTCGCAGTTGTTGGCGCGCGCCGTGATGACCAGATCCCAGGCCGCCTCCTTGAAGTTGCGGTCCTGGATCTTCTCCTTCCACACCGTCTCGGCGGCGTCCACGGCGGCATTGGCGGCTTCCAGGTCGTCCTGGGCGGTCTGCACCTGCGCATCGGTGGGCACCCGCGTGGCGACGGGGTAGTGGGGGTTGTCCGTCATGGCCGTGATGTGGTTGTCGCCCATCGACAGCTTGTCATTCACGTTTTTGTTTTTCAGATCGAGTTTGAACTTGCTCATCGTCGTGTGTTTTCCTGCGGGTTGATAGGGCCCGGGTTCCGGGCCGACCCCGCCGTCGTCGTAAAACGCGCCCGGCGAGTCGTAGGTCAGGCCGGGGGTGTCGTAGGTCAGGGGCGGAGTCATGCGGCGGAAGGGTCCGGGGTGATGCCACAGTTCACCACGGAACCGGGCGCCGCGCACCGCCACAATTGTCAGTCTTTTCGGGCAGACGCCGGGTGAGCCTCACAGGCCCCGGCTCTCCCACTCGCGCTCCACCCGCTCGACCTCGGACATCAGCTCCAGATGGGAGATGCCGAAGGCGGCACAGAGCCGCTTCTGGGTGCCGGTCTTGGGGTGGCGGCGACCGTGCTCGATGTGTTGTATCTCAGAGACGGACAGCCCGGATCGGTCGGCCAGGACGTGCTGGCTCAGTCCGGCGGTGTGGCGCCGTTGTTTCAGGCAGTGAGCGAGGACGCGCCAGTGGCGATCCTCATACTCGTTCATGGCGGCAGCGTTCGTTGCCATGGGGTGGAGAGGCGGGAGGTTTCGGTAGGGGGCGAACCTGACAATTGTTAGCCCCCCCGGCAGAGCGTTTCAAAAAACCGTCGGTTTGGGAAGAAAAATCGCCGGCCACGGGAAAAAATTCGGCAGCCCGGCCGGCTGATCCGGGCCGGGTCGCGGGAGGCCGCGGAGCGGGCGGATGCGGGGCGGTCAGGGTGAGCGAGGGGAGACAGAATCATGGGGGGGTGGAATCATCGGGGGCAGCCGAGGGTGGCGCCGGGGCGGTGGGAGATCCGCCCGAGGGAAGCCGAAAAAATCGCCGGGGAAAGGCGATACCCTGGCCAGGGTAGTGCGTTCCCCCAGCTAGGGTAGTGCCTTACCCTGGCCAGGGTGGTGCGTTCCCCTAGCTAGGGTGGTGCCGTACCCTGGCCAGGGTGATGCGTTCCCCTAGCTAGGGTACTGCCGTACCCTGGCCAGGGTGGTGCGTTCCCCTATCTAGGGTGGTGCCTTCCCCTATCTAGGGTACTGCCGTACCTTGGCTAGGGTAGTGCGTTCCCCTATCTAGGGTACTGCCGTACCCTGGCTAGGGTAGTGCGTTCCCCTATCTAGGGTACTGCCGTACCCTAGCTAGGGTAGTGCACTACCCCACTTTGGGGATTTCGTCACGCCTCCCACAAAATCAGCCATTTACGCCAAAATGGCCCTTTTCCCCGCCGTCACGGCGGGGCGGTCGGGCGAGGGAACCGGGTCGGATCGCCGATGCAACCGGGTTGGATCGGAGGAGAGACCCTGTTGGATCGGCGACGGGTCTCCGGGGGCGCCGGTCCGGCCCCTGGGAGCGCCGGCATCCTGCCGGCGGAAAGGGCGGGGACGGGTGCTACAGACGCCGGCAGGGATGCCGGCGCTCCCAGGGGTGGGCGCAAACCACCCGCTGGGACTGGGGAAAACGGCCCCTGGAAACGCTCCCCTCTTTTGACTCCCTCCTTTTCCCGTTTTTCGGTCTCCCGTTCCGCGCTCACGCTCCGCCACCGGCGCGCCGCTTCCGCTTGGCGGGACGCTCGGCGGGGGCGAGGGGGGCGGTGAGTTGCTCGTAGAGGGCGAAGAGGTGCTCGACGCGGGCGCGGTCGTGGGGAAAGGGCTCGCGGCGGTAACAGCGCTCGACGGCGCGGTCGAGGGCCGGGGGCATGGTGAGGGGATCGTAGAGATCGGCCAGGGTCGCGCCGGGGAATCGCTCGGTTAAAAGAGTTCTTCCTGCCGGGCGGCAACAGCCGCAATGTGTCCTGCGAATGTGGAAACAAACGACGCCAGGCTGGTAAGATCTTCAAAGCCGGAAAATTCGCCGCTCCGATAAGCCTTTCGCGGCGAGGCTAAAACAGTGGCAGCCGTGTAAAGCTGCTCCTGAATCAGTTTTCTACAGAGGATATGATACCGCTCGATATACGAAGCGTCGGAGAACTCCGGGAAAACCCCAAAATGAGGGGAGGCATCTCGTATGCTGCGTCTGGACTCCTCCGCATCTTCCACCAAAATCAGCCACCCCAGAAAAGGCCTCGGAGCGTCGCCAAAGGCTCCCTCCCGATAAGCCGTCCAAAAATCATGGGCCGTACCAATCGCTTCTTCTGTTCGGTTATTGAAATTATTCCCGAACGACGGACCTGCCTGCGACTTGAACTCCAACGCAGCAACGAGCATTCCCCGGTCTAGAACCAGCATGTCCCAAAGTTTGGTTGGGCGAAAAAATCCAGGCAAGGTCAAGGCTTTCCGCGTCAAATGGATCTCAGCGTCCTTCAATCCGTTGGATCTAACCAGATCGGTCATCAATCCAATGAAGCCGTCCATGTTGTTCCCAGCAGTCACTGCCCCCCTCTCACCACGGTCCGCCTCTCCCTTTTCGGCTTGTTTCTGAGAAGCCGCCCGGCGCCCAGACCAAAATGCCCGAACAGCTGCCTTGGTCTTAGTTTGGTAGTTCGCAAGTGAAATGGGCATGAATCAGAGGTGCTGTTTGAGGAAAGACGCTTCTGTGGAAGAGAGTCGGTATATGCGCTTAAGGATCGAAATTGCCAACTCGGGCGAATTCGTGTTTCCAGCCTCAAACAATTGATCTTTATCCTCAGGAGGCAGGTCGGCCCAAAAAGGCAGTCGAATGCGACGCAAGTACTGGGCCTGAAACCGGAGCGCACCTCCGTGCATTTTGGTGGAGTAAGCTCGAACAAACAAGTGGGCAATGCCCGCTTTCAACACCAAATGAAGGGCATTCAATGGCCACTCCTTTGAAACAACATAATACAGGTTATGATGTGGATAGAGCTGCCCTTCTTCGAGTACGATGTGCGCCGATCCTTTGATGTCCGGAATCAGTAATTTGGGCGTCTTCGCCAGTGAAGGTGTGATGCGATCAATCGTTCGATACCATCCGGCATGGGTACGTTGGGCACAGTGCCGATTGCGCAGCTTCTCTCCATGCTTTTCTAGATAGGCAGCAAATCGGGGGTATCGATCCAGCTCGGCAAGGCGGCCGTCTTCTTCAAACGGATTAATCACCCCCAAACCCCGCCATTGCACAGTGCCATCTAAGATATCTCGTGTCATCACGAGGGGTAATTTCCGATCTGCCTCTACATCCATTTCGGCAAAAGGGCCGATGAACACCTTGTCTGCGCCCGTTGCAACCCCAATGCCCACAGAACAACCCGCCTCCTCCAGGGTGGGAAACTCCTTCTCCAATTTCCGAATCAATCCAAGTGAAGGTCGCGCATCCGCCTCCAGCAACCAGGGCTCTGAACCACTAGGGCCCAACTCCACCTCCGATACGGCAGCGGACTGCCTCCCAGAGGCTTTTTTTAATTCAACGCTTAAGTCAGCGAGTGATTCAGCGTTAATCTGCGGACGATGGGCCACGCGCACAGGTCCCGACTTGGCTCTCTGGATCACGGTGATTGCTGGATAGGCAATCACATCGGTCTGAAATGCCGGCGTACCCACCATATCGACATAAAACTTCAGCCGGAACCCTTTCGAAACCATCTCCCTCAGAGGGCCACCATACCGATTCTTCATCCAACGGTCGGAGCAAATAAACCCGAGAATCCCGTTCGCGGATAGCAATCGGAGGGAACGCTCTATGAAGGGGACATACAGATCGGCCCGGTCATAAAGTGTGGTGAAGCGCCGCCGATATTCGGCCAGCAAGGGGGCGGGTATTAATTCCTGGCGAACATAGGGAGGGTTCCCGATGACGAAATCAAAGGACCCTGCGAAATCCTCGATCAAAAAATCCGAATTAATCAGCCACGCATCGGCAAGTTCGTTGGATTCCGATCGAGATAGACCGCGTTCGACCAGCGTCCGGACAATTTTTTTCCGGGTGGCTTCAAAAGTGTCCGAGTGGAGTTCTACTGCTCGAATTGCTTCTTTCAGTTGGAGGGGGGGAATACCATCACGAAACGCCGATTCAAGAAGCCGACTCAAAGCTGGCAAAAGGAAGTCACCGGACCCAAACGACGGCTCCAATAGGCTCGAACGCCAAAGTGGGCGGTCGGGCGTATATCCGACGAGATCGAGAATGAAATCGACCACCTCCCGCCGGGTGAAAACGGCTCCCCGCTCCTCTGATCCAAGCGATTTCATCCTTTCTACGTCTTCGCCGACAAAGGACAGGGCGGGGAACAATTCAAAGGGTGAAGACGCGGGCAAAGAGGAGCGGGCCATTTCTTGAAAGGTCAAAAGGCAATTCTGGAACGCAACTGAACCGAATCCCGGCTACTTGGCAACTCCACATCGGAACCCAGTGAACTCTGGAAATTCGAGGTGCCGGAAAGCCGGAACGACTCGGGGCTCCTCGAAGGCGGCGAGGGTGCGGCGCTGGCGCCCGAAGACTTCGAAGAACTCATTCCAGAAGGTCTGGCGCTCGGACTTCTCGGAGGTGGTGCCGCGCCACTCGCGGGAGAACTTGATGGCGCGGTGTTTGATTTCGTTCCAGGAGAGGGGCATGGGCGACGCGGTAGCGGGGTGTGGGCAGAGTGAATGGGAGCAGGATTTGAGGGGGTGTAAACTGGGAATGAGGGCGCCGATGGGCGAATTGCGATGGGAGATTCGCGTAGGGCTGGGAGCGCCAAGCTGGCTCGCCGACGCCACGGCGCGGCCGCTGGCACCCTGACAACCGGGGTCATGGAGCCTCCACCCCGGCGATGGTCTGGGAACGATCCAGACCGGGCCTAGAATCGGAATGTCGGGAGAACGCCGCAGGTTGGCGGCACGGCGTTCTCCCCCATTTCCTGAAGATTGGCTTCGGTGGTCGGACTGCGATCAATCCCCGAGATCCCCAAAGCCCCCTTCTACATCGGTGTCTGGATAGAGTCGGATCCACCCGGGATGCGACACGATGGATCGGTCGGGTTGTCTCACTTTGTTGACGAAAACCCCATAGCCGAAGCCGGGAAGGGTGCCGTTGAGGAAACCGGAGCCAAAATTCCCCCGGTGTTGGATGATTGCGCCGTAGCCGATGGTCTTTTTGAGGGTACCGGGATGGATGAAGGTGGCTTTGAAGCCGCCGGTTTTGGTATAGAAGGCAATGGCGACGGTCGCGGGTCCGGGGCCAATAGACACCACTCCGCCTTTGGCCGCCAACAGGACACCATAGGGCGCAGGTGGAGTGGATGGGGCCGGTGCGCCGCCGAGGAGAGAGAAGAGATTTGCGTGATTCATATCCAACCCGGCATCCCAAAAGTTCTCCTGACTCACGCTCCCCCCCAATCCCGCACCCAAGGTATGACCGACCCCCAGAATCTGCACTCCTGCCCCGGGCGGTGTGTACTCAGACCCGGCGGCAACCAGCCAAGAGCGATCTGGGTGGGTGAACTGGTCGGGATACCACCGCATCGACCCGGACAGGATGACAGGATCGTCGGGACTGCCGGCATTGACCAGGCTCTGGATGAAGCCGACCACGCTGCCCAACCCTTTCAGGGTCGGCGCGTAAGTCCAGACTTCCAGGATACCCGGCCCGAAGGTAATGGCACAGCTGGCGGCGGCATATTTGGTGCCGTCGGGCAACTGTCCCTTCAGGGTAGCGAGCCCGGTCTTGGAGATTTTCATGAGGCCATACCCTCTCTCTCCCAGAAAGTCACCGTGGTCCCACTCGTCCCGATTCAGGGTCTCGTTCCAAGTGCCCCTCACGTGGTCCAATCCCACGGTGTAAAGACCGTAGTAGGGGAATGGAGAGGCCGCGGTGTGCTTGGGCACGGGAGCGAGGGCATGACCGCCGGAAAACGCGATGGGAGATTGTCCCACCCGGTTGACGGTGCCCGTGATCCCTGACGCATCGGCCAAGGTGATCGACAAGACGATGCTCGGTCCGTAACGATGGGTGATGGTGAGGGGCCCGAGGGCACCGCCCACCAAGGCGCTTTTCACCCGGTAGATGTACCCGGCAAAGGCGATGGTGCCGGAAACGGCTCCTTTGCTGGATACCTTGAGGCAAAGGTAGCCGTTGGTCAGATGAGAATCGTTGGGGAAGCTGCCGAAAAAGGGCAGCCGACCGGCATAGACTCCCAATGCAGGTCCGGCGACAGGCGCCGGTTCATCGGCGGAGGCGACTCCGCGAATTCCAATCAACGCGGCAGCAATCGCCACGAGGTGGATGGTGTGTTTTAGATGTTTAGTCATGGTTCCAATCGCCAGCCTCCCGATGCATTCGGAAGGCATGGCAACTGACCGCATATGAAATGGCCACGATACCGTCAATCCAATTCGTCCCGCTCTGTGTACCAATTTCATCATGAGCAGGGTGAGGGCTCCCTGTACGCCCATGACGGGGCCGGATGATCTCCAGCATCAACTGTTACTGCCACTGAAACGACTGCTTCGCCCAATCCGTAAACAGCAGGCAGTGGGCAATCTGGGACTTTGAAATTTGCCCCCCTCCCTCCCTCAACAATCCCAGCCGAAAGAAAGGCTTGCAGTTCAACCCCTCCCTCTGTCACGATGGAGGGCAGTCTCCCACGAGGAACTGCCATGAAAACCCATCCGCTCGCACGCCGCCGGTTTCTTGCCGAAATCGGCCAGGCAACGATGGTTGCCACCCTCGGCCCGGTCTGGGCCGCCGATCTGGGGCTCGCGCCCCGCTCACCTGATCCCGGAACGGCCGAAGCGCTGCCGGGGGGCGACTTGGAACTGCTGGTCGACTATCTGATCGACACCCCACTGGATCAACTGCAGGCCGGGCTCGTCGCCAAGCTGGCCGGGGGCGTGTCGCTGCGGCGGCTGGTGGCGGCGGGGGCGCTGGCAAATGCCCGGGTCTTTGGCGGCGGGGACTACGTGGGGTTTCACACCTTCATGGCTCTGGCACCGGCGCTGCACATGGCGTCCCTGATGCCCCGCGGCAGAGAGGCACTGCCGGTGCTGAAGGTGCTGTATCGGAATACGCATCGCCTCGCGGAGACAGGGGGACGACCCACGACGTTCCCGCCAGTGCCGCCGACGCTCCCACCGGGGGAATCGGCCACGGCGGAACAGCTGCGCGCGGCCGTGATGGCCGGGGACACAGCCCGGGCGGAACAGCTCTTTGCTGCGCAGGTAGTCGGCGACCGGTCGGCGGCATTTGACGCGCTGCTGCGGGTGGTGGAGGAGAACGTGGAGGTGCATCGCACGGTGCTGCCCTACCGGGCATGGTCGATGATCGACGTGGTCGGACCGGATCATGCCGCGGTACTGCTGCGCCAATCGCTGCGCTACTGTCTGGACGCGGAGGCGCAGCGGCGACCGGAGTGGGAGGCCCATGGCCGGGTGCTGGCACGGCTGCTGGACGAGCACGGTCTGCCGGGCCGCCCGCCGGGCACGCGGGACGCGAGCGATGCGTGGGTCGGTGAGCTGGGCGGGACGCTGTTCACCGCCTCGCCCGAGGATGCCGCCGCGGCGGTGGCGACGGCGCTGGCCGACGGCTACCGCCCCGAGGTGATCGGGGAAGCGCTGGCCCTGGCGGCAAACCAGATCGTGCTGCGCGATCCGGGCCGCATCCCAGCCTGGGAGATGCCGGGCAAGACGGTGGGCAGCGTGCATGGCGACTCGGTCGGGGTGCATGCCAGCGATGCGGTGAATGCGTGGCGCCATCTTTCCCAGGTCGGCGGGGGGCATCATGGGGCCGCCTGCCTGATCCTCGGGGCTTGGCAGGTCGCCCGTGACCGGATGGCACGCGGGCCGGTGCTGGGTAGCGCCGAGCCGGTGCCGTCGGCGCGCCAGGTGGGCTCGATCCAGGACACGGCGCCGGACCGCCTGCTCGCCCAGTTGGGCGAGATGATCGAGGGGCGCCTCCAGTCTCACGCGGCTGCGGTGGTCCAGCGCTATGCCGATCTCGGGCATCCAGAGCGGCCGCTGTTCGACACCCTGCTGCGCTTCGCGGTCAGCGAGGACGGCGCGCTGCACGCGGAGAAATATTTCCAGACGGTGTGGGATGACTTTCACCACACCCGGCCCGCCTACCGGTGGCGCCACCTGCTGGGCCTGGCCCGCGTCACCGCCAGTGAATACGGGTATCCCGCGCCGGGACAAGCGGAGGCAAGGACTTTGGTCGGGGTAAAGTGATCTGAACCGGGTAGCAGACTGACCTTCAAGGGGCCAGGGCAGCGCGGGGAGGGAAGACAAAGTCATGTGGGGTTGAATCATCGGGGCGGGCGGACGAGGGAACCGGGTCGGATCGGACTCCCCCAAACCGTCGCCACCGCTCCGGCCCCTGGGAGCGCCGGCATCCTGCCGGCGTCTGGGGCACCGGTCCCGCCCGCGCGTCTCCGCCGGCAGGGATGCCGGCGCTCCCAGGGAGGGGGCTCGGCACCCCACAAACACCCATGCTCAGCCCCGCGCGCTCTGATGACGGAAAACGGACCTCGGAAGCCTCCCCACTTCTTACCTTTTCCTTTTCACCGATTACTCCCCCTCTCCCCTTCCCTCGCAGGGTGGAAATCCCATTGACGCCGGGGGCTCTGATCTGCTAATCCGTCGCCATCGACTCCCGGGCGAGCGGGGCTGGAAAGCGCGTTTGGCCCGGGGGTTGCTCTCTGACCCATCATTCACCCTGAACCGAACCCAGCACCCCATCTGTCATCCCATGACTCCCCGACTGCGCTCCCTCGCCACGGTCACCAGCCTGCTGCTCCTGGGCAGCGCCGGTCTGCTCCTCCCTGTCTCTGCCCAACTCGGCGACGCCAAAGAGGGCGATGCGCGGGTGCGCCGCCTGCTGGAGGAGCTGGAGATGAAGTGGACGATCGACAAGGATGGGGACTTCCGGCTGCACAACGAGGTGACCGAAGACCGAAGCCAACTGATCTGGGTGCTGTCGAACACCTCCGACCTGCGGAATCTGGAAGTCCGGGAGGTCTGGTCGATCGGTTTCAGATCGGCCGAGCCTTTCTCGGCCGAGATTGCCCGGCGCCTGCTGACGGAGAACACCCAGACCAAGGTGGGAGCCTGGCAGATGCGAAAGATGGGTGAGGAATACGTGGCGGTTTTCTCCGCCCAGATCGCCGCCAATACCGATGCGGAAACGCTGCAAACCATCATCGATGCCGTGGCAACGACGGCGGATGAAATGGAGCTGGATGTGGTGGGCACGGATGATTGGTGAGGGAGATAGGCGACGCGGATCGGTGGTCAGCGGCGGTGCACATGATTACGAAACTCCTCCGTGCCACGAATTCCTAAATCAACCTACCGATCGGCTAAACTGAGATTGAGAAGTCTCTCTCACGGCTCCAGCACCACCCATTCCTGCAATTTGCGGTCGCCGAGGAGACATAGCCCGATATGACCGCCAGCGCCAACCGCTTGGGCGAGGCCCCGGCCGCCGGCACCAGTAGGATCGGGAGCGGGTTTAAGCGCAAGTCCACGAATGAGATCCATCGGGGTTTGCTCAGTGGTATAGGTGTCGCCCTTTCGCAGGCGCAATCTCGGTAGCCGGGCTTCCTGTCCCGCGACGCTCGTATCGCTGCCGAGCGTCGTTTGGCCACTCCAGAGTGCTTGATTCGTGGTTTTGGAGGCCCCTCTAAGGCTTCCGATCACAGCGTAGTGTCCCGACACCGGGTTCACATCCACGGCCTGGATGGCTGCCAAGGTGATCGAAATGTCGGTGATCCCTGGCGCCATTTCCCCGGTCCGCAGAAGGGGAAAGCGCTCCCTGTCCTCTTGGTGGAGAATCAGCGCGGTGTTGTTCGCTCTCGTTACACCCGGACCCGCCAGGATCACCTGAATGACCACCTGCCGCTGTCCCACCGGCCAGAAGCGCACGATCCTCGCCACCGTCAGACCCGGCAGATAGACCGGGTCGCAGATCTCGCCCTTCAGCATTGCCGGCAGGTGGTCGCTGTACCACAGGCCCTCGTTGCCCGACTTGGGAGCTCCTGTCAGGGTAGAGCGAAAGAGGGCATCGGTTTCACCGTGAGCGATTCCCAGAAAGGTGCGGAAGGTCGCCGTGCCCGCACCCCCAGCGACGTCCCCTTGCTGTATCAGCCGCCCAGTTGTCTGCCCGGCCAAATCGAAGGCGTAAAGGCCCGCGACGGGCTTGCCGCCCCCCTGCGGCAGGTGGGCGGCAGTGAAAAAGATCGGTTGGTCCGCGTCGCGCACTGCCGCCCGCGGGGCGAACTGTCCCAGAGTGCCGTCGCCATTGTAGTCCGGATCGCCCTCCCGCGGCGGGGCCGCGATGCCGAGGGCGGCGCCCGTGTGGCTCACCGCCAGCAGACCGCTGTCGTTCAGCTTGGTCACGCCCGCAGCAGCGAGGGGCCGCAGCTTATGAGGTACTACCACCAAGTCACCGCCGTGGGCTTCGAGCGCTTCGTAGAAGGCGCAGGAGTCTGCCCCGCCGAGTTCCGGATGCGGCCAGCCGGTGCGCCTCACTAGGGAAACTTGGGTGCCATCATCACGGAGCAGCGCCTGATTGTTGAACTTGTTGGTGCGCGGACCGGCGGCCGTCACCTGAAACAGACGCCCAAACGCGGAGGCGTTCGCCAACGGAGAATGCACCCGGCCGACCCACTGGTCGTCCCAACTGCCGTGGACGTCGGTGAGGGGCGCACCGGCTTGCAGGACCTGCGTGGGCAGCCCGCTGGAAGAGGCGTCCCAGTGGTAGATCGCCCGGTTCCGTCCCCGGGGGGCGCCGGAGCCGGTCAAGCCCTGCTCGAAGGTGGCGTCGCCGACGTCCACCGCCACAAAGCTCGCGGTCGTGTAGGCGAGATCGATCCCGCCGGGAGCGGAGGCGCCGGTCTTGCTAAGAGAGTGGAGAACTGGGGTGGGGTCGGGTTCAGGTTCGATGGTGAAGAGGTAGGCGGCTCCTGAATGCAATGAGCTGTTGTCCCCCTGATCGCCATCGATCCCGGTGGCGGCGCTGGATTCTTGGGGAGCCCCTATCACCGCCGTGTCGCCTGAGATGGCCACCGAACGACCGAATTCGCCATCTCGAAAGGACGTATTCGATGCCTTCAAATAGGCCTTTTGGGTCCAGTTGGCGCCCGAGCGGGTAAAGATGTAAGCGGCACCGGAATTGCCGGCACTGTTATCGGACTGGTCACCGTCGACCCCGATGGCGGCGCTGTCTTCCCAACCTGCTCCAACGACCACTGTGTCCCCCGAGATCGCCACCGATTCACCGAAAAGGTCGCTCCACCCCGTATTCGACGCCTTCAGATAAGACTGCTGGATCCAAGTGCTGCCCGAGCGGACAAAGAGATAGGCGGCTCCCGCATTTTCAAGATTGTTGTCGGACTGGTCACCATCGATCCCAAGGGTGGCGCTAGATTCGGAGGGTGCCCCTATCACCGCCGTGTCGCCTGAGATGGCCACCGACCTGCCGAACCGGTCCCCCGCATCCGTATTCGACGCCTTCAAATAGGCTTGCTGAGTCCAATCGCCGTCCGAGCGGGAGAAAATATATGCAGCTCCGGAATACTTGGCACTGTTGTCACTCTGGTCACCGTCGACCCCGGTGGCGGCGCTGTCTTCCCAACCTGTTCCGACGACCACTGTGTCCCCCGAGATCGCCACCGATTCGCCGAATCCGTCGGATGCCTCAGTATTTGAAGCTTTTAGATAGGCATGCTGGGTCCACGAGACGCCCGACCGGGTAAAGACATAGGCGGCTCCGGAATCTTCCGCACTGTTTTCGAACTGGTCGCCGTCAATACCGGTGGCAGCGCTGTCTTCCCCAGTCGCTCCCACCACCACCGTATCGCCCGAGATCGCCACCGATCCACCGAAAGAGTCCCCCGCATCCGTATTTGAAGCTTTTAGATAGGCATGCTGGGTCCAAGTGCTGCCAGACCGGACAAAAAGATAGGCGGCACCCGCTTCTTGAAGATTGTTGTCGGTTTGGTCACCATCGGTCCCAGTGGAAGCGCTGTCTTCCCCAGGTGCTCCCACGACCACCGTGTCGCCAAAGATTGCCACCGAATAGCCGAAATTGTCCTCTAGGTCCGTATTCGAGGCCTTCAAGTAAGCCTGCTGGGTCCAAGTGACACCCGACCGGAAAAAGACATAGACGGCTCCCGCCCAATCTGCAGAATTGTTCGCTTGGTCGCCATCAATCCCGGTGGCGGCACTGCCTTCCCCATTCGCTCCCACCACCACTGTGTCGCCCGAGATGGCCACCGATGTGCCGAACCGGTCCCCCGCATCCGTATTCGACGCCTTTAAGTAAGCCTGCTGCGCCACGGGATCGATCGTCACCGGGTAGCTCGCCCCGGCGACGTCCACCTCGATGGCAATCTGCTGGTTCGCCGCCTCTCCCTCGACGAAGCGCACCGGGAGCGGCTTGCCGACCGCGTCCCAAGCCTTCAGGCCGCCATAGGTCAGCACCGTCGTTGCTCCGTCCCGAAAGGCCACCGACAATCCCGCGCCCGTCACCGCTGGCGCCAGTCCGCCCCGCACCGCGAGGTCCAGCCGGATGCGCGCGCCGTCGGCGTCCGCCGCCCCGTCCGGTCCGCCGTCCCGCGGCGGCCCGGCAAACGTCCAGCCCTGCTCCAGACCGCGCCGGTCATTCACGAACCATTCCTCCAACCCGCCACCCCGGTCGTAGCGCAACCGGTTTCCCTCCGCGTTGCCCGCGCCGCTCTCCGCCTCTTGGACCGGGGCCTCGGTCTGCCGTCCATTGACCGACCGCAATTCCAGGCCCCACTCCCAGCCGCCACCATCCGGCCGGGTCAGGAATCCCCGGCCGTCGAATTCCGTCACCCATCGCTGGCCCGGATTGGGCGCCGCCAGCGTGCCGTCGGGCCGCCGCTGGATGGCGTGGCGCCCAGCCTCGTAGGCTTCCCGGATTGAGGCCCAGTCCGACCCGCTCAGTCCCTTTGGCGGAGCGTCCAGAGAGGCGCTTTTCACAGGGGAAGGAGAAGTTATCTCCACCGTCCACGCTCCCGGGGACGCGAAAATGGACAACAGCGCGATATAAGAGCCAATGTTACGGTTCGTTGTCATGACGGAAAAATCAGATGGACGGTTCTTCGGACTGATTGGGAGACGATGGAGAATCTTATGAAGATCGCCGCCACGAGACTACGTTGAAACAATCCCGTCATTGCGTAACAGTTGCCGCCCCCCCGCTCTCCAGGAGGGCTCTGGATGACGATCCTTTCGGAACCAAAGGAAGCGTCTCCAAGGAAAGGAAACGCAAAGAGATTCTTGACAAATCTTTCCCGATTTTTCTTTATTCTCGCCATGAATTCGAATCTCCAGCTTGTCGGCCTGATAGCCACAGAGGTGGCGCCTGACGAATCCGAATTGGCGCCCGCATTTTTGGATGCCTATCTCGCTGGCGGCCAGCGGCGGAGGGACCTGTTCCAGCCGGCAGGGCATGAGCTGGGAGCTGCCGGAGCATCGACATTTTTGATGGCGGTGATTCCCGCCGTGCTGGAAGGGTTGGCATTCACGTCCGGCGTGGCAATGCTGGTTCTCAAGGGAAAAGACCTATCGGACGATGTCCTCGGCATCATCAAGAGCGGTCTCTCGATATACGAGATCAAATCGAAGGCGTTTACTTTTTTCAAAAGCGGCAAAGAAAGGGGGGGCGCGGCGACCTCTTCAGACGGGAAAGCAAAGGCTTGGGAAGCGCTCTCCCACGTCATCGAGACTCTTTCTGCCCAATTGCAAAAATGCGGATTGAATCCCGACCAATGCGACGCTGCCACCCTTCGCGTCATTCGCGTCCTGTTGGAGAATCCCGTGGCTGCGGAGACCTTGCTGAAAGATTTGGGGAAATCAGCGGATAAGACCTGAACGATCCAACCCGATGAGTACTGAACCAAAGGAGGGTGGAACGGCCTATCAAAATGAACGAATGCCAGGGCCTGGGCTTCCTCCCTGGCTGTGGATATGGCTCGCATTTTGGCTGTGGTCTTTGCCTAACCTATGGTCCCAGATCAAGTGGGGCTGGTCCTCCATGATGGAAGCGAGAACAAGGGACTTAGAGATTGCCGCCCAGTTTCCAGACATGGTGAAGTGGAAATTTCTGACTTATCCCGGCTATCTGTTGGAGTCGCTTCCCGGTATCGCCTTGGCAATTTCTGTATGTCTGGTATTTCTGCCGTATTTGCGGGCTCGTTGGGTGGAGCGGAAACTCAGTCTGGGCCCTCCAACCCAAGAAACCGAAAGCCTCACCGAAATACGCCGATTCGTAGGAGAGTTTACCAACCGATTGACCATCACCCAGAGTCTTCGGCCCGGTCAATTGGCGATGATCTATCCGAATCGGTTTCGGAGAGCAGTTCTTGGGGTTTTTTCTGGGTTTTTGATTTTGTGGAAGCGTGATCGGCGGACTGCGGAGGGCGTGCTGATCCACGAAATCACTCATCTTCGTTGTGGCGATCCCCTTTTGATTGGTGTCGGCAGCCCGGTGCGTGGAGCAATCATTTGGAGTCTTCTCGCGTTTGTGTTGTTGATTGAAATCCCAATCTTGATCGAGCATATCGACGGATACATTCGTGCCCGAGAAGAGATGGGGAGTGCCGGCATTTCAGGAAACGTTCAAAAAAGCGGGCGTGGGACTTTCCTCAGTTTTGGAGGATTCCTTCTCGCGCAGTTGTTTGTTTTTGGGGGGCATTTGGGGCTGTTACTAGCGCCATTCACCATGCCGATCATGGCGATCTGGTGTGCGGAATTGAATGCCGATCTGGCTACCTCCCGGTTTCTTGGGCCGGCTGGAAAAGAGGGGCGCTTTTTGGAACAATTGCGGCAGGAGACTCGGTGGTATCGCCGTTGCCTCGCCTGGCTGACTCATCCCCCGAGATGGATGAGAAGATGGGTGATGCGCCAACCGGGCCGATTTGGAATGGTGACCTTGCTCTGTCTTTTCCCGGCCGGTTATCTTCTCAAGCTTTTTCTGATTTGCCTAGGGGTGATACTGCCTGTGGTCGGCACAAAGGGATTCGCCGCCCTCTATGGCGAGACAGTTCTGGACGGAGTATGGGGAGTCATCTTTGACGGAGCTAAGGGATTTCTGGCATCCCTCGCGCTACCCCTCATCATCTTGGCTATCCTGACCGGCATCTGGCCTTGGCTTTGTTCGAGATGGGAGGCCTTTTTCACTGGTGGTCCGCGCCCACTATTAAAGATTGACCGATTGCCCTACTTTTTCGCTGCGGGATTGATCATGATCGCCGCATGCGTTTGCACTTCCATTTGACCCTTCTTTCATCCCGTTCGAAAAAATTCACCGGTGAAGTAGAACAAAAGAAGTGGACGATCGACAACGATGGTGACTTCCGGCTGCACAACGACATCACCGATGAGCGAAGCCAACTGATCTGGGAACGACGGCGGATAATCTGGAGCAGGATGTGGAAGGCTCGGATGAGTGTAAGCGTCATAAAATTGGCCTCCTGTTCAACTCGCAGGCGTCTGGCATCGTAGGCCGATGCGAAAGAAACGCCCCAGCGCGCGGTCACGCGCAGTTTGCCAAGAGGTCCGCTTCGTGGAAGTGGAGTGGTCCGCGCCGAT
>JAEUHH010000038.1 GCA_016795505.1 Verrucomicrobiales bacterium | reverse complement strand
GACGACCGGCACGATGGGCGGCAGTTTCGCCGGGGTGCGGCCGGCTTTCCGCCCAGCGGCGATGCGGTCATCCCAGATGCGCAGCATGTAGCGGAGCAACTGAAGCCCAGGAAAGCTGGGCAGGGAACTGAAATGCTCCAGAAGAAAGTAAAAAAGGCACCCGGGCTCGTCGCTGGCGCTGCTGTGGCGGAAGGGAGCGGAGAAGAGCAGGTCGCTCTCGCTGTTGCGGAACTGGGAATCGATAAAGGAGCCCGGCTCGAGCCGCAGGGCATCCCAATCGATCGAATCGGCGAGAGCGGGGGAAAGTCTCCAGCGGAGGAACGCGGCCGCATCGCCCGGATGGGAAAAGCCGAGCTTGAAGAGCTTGTCGTGGCCGTGGTGGAGGGAATCTTCGGGCGACATGAGTCACCCCACGGCGATGGGAAACGGAAAATCAAGATGAATTTCCCAAAAACCGGTGAAACCTGCCGCTGATGCTCAGATCCACCCTGCCAGTCGCCGCCTCAGCAAGTCCAGGGCGGCGCGGGTGGTGCGGCTTTTGAACGAAAGCCGGTCGGCGGCGAAGCGTTCGTGTCGCACGATGGTGGGCAGGTCGTGGCGACGGCTGGCGAGGGCGATGAAGACCGTGCCGACGGGCTTTTCTGCACTGCCGCCGCCGGGACCGGCGATCCCGGTGACCGCGATGGCATGATCGGCCCCGCTGGCGGCGAGGCACCCTTCGGCCATGGCGGTGGCGACGGGCTCGGACACGGCGCCGTGGGTGGCGAGGAGTTCGGCCGGCACGCCGAGCAGGTCCGACTTGGCTTCGTTCGCGTAGGTCACGTAGCCGCGGGGAAAAACGGCGGATGAGCCGGGCACGTTGGTCAGGGTATGGGCGATGAGCCCTCCGGTGCAGCTCTCGGCGGTGGCCACGGTCTGACCGAGTCTGGTGAGCCAATCGACAAGGACTTTCTCGATCGAATCCTCGCTCTCGGTGACGATGTCCTGCTCAAAAGCTCCGCGGATGACGGCGGATGCGCTGTCGATGGCTGCCTGCGTGCCGATGAGCCGGATGTCCACCTCGCCGGGCCGGGCGCAATACCCGTGCTCCAGGCCGTCGATGGCGGCGAGGCGATCCTCCACCACGGTGGCGATGGCGGATTCCCCGATGCCGTGGATGCGAAAATTCCGCCAGGGGAGCGAGGTGACGCCGACGATCTGGCGCAGGCGAGGCTCGACGAGGTCGCGCCACATGGGGCGCAATTCGCGGGGCGGCCCGGGCAGCAGGAACAGGTGCGGCCAGCGTCCCGGCTCAGCGGGCAGGTAGAGGCCAGGCGCCGTGCCGTTGGGATTGGACAAGACCTCGCCGCCATCAGGGATCATGGCCTGACGGCGGTTGTTCTCGGCGGCTTCACGGCCCCGTTGGATAAAAAACTGGCGAATTTCCTCCCAGACGGCCTCGTCGAGGCGCAACGGGCGATCAATCAGTTCGGATACGATCTCGCGGGTGATGTCGTCGCTGGTGGGACCGAGGCCGCCGGTGATGAGCAGGATGTCGGCATGTGGGAATCGCTCGGTGAGCACCTCGCGGATGGGCTCGCCGTCCGGGATGGTCGTCTGTCGGTTGACGCGGAGACCGAGCTTGAACAGCTCCTCGCCGAAAAAGGCGGCGTGGGTGTTCACGACTTTGCCGAGCAACAGCTCGGTGCCGGTATTGACGATCTCGACGCGCATCAGGGCAGTCTTACGCTTGAGAGGCACCGAAGGCCGATGGCGCGACGGGCAAAAAGTCGAGCGGCACCCGCGGGGCATCCTTCCACAGCGTTTCCAGGCCGTAGAGGTGGCGTTTGTCGGCGTGGAAGACATGCACGATGACGTTCACGTAGTCGAGCACGAGCCACTGGCTTTCCGGGTCGCCATCGACCGAGCGCGGCTTTTCGCCGAGCGTTTCCAGCACCTTCTCGGAGATGTCGCGCCGGATGGCCTTGAGGTGTGGATTGGATGTGCCGTTGCAGATGACGAAGTAGTCCGTGATGGACGACAAGCCGCGGAGGTCGAGGATCACGATGTCCTCGGCCTTGATCTGGTCGGCATGGAGGGCGCAGGCTTTGGCGATGTCGAGGGCGTCTGCCACGGGCAAGAAAATGGGGGAGGGGATGAAAACGGGGAGGGAGGACGGCAAGTGAACCGCGATTGGGGGGGAATTCACGCGATTTGTTTGGGAAATTCGCCGACATCGCGGGCCGGGACCGCAATTTTCAGTCGGAACCGGTGACTTTTCTGGCCTGTCGGCGGTCATTAAAGGTGTCGCCGCGATCCGATCGATCGGGTGACACGTTTAAGCGGTTCCTCTGATGAAAGGCCCGTCTCGCCCCGGTGAGACGGGCCTTTTCTTTCGCACCGCCGCCGCTCGCCGGGATCTGGGCTCCTGGCTGCCGAGCCAGACGTGGACGTGTAAGCGCCGCGCCGCCGCATTGCAGGACCGGGCGGGAGATGCTCCATTTCGAAACCCCGAGTCCGATTGTTTTTCCCTGGTTGCCCATGAAGATCCCGCCTCTGTCCCGCTGTCTGCTGATGTTTTCCATCCTTTGGGCCGGGTGCGCCCCCGCGGTCCGCTCCGAGCCACTGGCCGACCCCGCGCCGCCGAAAGTCACCGCCCCACCCGAGGGGCAGACGTCGGCCGAGCCGCAGTCTTTCGACCGGCTCACCTACCGCGCTGCGCCGAAGCCATTGCCCGAGGGAGCTGTGACAGAGCCGTGGCCGCGTTTCCTCGGTCCGCACGACGACGCCACCACCCGCGAGACGAAGCTGCTCGCGAAGTTCCCCGCCGGCGGTCCGAAAATCGTCTGGGAGATGCGGAAAGGCACCGGCTACACCTCGCCGGCGATCGTCGATGGGCGCCTCGTCATGTTTCACCGGCTCGATGACGAGGAGACCGTGGAATGCCTCGACCCCGAGACTGGCCGCCGCCACTGGGTCCACGCCTACCCCGTCGAGTATCGGGACCGCTACGGCTACAGCAACGGCCCCCGCGCGAGTGCCGTGATCGACTCGGGCAAAGTCTACACCCTCGGCGTGACCGGTGTGCTCACCTGCCTCGACCTTCGCACTGGCACGCGCCTGTGGGGGCGCGATCTGGCGGCGGACTTCCAGATCGGCGACAATTTTTTTGGCTACGGCAGTTGCCCGGTCATCCATGACGGAAAATTGATCGCGAACCTTGGCGGCGCGGGCAGACTCTGCGTCGTGGCCTTCGACCAGCACACCGGCGCGACCATCTGGGGCACCCGGCACGAGTGGGGCGCCAGCTACTCCTCCCCGGTGGTGAAGACCCTGCGCGGCCAGCCGCGGCTGCTGGTCTTTGCTGGCGGTGAGAGCGATCCCGCCACCGGCGGCCTGCTCTGCATCGATCCCGCCACCGGCACCCTGCACGATGCCTACCCGTGGCGGGCGGACAAATTCGAGTCCGTCAACGCCTCGTCGCCCATCGTCGTCGGCGACGATCGCGTCTACGTCTCCGACTGCTACGAAAAAGGCGGTGTGATGCTCGAACTCACGGCCGATCTCAAATGGAAAGAGGCGTGGAAGGCACCCGGCTTCGGCATGCACTGGATGACGCCGCTGGTCAAAGATGGCCACCTCTACGGGTTTCCCGGCCGCAACGAGCCGGATGCCTCCCTCGCCTGCTACGATGCCGCCAGCGGAGAGGAAAAATGGCGTCAGGACCCCGAGTGGAGTTTCGCCATGCCGAATGGCGGTCGCGATTACCGGCTGCGTTTCTTCCGCGGCAGCCTGCTCCAAGCCGACGGCCGCACCTGGGCGCTGGGCGAACTGGGCACGCTCGCCATTTTCGACCTGTCGCCGGCCGGGCTGAAAATCGTCGACCAGACCCAGCTCTTTCTCTCCCGCTCCACCTGGTCGCTGCCCGTCTTGCACCGCGGGCTGCTCTACATCTCCCAGCACGAGGACAATTTCCTCGACAGCGGCAAGCCGCGCCTGATTTGCTACGATCTCCGCGCTGAGTGACACCGGTTATGGCCGCGCCAGCCCGTTTGGATCGCAAGAAAGTACACGCTCTCGACAATCCGCGCGCATCCGTGGCAGACTATTCCGGTTGAGAATTCCCCCCGTCCGTTTCGCATCCTCTTTCCCCTCCCTGTCCATGAGCGAAAGCCATCCCCCGATCCGCACCCCCGACCGGCACTGCGAAGTCGCCTGGTTTTCTGCTCTCTGCTCCGACGACTACGAGTATCTCGGTGTGCCCGACGGCGACCTGCGCAGCAGCTACGAGCATTGCGGCGAGATCGTGCGGCGGGCCGATGCCAACGGCTACCAAAACATCCTGCTCCCCTCCGGATGGATCGCCGGACAGGACGCCCTCACCTTTGCCGCCGCCATGGCCCCGCAGACCCGGCAGATCAACCAGCTCGTCGCCCTGCGCATGGGCGAAGTCTGGCCGCCCATGCTCGCCCGCGCCATCGCCACCGTCGACCACATCGCCAGGGGCCGCTTTTGCATCAACATCATTTCCTCCGACCTGCCCGGCAAAAAGGAGAGCAACGAAGACCGCTACGAGCGCAGCAGCGAGATCATCCAGATCCTCCAGGCCCTCTGGCGCACCGACGGCCCATTCGAGTGGCATGGGAAATACTACGACTTCACCCTGCCCACCACCGAGCCCGCCAAGCCCTATCAGCAAAATGGTGGACCGCTCCTCTATTTCGGCGGCATCTCCCCGGCCGCGCAGGACCTGTGTGCCCGGCACTGCGATGTCTTCCTGATGTGGCCCGAGACCGAGGACCGCGTCGCCGAGACCATCCGCGTCATGTCCGAGCGCGCCGCCGCCTATGGCCGCAAGATCGACTTCGGCTTCCGCAGCCACGTCATCGTGCGCGAGACCGAGGCGGAGGCCCGCGCCGCCGCCGACCGGCTCATCTCCCGCCTCGACCTCGCCAAGGGAGCCGAGATCAAAGCCCGCTCCCAGGACAGCCGGAGCTATGGCGTGCAGCGGCAGGATGAACTGCGCTCCCAGGCAAAAGACCTCTACATCGAGGATCACCTCTGGTCCGGCGTCGGACTCGCCCGCAGCGGCTGCGGCAGCGCCATCGTCGGCGATCCCGATCAGGTGCTCGCCAAGCTGAACCGCTACATGGATCTCGGCATGCGCGCCTTCGTCCTCAGCGGCTACCCCCATCTCGACGAGTGCGACCTCTTCGCCACCCACGTCCTGCCCCGCCTGCCCACCTGCCGGCTCAATGAGAGGCAGGGCCGACTCGTCGCCGATCCCGTCACCCCGCTGACCACCGCCCCGCGCGTCTGATTTTCCGGAGAAAAAGAAAATTCCCTTGGCCCCGCGCCCGAAGCGGCGTTCCCTTTCCGGCATGCCTTTCCGCCGTTTCGTCCCGCTCACCATTGTCGCGGCCTGCTGTGCCTTCGGCTTCGCCGCCGCCCAGTCCGACGACCCTTCCGATACTCCCTTAGTGGAAGATTCCGTGCTGGAGCAACTCCGTCTCGTCGAGGATCCAGACGGCCACACCAATGTGCGCACCGCACCCCAGGTGAGTGCCGACGTCGCCGGGCGCATCCCCTCCGGCAGCATTGTCGCCGTCGATCCCGAGCCCCAGGGCGGATTTCACCGCGTCTATTTCGACGATGCCAGCCGCACCGAGCCCCGCTACATGCACGGCAGCCGGCTCAAGCCCGTGACCGGGTGGAACCAGATCGCTCCCGTCGGCGCCACCGGCCGGCTGTTGCACCGCGGCTTTGAGGCCCGGGTAAGTGGCGGTCCCTTTTCACCCGCCGAGCACAAAGTCACCCACACCGCCGACGGTGTCGCCCTGGTGAATGGCAAAGTGCCCTGGGGACAAGACGGCGGCGTGCCCCGGCGCCTGCTCACCCTCACCGTCGCCATCGGCGGCCAGCCCGTCGCCCTGCCCCTCGATGTCGCCGACAATCTCTACGAGCCCAACGTCGATTCCCTCGTTCTCCTCACCCCCGGCGATCCCGCCGAGCGCGCCCTGCTGCTCATGGTAAACAGCGATGGAGCCGGCGCCTACTGTGTCGTCTGGGCCTTCGAAAAGGGCGCCTACCGCGGCCGTGCCGTGTTTGCGCCGTTTTGAGCCCGGACCGGATTTTCGATGCGACCGGGTGTCTCCTCCGATGAGACCCTGTTTGATCGGAGATCAAACAGATGGTATGGCGAATCCATCGGACCGGTAGAAATAAGCAGTGGGGGCACATCTGTCCCGGTCTGTTGTGATGGCTTGCGCTTCGTGGTGTGGCCCTCCTCCGGTGAGAAGCAACCAACGCAACGGATTTGATTCAAATGAAAATGGTCAGACGTGGTTCCGCCGGGCCGCCAGAAATCAGGAGGAAAGGGGATTGGACGGCAAAAAGGTAGGAAGATCGAAAGATGAGCCGATCAATTTTCCAGAGCCCTCCCGCAATTGCCAGAGTATCAACGGCCCCGTTCCGGAAAGCCGCGCCGTTGGAAACCTAGCCCGAATATCTCATACCCTTTCGTCGCGATCCGCCGCGAGGACCTGGCACTGCAAGGCGCGGCCCGGATTTTCACCGGACTCTATAAGAACCTACCGTCCATGGGAATACCGGGCCGGAACGAAGCGGGCACAGACCACGGCTGGTCGTAGCAGAAGGGGAATGAGATATCCGGGCAAGGAGGCGACGTGGCGCGAGCAACAATCCACCTCCCAAAGACAGTCAAATACAGACCCCATTTGAAAAGGACTGGACCAAAGGGCGAGGAGAAATGCGGTTCCCGCAAAAAGAGCGGCGGCAGTTGACTTGTTGCAGCTCGATTGGCTCCCGATAGTCTGAGCGAGCCAATACACGGCTGAGAAGAACTCCATTCGCTCCCAAGACTCCGGCCAGGCCGCCGAATCCAACCGAAACAAAAAATCAAGCGAAAAAAACCGAAAAAAATGGTTGACCAAATATTCGGAAACAACCGAGAATAACCGATTATGATCCTCCAATCATTCTTCCTCTCCGTGGAAAGATCCCGTCTAAGCACAAAGTCCAAAGCAGAAGGTTTTGAGTCGAGAAAGCCGGTTTCCCGCAGAGACCACAGAACGCTGGCTCGGAAGCTTTTCGAAAGGCATGTTCTGAAGCGTTTTGCCGCGTCGATTGTCGCCTTGTCGAGCCTTCTGTCGATGGCCTCGGCCGAGGTCATGTACCGGAGCTCATTCGAAACTGCGAACGACATTCCAGAGGTGCTGAACGGAAGCCCTGATCTGAGTAATACGTTGGTTTACTCTGGAAAAAGCCTAGAGCTGGAGGCAAAGCTCACCTACGAACAGGTTCGGGTTCCAATTAATACGACCAGCTCTACTGCTTATGTTAGATTTTACATAAAAACTCAGAATCTCCGGAATTCTAATTATTCCTTCACCATGTCGATGGACACGCCTCAGGTCCGGAATACCACCTTCCATGGGGGTTCGAATGTAATTCAGACGTTTCCCAATCCCAGAAGCGCCGGCTTTGCGGACGCCAGTGTGTACAAGGTGGAAACCCTCGTTGACTTCGTTGCCAACACTTGGGAAACCAAAATAAATGGTCAAACTATGGGGGTCAGTGCAATAAATGCCTCGGGGATCACTGGAATTCGCCTAAATGTGTCCCCCTGGACCGGAACGGCAACGGGGGATGCTCCCAATACGAAAGTCTTCATTGATGACTTGGTAATTGCCGATTCTGAAAATGCAGCCGATTCAACCGCAACTCCCCAAGTCTTCTACAGCTCGGGTTTTGAGAGCGCGGCAGAAATCCCGACGGTGGTATTTGGCAATCCTCAATTGAGCAGCACGCTTGTCAATAACGGCAACAGCCTGGAATTCGAAGCGCGTCTATCCTACGAGCAAATTAGGATTCCTGTCAACTCAGGCAGTCCCACGCTCTACGTCCGATTTTACGCCAAGACTCAGAATCTTCGGGACTCCAATTATGGATTCTCCATGATTATGGACACGCCGCAAGTCCGAACCACCAGTCTCCACGGTGGCCTAAATCAAATTCGAACTTTTCCCGGCGACAACATTCAGGGCTTTTCGGATGGAACCGTTTATTTGATCGAAACCTTCATTGATTTCGTGGCGAACAAATGGGAAACAAAGGTAAATGGGCAGTCGATCGGCATCAGCCCAATCAATGCCACGAGCGTCGAGTCAATTCGCTTCTCAATTTCCCCCACTCACGGAAGCGTTTCAAGCAATGCCCTCAATACCAAGGTCTTCCTGGACGACCTTTTGATCGCGACTGCAAAAAGCGGAAATGTTGGCGGTTCCAATCTTCCTTACAGCGCATCCTTTGAAAGTACGTCTGAAATTCCGCCTATTGTCTTCGGAAATCCCGAGTTGAGCAATACCCTGGTAAATAGCGGAAACAGTCTGGAATTCGAGGGGCGCCGCTCCTATGAGCAGGTTCGCATACCCATCAGTTCAGACAGTTCTACCCTTTACGTCAGATTCTTTGCCAAGACTCAGAACCTACGGGACTCTGACTACGCGTTCAGCATGTTTATGGATACGCCGGAGGCTAGGTCAACCAGCTTCCATGGGGGGCTGAACATGGTTCAGACCTTTCCGAGCCCACGTAGTGTGGGATTTGCGGATGGAGTTGTCTACCTAGTGGAAACATTCGTTGATTTTGGCGCAAATACTTGGGAGACCAAGATTAATGGTCAGTCAATGGGAACGAGTTCCATCGACGCCCAGGGCATTGATTCGATCCGATTCTCCATGGCGCCTTGGACTGGGGCGGTTTCGGGAGATGCGCTCGACACAAAAGTTTTTATCGACGATCTGCTGATTTCTACGAGCGACGGCGCCCCAGAGATCAAGGTTACTCAAGTCGGCGGAGCCGAGCTTATTGATGGTCTCGGAGTGGTTGATTTCGGCAATGTCAGTCCGGGTAGTAGCCAAACTAGGGTATTCCAAGTTGCCAATTTAGGGGGCGGGCCCCTGAACTTGCGCTCCCTGGCAAGAGCAAGTGGAAGCACGTGGTTTACTGTGAACACGTCCGGTATGGCCACAACCCTGGCTCCGGGGCAGGATACGACTTTTTCAATCAGCCTCGCTGCACCCCCATCCGCTCTTGCGGGGGTGAATTCGGCAACAATTCGCATCAGCAGTAACGAATCCGACGAGGCGGATTTCGACTTTGCCGTTGCCACTAATGTCATCAAGCCTGAGATCATGGTTTTTGGCCCTCTCTTTCAAAATATTCCGGATTCAGGGATTGTAAGTGTGGGGAATGTCGAGTTGGGCCGGACGGGTGCCAGAAGAATCTTCACCATCAGGAATGATGGTGGCTTTCCTCTCAATCTGAACGGAGTCACGTTGAGTGGTGCTCACTCCTCTGATTTTGTTCTGGACACGGCCTCCATGGCTAGTGTGGTGGAGCCATCTGGTTCCACGACTTTCTCAGTCATCTTTTCGCCGTCGTCGACCGGTAACCGTTCAGCGACTCTTCTGATTCAGAACAATGACTTCCAACAAGCACCGTTCGACATCACCGTGAATGGATTTGGGACGCAGCCGGAAATCGAAGTTGAAGATGGTTCTGGCAGGCGTCTTGTTAGTGACTCCAGTGTGGTGGATTTGGGTAGGGTTGGGGCTGGATCTCAAGGAGGTTGGCACACTATTGCGATTCGAAATCTGGGCCTCACCGCGCTGAATGTGGAGGATGTTCGCATCGTAGGCCCCCAGGAATCGGAGTTTTCAGTGAGCCTTGTTGGCCTCGACTCCATGTTGAATCCGAACGAAGCATCCACATTCAAAGTTCGTTTCGAGCCGGTCGAGTCGACGTACAGACAGTCAGTTCTCGAGATCCACAGCGATGACTTCGACGAGCCGGTTTTTCGGATTTTGCTCACAGGAATAGGAGCAACCAACACTGCTCCGGTGGTCACTCTCCTTGGCGCGAATCCGCTGGTTGTTGAAGCAGCGGAGACCTATGTTGATCCGGGTGCTACAGGCTTTGATTTCGAAGACGGCAACTTGACGGCTGTAATCACCTCCGATTCCGTCAAGGCTAATCGGGTCGGTGTTTACACCGTAAAATGGACTGCTGTGGACAGTCTAAGCGGCATAGCGACGGCAAGTCGTACCGTTCAAGTGGTGGATACGACTCCTCCGAACATCACTCCGCCCGGCGATATTGAGGTGGAGGCTACTGACAAAGATGGGGCGATGGTGAACCGTCCTGCTGCCGTTGTCAGGGATATCGTTGGTGTTCGCAGCGTCACATATTCCCACTTCCACCGCAGTCGGTTCCCCGTCGGATCTACTCCGGTCACCATTACCGCCACTGATTTGGCTGGCAATGTTTCGACCGCCAGCTTCTCGGTAAGGGTTCTTCCTGGCCGTCTGGATCAGGAGAAGCCGAAGGTTCGTATTCTATCACCTGGTCCCAAGACGAGCTTCGTACCGGCCACCTTCAATATCTCTGGTGATGTAGCTGACAGATTCGGCATTAGATCTCTCGCTGTTTTGCTAAATGGAGAAGCGCTTACGCTTGATGGAGGTGCCCATTTTGAAGGCAATTTGGTTCCTTGGTCTGTTTCTGAAGCCAGGGCTGAGAATGGTCCGAATATCATCGAAGTCGTAGCTACTGATTGGGCGGGTATCGTGGGGCGTGCAGTTCATGTGGTTCAATACTATCAGGAGCGGCCCGAGCTTGCCGGGCTCTTCTCGGCGGTGCTGGTGCCTGAAGGTACGCCGATTCTTGGGCGAACAGGTCTGCTGACCGTCGCAGTGCGTGAGAAGGGAACGTTCTCCGGTCGCATCATTGTTGGCGGCATAGCGCACACGTTGCGGGGAGTGCTTGGTAACGACGGCACGGCACGCTTTTCACCAAATTGGGATGAAGGTATTGAGCTTTTCGCCGGTAAGGGAGCCAATGTTCGCAATTTTGGTCGGTTGTCTTTTCGGGTAGATGCCGGCAATGGTATCTCTGGTACACTGACTAGCGGTGTAGATGCGCTGAACGAGATGGATTTGGCGACCTTCTCTGGACGTCGGGCAGCAGATGCCGTCCAGGTTCCAGCTTACCTCGGCGCTGTTGGTCAAACGTCAATTAGTCTGCCGAAGTTTAGGCCGTACACTGTTGTATTGGCCGATAGTAGTCCTGGCGATGAACCTGATCCTGACAGTATTCCGAAAGGTGATGGTGCTGCGTCTTTGATCTTGTATCGGAACGGCATTGCCTTGATCAAGGGCTACTTGCCAGACCACACACCCATGGTGTCCGCGGCTTGGCTCCGTGAAGATGGTACGATTCCGGTATATGGGGCGCTTTATGCCCATAAGGGGAATGCCAGTGGTGAGTTGGCTTTTGCGGATCTACCTGACAGCGATGTGAGTGGCGTCAATTTGCTCTGGATTCGTCCGGAGTTTTCGCATTTGGCGCACTATGCGGCAGGTTGGCCCAATGGCATTCGCCTCGATGCCGTGGGAACGTTCTATGATCCTTTGGGTTCTTTTGATCTCGGTCAGGGAACGGTGGATTTGGTGAACGGCAATGCGATTATGCAGTTTTCCGATGGCGGGTTGTCGGCAACGATTGAGCATTTGGTCAGTTTCGACCCCGTCACGGGCCGTCTGATTCGAGTTCCCATCGTCAGCAAGGATCTCTTGGTTGATTTCAACCGGAAGAACGGTTGGTTTGCGGGTCGATTCCGGCTTGAAGATGGTCGGTTGGCGGGGTTCCATGGGGTGCTTCTTAACAAGGGAGCCAACAAGGGCGGGTTCGGCTATTTCGTGGTCCCGAGTTCGAGTGGATTTGGAGGTGGAGTTTCCTTGATCGGGAATAGTCCAGACTAGGTAGCTCGTTGAACGGGACGCTTCGCTACGGGTTAGGCAAAATTATTGACAACCGTCCGTCTTCTTGACTCCCGCAACTCCCCCACGGTTAGATGAGGGCTGTTCGTTCCTCGAACTGACGTCCGGCTCGCCGGCATTGACTATTTCCGTCCATTTCGGTATCCTTCCGAAACGGTGGCACTTTTCTCCCCCCAATCCGCTCAGTCTCCGACGGAAGTTGTCGGCCGCGTCCTTTCGTCCCGGCATTTCCCGAAAATGATGCGGCGGCCTATCCAGAGCCGCCGCACCCACGAGATCGAAGGCCCCGCCATGCGCTTGGCCGGGATCGGCGGCGCCAACCGCCTCGACCGCGTCGGCGGGGCGGGGCGGACCTTGGTGGAAGGCACTGTCGACGAGCCGTCCACCGTCACCGTCAATGGCGAGCCGGCCCCGCTGCGGCCGTTGTCGGGTGGAGCAAGCTTCCTTTACAGCAAGGAACTGAATCTCGGCCCCGGTGAGAAGCGGCTGGAGGTCGAAGCCACCGATCCCAATGGCAATGTGGCGCGGCGCAGCTACACCGTCAGTGTCGGCGGAGTGGAGCGCACCCTCGCCCACGATCTCAATGGCAACGTGACCCAGGAAGCCGTCGCCGGGGGCAAGACCCGCGTCTATGAGTGGGACGCCATCAATCGCCTCACCGCCATCCAGAGCGATGTCGTGCCGGTGGCGGGATCGTGGCGGACCGAGTACACCTACGATGGCCAGTCGCGGCGGGTGCGGGCGGTGGAGAAGACGTGGAACCCCGCCGGAGCCGGGTCCTGGGTGGTGGCGAGCGATCACCGGTATTTGTGGATGGGCACCAAGATCTGCCAGAAACGCGACGCGACCGGGGCCATCCCGCAGGTCCGGTATTACGACGGCGGCGAGCGGCGCACCGTCGGCACGGTGAACACCGACTACCATTACACCCGCGACCATCTCGGCAGCATCCGCGAGGTGGTCACCACGACCGGGGCGGTGTATTTGCGCTACGACTACACCCCGTGGGGCGAGCGGATCAAGATCGGCGGCACGGCGAGCGCGGCGGAGGGCGACGCCTTCGAATGGGGCTTCACCGGGCACCACTACCACGCCAAGAGCGGTCTGCACCTGGCGCTGTATCGGGCCTATGATGCGAACCTGGGCAGGTGGCTGAGCGAGGATCCGCTGGGAGAAGCGGGCGGGGTGAATTTGTATGGGTATGTGGGGAATGGGCCGGCGGGGGCTTGGGATCCTTTGGGGCTATTGGATTTATTCGTTGGTATTGAGGGTGATTTTGTTGGCCTTCTGGGTGGATCGGGAGCATTTGGGTTGGTGCTTGATTTATTTGATCCGCTCAGTTCAGGCGTATTCTGCACTTTCGGCGGGGCCGGTGGGGTTAATGTTGACTTGGATATCTATGGAGGAGTGGCGTGGAGAGAAGCTGAAGGAACGGGATTCACCGTAGATGGCGGATTGCCAGCATGGACACTAGGTGGCGGCGCCATTTTCGATGATCAGGGATTTAATGGACTCTTCGTTGGTGGCTGGGGGCCTGGGGGAGGTCTTTCTGCGGGAGGGGATCTTACATCTACATACAGCGCCTATGATTTTTTGAAGGATTTGTTGCCATATGTGCACGATATAATCAATATTGCCGCTGAAGTGTCTTGCCCCGTCAATTTGTAGGGCTCAGAAATTGAGTTTTGAACCTATTTCCAATTTGAAAGCATGTATTATCCGTCATCTTTCGATAAGTCTATCGAGTTCAATCCTCGATCTTCGCGAGGCAGTGAAGCTTGTTTTAGTGATGTTTCCAGAGCGGCATATGGGAATGGGTTCACTTGTCTCTAATTCGGATTACGCAAGCATTTACTCGAACATAGACAGATCGAGCAAGGGGGCAGTGTTGCTGATCGCGTCCGGCATCCACCGGTGGCTTATCTGCTATCCCGTTTTTTCTGCTCGCATTGAACGGGTGCATAATCGCTTTGTTCTGAATGGATCAATTGCTCCGAATAAAATTGGATCCGCAATAACGATAGCCTTAGTTGTTTTTTTTGGGGCGATTGGGTCGTTTGGCCCTGCTATTCTCTTGATTAAAAGTGGGTGTGATAAATTTGTGGCAATTTTGTGTGGAGCCATGATAGCCTTGTTGTTGGTAGGGATCTTTATTCTATGGCCGCTTGGAATATTGTATGTCTCACAAGTCAAGCAATTGGAAGAACTGATAAGGGCTCGCGCGAGCGAGGGTGACTCTGACTTGCTCGCGAATTTTAAGGGACAGGAAAACTATTGAGAAGACGTTCGCGGTTCCCCAAAAAGATCAGCGGTTCCGCGTTCCGCATTCCCACTTCCCCTCAGGGTCTTCGCAGCGCCGTGATCAACTCATCCACCGTAAGCGTCATAAAATTGGCCTCCTGTTCAACTCGCAGGCGTCTGGCATCGTAGGCCGATGCGAAAGAAACGCCCCAGCGCGCGGTCACGCGCAGTTTGCCAAGAGGTCCGCTTCGTGGAAGTGGAGTGGTCCGCGCCGAT